>JAZKBX010000327.1:0-15945 GCA_040388455.1 Bacteroidota bacterium
ATCTTTTTTTATTTTGTAGTGGTTTTATCGTCTTGGGATGAATAACAGTGGCCCCGTAATAAGCTAACTCAATTGCATCGTGGTAGGAAAGATGTTCAATTTTTTTTGTTTCAGCAAACCATTTAGGATCGGCATTTAAAACCCCGGGTACATCTTTCCAGATAGTAACACTCTCTGCATTGGTTGTAAATGCTATAATAGCAGCAGTATAATCAGAACCTTCACGACCTAATGTAGTAGTGAAATTTTCGGAAGTACCACCAATGAATCCCTGAGTTACGGTGATTCCTTCGCTTGTGGCGAGGCTTTGAGAGAGACGTTGTGTAAGTTCCCAATCCACATTGCCTTCGCGGTAGGTATTATCTGTTTGAATAAAATCCCTGACATCCTGCCATTTACTTTTAATGCCGGCTTGATTTAAATATGCATTTACAATTTTTGTAGAAACAATTTCACCAATGCTTACGATCTGATCATATTCATGGTCGTAACTGTGAGAAGGGGCTTCTTCAATTGCCCAATCCAACTCAACAAATGCATTATTAATTTCATTGTATATCGAATGATTTTTATCGGGAAACAATTGTTCTATAATATCAAAATGATACTTTTTTATTTCTTCTAAAACTACTGCAGCGTTTTCCGTTTCGGCTGTTTTATTTTCCCCCGAAAAAAAATACGCATTGGTTAATCGTTCTAATGCATTGGTAGTTTTGCCCATTGCCGACAATACAACCACAATATTTTGGTTAGGATATTGTTTTAAAATAGTTGCAACATTTTTTACAGCTTCTGCATCTTTAACCGATGCTCCCCCGAATTTAAATACTTTCATTTTCAATTATTCAATTTATTCAATTTTGCAGTAGGCAATTTTATACCTGGTAATTGCAAAAAGTTAATCTCTATTTTTTATTGATATATTTTAAAGAACAATTAATTATTGTTCCAACATATTTAATTTCTTGTTTTTTAATTGCCTACTGTAAAATTGCATAATTGTTTAATTGTAATAATTGCCTACTGATACTGTACTATTTGTTCTTTGGTCAACTTACAGTTAATCCATTCTTTGTTTAAGTTTGAATTTATTTTTTCGTAAAACCGGATTGCAGGTTCATTCCAGTCCAATACCTGCCATTCCAACCTCTGAACATTCAGTTCTTTCGAAACCTTTACCACCTCATCAAACAATTTTTTTCCAATACCATGTTTTCTGTATTGTTCCGTTACAATTATATCTTCCAGGAAAATACATTTGCCTTTCCAGGTAGAATATTTCACGTAATAAAGTGCAATGCCCACAATTTCCCTATCCACCTCAGCAACAAAAAAATTAAAAACAGGATTTTCGCCAAATCCATCACGTTCCATATCTTCAATGGTAACAATTACTTCGTCAGGTGCTTTTTCATATAAAGCCAACTCTTTTATTAAACCCAAAGCCGCTGACAAGTCTGATTTAACTCCTTTTCTTACCGAAATGGTCATACATAAATATTTTTTTACCTCAACGCCTCCCCTTTTCAACTGGAGATGGCTATCCGGCAGGTTCTGGTGTGGTAAATAACCTGTTTATTCCCTTTATCTACTCAAGTAGCAAAGATATTTAAATCTTTGAAGGACTATGTGACATTTATCATTTTCATTATCACAAAATTAACACGACATTTGCGTAAATTCAAACACATAAAACAATGAGCAGGGTAAAAACACTAGGACAATTTATAATTGAAAAACAGGCTGACTTCCCATTCTCTAAAGGTGAATTATCAAGACTTTTACGTGATATTGGAATTGCCTCAAAAATTGTGAACCGTGAAGTAAACAAAGCCGGATTAGCTGATATTTTGGGGGATGCAGGTGAAATAAATATTCAGGGCGAAAATGTAAAAAAACTGGATGTATTTGCAAATGAACAATTTATTGCTGCATTAAGCGTAGGTGGCGAATGTTGTGCTATTGCTTCTGAAGAAAATGAAGACATCATTATTATTAATAATGAAATGTCGAAAAATGCGAAATATGTTGTGGCCATTGATCCTTTGGATGGTTCATCCAATATTGATGTGAATGTTTCTGTAGGTACTATTTTTTCGATCTATCGCAGAACATCACTTACAGGACCGGGAACAAACGAAGACTTCTTTCAACGTGGCACTGAGCAGGTAGCAGCAGGATATGTAATTTATGGATCTTCCTGCATGATGGTGTACACTACAGGTAAAGGAGTTAATGGCTTTACATTAGACCCTTCTATCGGAGAGTTTTGTTTATCCCACCCTAATATGCAAACCCCTAAAACCGCCACAACTTATTCCATCAATGAAGGTAACTACGTACATTTCCCTGACGGAGTAAAAAAATACCTAAAATATTGCCAGGAAGAAGATGATGCAACAAATCGTCCGTTTTCATCACGTTATATTGGATCCGGTGTTGCTGACATTCATCGTAACCTGATCACAGGTGGTGTTTACATTTATCCGACTACTGCAAAATCACCAAAAGGAAAATTACGTTTATTATATGAATGCAATCCGTTGGCCTTTATTATTGAACAAGCCGGAGGTAAAGCCACTGACGGATTTCGCAGAATCATGGAATTAGATATTAAGGAACTTCACCAACGCACTCCCTTATTTATCGGTTCTTCTGATATGGTTGATACAGCCGGTGCTTACATGAAAAAATATTCTACAATGGATGCTTTGATAAATGAATAAATAAATTCTACAATTTAGCAGTAGGCAATTATTCAATTTAAACAATTGCCTACTGCCAATTACGAAATTGTAAAATTTATTTCTTTAAAATCATTTAAAAAAATGAAAACAATTGACAATTATAATTTCAAGGGAAAAAAGGCAGTAGTACGTGTTGATTTTAATGTACCTCTCGATGCTCAATATAACATCACTGATGATACAAGGATCAGTGCAGCCACGCTTACCATCAAAAAGATCCTGAATGATGGCGGTGCCGTTATTTTAATGTCGCATTTAGGAAGGCCTAAAGATGGTTTTGAAGAAAAATTTTCATTAAAACACATTGTACCACATTTAAGTAAATTATTAAATACTCCTGTATCATTTGCCCCGGATTGTATTGGTGCAGAGGCCAAATCCATGGCAAAAGAGCTTAAAGCAGGTGAAGTTCTTTTATTAGAAAATCTTCGTTTTTATAAACAAGAAACAGCAGGTACAGAATCCTTTGCCCATGAACTGGCTTCGTTGGGCGATGTATTTGTAAATGATGCTTTTGGTACCGCGCATCGTGCACATGCCTCTACTACTATCATTGCCAAATTTTTCCCTAACGATAAAGTATTCGGCTATGTAATGGCCAACGAAATCGCGAACATCAATAAGGTATTAAATAAATCCGAGAAAGCATTTACTGCTATTATGGGTGGTGCAAAGGTTTCCGGTAAAATTTTAATTATTGATAAGCTGCTGGATAAAATTGATAATCTTATTATCGGTGGAGGAATGGCCTATACATTTATCAAAGCTCAAGGCGGAAAAGTGGGTAGTTCCTTAGTGGAAGAAGATAAACTGGACATTGCTTTAAAAATAATAAAAGATGCAAAAGCAAAAGGTGTAAATATTTTTATCCCTGTTGATACTGTTGCCGCTTCTGCTTTTTCAAACGATGCAAACAAACAAACTGTTGATATCAACGCCATACCTGATGGCTTTATGGGTTTAGATATTGGCCCTGAATCAGAAAAAATATTTGCTGAAGTAATTTACAATTCAAAAACTATTTTATGGAATGGCCCAATGGGTGTTTTTGAAATGGACAATTTTGAGCATGGCACCAAAGCCATTGCTGAAGCCATTGTTGTGGCAACAAAAAAAGGAGCGTATTCTTTAATTGGCGGAGGGGATTCCGTTGCAGCCATCAATAAATATAACCTGGTGAAAGATGTTAGTTATGTGTCTACCGGTGGTGGGGCTTTACTTGAGTATATTGAAAGTGGGAATTTGCCGGGAGTGCAAGCGATTGAAGAATAGAGGGTATTATGCCTTCACAAATGCAATTTCCTGGGCACTTATTATAAGTTTTCCAGGAATTGGTTTATCTAATTTAATGAGTATTGTTTAGATTTTTTAAAAATTTTCAAACAAAAAAATCTATTTTACCAAAGACACAAAACCCTTCTCATCATACTCTTTGCCATCCTCGCCCCTTGCTGTAACTACATAATAATATACACCATTTTCACATTTTACTCCACTGGTAGTAAGCCCATCCCAAGCCTCATTTATTTTTGTTAATTCACGTACTAAAATCCCCCAACGGTTATAAATTTTACAATTAAGACTTGTTATATTTTGACTTGCAATTTTAAAAACATCATTTATACCATCATTGTTAGGTGTAAAAATATTGGGAATTGTAATATTTGTAGTTGTATTATCTTCACATTTACCTACAAATACATCATCTATGTAGTAATACGATCCATCTGGAACACTTCCACCTACATACACAGTATCTGATGTTCCTGTACTGTTAAAATTACCAATTGTAATGTATTTTTCTCCACCCAATGCAGTGTATTGCCACTCCACTTTCATCCATTCATCTTTATCAGATAAAACAACTATTGTGTTTATTAGCTGGGGTGTAACCAGTATAATTTCAGTAGTAGTAGTAACCAAATTATTAGAAAAATAAATCCCAATATTATTTGTACAATAACCTGATATTTCTGATAAACTTAAATAAAGTGAAACACAATAAACTGTATCTTTTTTCAATGTATCCGCCAACATCGTTTCAATATATTCGTAAGCATTTGGAAAAGCCAAGTTGAAAGCATAAAATCCGGCATACCCATTTCCTGTTTTTGTGTTTTGATAACCAAAAGCATTTGCAGGTGTGCTTAAAAAACCTGAATTGCAAGAGTTAAAATAATCAGAATTTGAATTTATTGAATTAGATGGATTTGACCATCCTATAGCATTATATATCTGATTTAATCCAGAAGGGCAAGTAATCGTGTCTTCAAAAGAAAAATTTGGCACAAGGTTTACTTGTGAAAACATTCTAAATGAAAATAAGATAAAAATAAAATATAATTTCTTTCCTGCCATTAATACAAAAATAAAACCCTTTACGCATTACTTCAACAAGGTTACAATCCCTTTATACTTATGTTTCCTATCTTTTAGATCAATCGCTTCTACAACATAAACATATACGTCAGCCTGTGCAATTTCTCCACCATGATTTGCTTTTCCATCCCAGGGTTTATCAATATCATCCGAAACGAAAATCATATTCCCCCAACGGTCGAAAATACTCATTTTAAATTCTTTTATAAAAATGCCTCTGCCTGAGAAGCTATCATTTATTCCATCTCCATCCGGTGTAAATGCGTTAGGAATATAAAATAAAAAATCGGGTTCAATAATTACAGTTTGATAGGCCGTATCAATGCAATTGTATTGAGTGGATGTGATCAGTGTTACTATGTATGTGCCAGTATCAGCATACGTATAAGGAGCAGGACTTGAGACAGAAGAAGTATCAGAACCATCACCAAAATTCCAATTCCAAAAATCGGCTCCTGTGGATAGATCAGCAATTGAAATAACAGGGTTTGTAATAGATGTTGTTTGAGGCTGAACTGTGAAACTCGCATCTGGGGCGGGATAAACAGTAATGTAATTATTTTTAGTAACCGTACTTACGCATCCACTGTCGGAAGTGGCTGTTACCGTAACACTGAAAAGGTTGGGCAAAAATACAGATTCAGTACTGTAGCAATGTAACAGATCCTGTGAGATCGTTGCTGAGCTTCCATCGCCAAAAACCCATAACCATTGGGCAATGCTACCGGTTGTAATAGATGATGAATTTAAAAGAGAAACACACAATGGTTCACAACCTATCGTATCATTTGCATTAAAATTTACTACCGGATTTGGATTAACGGTTACAGTTTTAACAATAGAATCCTCACATCCGAAGTTAGAAACAGCCAATAGCTCCACAGTATAAGAACCGGCAGAAGTATAGAGGTGGGAAGTGTTTTGATTTGTATTTAACGAACTGCTATCACCAAAGTCCCATGTCCATGAATCAATCAGATTGGCACCTTGAATAGTAGAAATATCAGCAAACTGGACAGTGTTTCCATCACAAACATTTGCAGTAGAAAACTGTGCATCAGGGGGAGGGTAAACGATCACATTTTTAATAACACTATCTAAACATCCATTGCCGGTAATTACTTTCAGAAAAACAGTATATGTTCCCGCCTGAGCATATAATTTACCTGGGCTCTGAATGCTTGCGTCAATACTGGTATTGTAATCAAAATCCCACCACCAGCCGTTAATATTTTCAGGAGCTGCAACCGTTGAAAGATTTGTAAATTGAGTAAGATTAGTTAAACAAACACTATCAGCGCTAAAAGCTGCAAGGGGCTTGGCATAAACATCTATTGTATGAAGCACACTGTCCTTGCATCCATGATCTGTAATGGCCATTAATTGAATATCATAGCTACCCGGAGAGTAGGTATGTGTTGGCGAAAACGATGTATCATCAATTCCCGTATTATGATCAAAATCCCAACTATATGAAGAAGTGCCTGTTGAAGTGTTTTGAAAAACAGCTTGTGAGTAATCACAAACATTATTGACAGTAAAAGCTGCTACCGGAAGACAATAAACGTTTAGCGGTTTGGTGCTGGAAGAAGTACATCCGCTGTCAGATATTGCTGTGAGACTAACAGTATAGGTATTGCAAGCAGAATACAAATACGTAGGGTTTTGTAAAATTGAACCTGCCGTCCCTTGCCCGAAAGTCCAGGTATAAGTATCAACAGTACCGCTGGTGATAGTAGTACTGTCTGTAAACATAGAGGTATCCCCCACACATACTACAGATGCTCCAAAGTTCACCACAGGATTAGGATTTACGTAAACTATACTACTGTCTTTTGCAATACAATTATTTTGATCCGTTACTGTTAAAACATAATTTGCGGTAATAGTAGGAGAAAAAATTATGTTCTGAGTGGTTAAGCCTGCCGGCTGCCAGCTATAATTATAAGAGCCGGTTCCACCTGTATTTGTTGAGTTTAAGCTGCCGCTGTTTCCCTGGCAAAGTGAAAGTGAGTTTGTAATGTTTGTTATTAGTATGGTTGATTCTGTTATTGTAACGTTTTGAGTAACCGTGCACAAATTCGAATCAGTTACAGTGCAGGTATAGCTGCCTTGTATAAGCGCAGTGGCTTGTTGGGTAGTTTGAACAGGTGTGCTGTTCCAGCTATAAGAATAAGGTGGTGTGCCGCCTATGGCAATAATAGTGGCATCTCCGGTGGCATCTCCAAAACATTTGACGTGATCAATAAAAGTATTGTCGATACTTAGTGCAGCAGCCGGACTTGTGATCACAGTGCTGTCTTGCGATGTGCAGCCCTTTATATCTGTTACAGTTACTATATACTTTACCGGGGCCAAACCTGTTATTACTGCTGTCGTAGATGTATTGCTCCATGCATAGGTATAAGGAGCCGTTGTGCCCGAACCTGCGGCAGTTATTGCTCCGTCATTCAAGCCGAAGCAGCTTATATTAGAAGGGTCAAGAGAAATAACAGGCAAGGGCAATATGCTGAGTGTATCAATAATAGTATCTGTGTAACAGGCATAGTGATTAATAACAGTTACCAGGTAATCTGCCGCACTATCAAATTGCATAACCGGATTGTAAACCGATGCAGTTCCGATCAATACATTGGGAGTTGTAAGTAATGCAAATCGCCAATCATAACTCACTATTTTAAATGTATCCAGCAATCCGAACTGTACGAATCGTTTTACACAACTGTCGCTTGCAACTATTTTATTTACAGGCCGGATCAGGCTGGTAACAATTGCCGGCAAACCTAATGTTGATGATCTTCCACCCAAACTTTGTTGCATATCCACATATCCACAACCTGTACCCAATATATTCGGATTATTAATCACCCCTAAAGAGGTTTTTCCGTGTAAAGCAGCATATATTTTACCATTGGGAGCAATCTGCAGGGCGCACATTTTATAACCTGTAGTGTTAGCTGTAGTGCCAATGATCTGCCTGGACGCCAAAAACGCAGCATTATTTGCCACTGTTAAATCGTACTGATAAATGTTTGAGTTGTTCAATAAAGCATAATAGAGTATTTTGTTATCAGGTGAAAATTCCTGACTGTATGAATAACCACCGGGTGAAGAATCCGAAAACTTAGTACTCAAAATGCCGGTGGTATTGTTAAAATCATACACATATAACCCATTGGGCACCGAACCATGCGTGGCTGTGACTATTTTGCTATCTGGCGATGACTTTAATGAGCCCAAATGAGCATCCATTGTTGGACCAACAGGGCTAATAACAGGTGTATTGTTAAAACCGGCAGATGTTATGGCATAAGCGTGATAATTAGGCGTTCCAACAGGCTTTCCTATTACCCAAAAATCACAGTTATTGGAGTGTTGTGCAACACATATTTTTTCTGTAGTAGTTGTACCATACAGATGTACGTTTTTAACTGCTGTTACACTTCCCAGCCCGCCATTCAACGTCATATCTACTTCAGAATAACGTACACCATTGGGGCCGCCAACACTTTCAACTGTAACAATAAAATATTTATCAAAACGCTTGCTTCCGTAGTTATAGGTGCCAGGGTAAGGAACTATAATAGCCGATTGAGTTGCAGAAGGATTACCAAACAAGCCTGTTCCATTGGGCATTGCCACATGATTTTTATTCCAGACAGTTATACCATCCGTATAAAATACCAATGTGCCATTTTTATCCGCTACAGATGCACACCCCTCCGAAGTGCTAAGTACGCCATCGGTAAGTGGCGTAGGCGGATCTGTGTTAAAATCAAGTCCGGCATTAACCCCAAAATACCAAATATTGGCTTCACCCTGTGCAAAAATAGCAGATGTAAAACTTAGTATAAAAAAAGTGTAAAAAAATAATATTTTTAATCGTGTGCCCATTACTTAGAACATTTATTAATTAACCCGTTGGTGAAGCATAAATCATACAGCAATCATGATCTATTTCACCAATGTAACAATCCCATTGTAGGCGTGATCTCTATTTTTAAAATCGGTAAGTTTTACAACATAAACGTATACGTCTTTTTGCGCAATTTCGTTACCTCTATTTGCTTTTCCATCCCATGGTTTATCAATATCATCGGTTTTGTAAATTAAATTACCCCAGCGATCAAAAATAGTCATCTCGTATTTTTTTATAAAAATGCCTTTACCTGAAAAGCTATCATTTATACCATCTCCATCCGGTGTAAATGCATTAGGAATATAAAATACAAAGTCAGGTTCAATAACAATAGTTTGATATGCCGTATCAACACAATTATATTGAGTGGATGTGATCAGTATTAATGTGTATGTGCCGGTATCAGCATAAGTATATGAGGATGTATTATAAACAGAGGAAGTATCAGAACCATCGCCAAAATTCCAATTCCAATGATCAACTCCTGTGGATAGATCAGTAATTGAAATAACAGGGTTAGTAATGGTCATTGCTTGAGGCTCAACAATGAAACTCGCATCAGGATTGGGGTATACAGTGATGTAATTGTTTTTAGGCAACGTTGTAACACAACCACTATCGGAAGTAACCGTTAATGTAACATTAAAAGAATTAGGCGAACCTACAGAATCATTGATATAACAATGGTCGAAAGATTGGGAAGTTGTTCCCGGGCTGCCGTCTCCAACATTCCATGCCCATTGAACATTAACACCGGTGAGAACAGAAGATGAATTTTGAAAAGAAATACACAAAGGCTCGCATCCAACCGTATCGCTTGAACTAAAATTCACAACAGGATTTGGGTTTACCGTAACCGGTTTTGTGGTAGAATCCAAACAGCCAAAATTGGATACGATCACCAACTCAACATTATAATCATTTGCAGTAGCATACAAATGGCCACCAGGAACAGATTGGCCGGAGTGAACTAAACTGCCATCTCCAAAATTCCAGGTCCAGGACTGTATAGTGGTGTTAACAGGGATGCTTGACAAATCAGTAAATGATACCGCGGTTCCTGCACAAACGTTGGCTGTAGAAAATTCTGCTGTAGGGTTAGGATAAACCGAGATGTAATTAATTTTAGAAAGAGTACTAACGCATCCACTATCGGAAGTAACCGTTAATGTTACATTAAAAAAAACTGGGGAAGAGTTGTTGCTATAACAATGATTGGAATTTGTAGTATTGCTTGTTGCACTTCCATCACCAAAATCCCAGAGCCAGCTAAAATTATTTCCTGTGTTAACGGACGATAAGTCCTGGAAGGAAACGCATAACAATGCACACCCGGCCGTGTCGTCAGCGGTAAAATTTACCATTGGTTTAGGATTTATTGTTACTATTTTAATGATGGAATCGGAGCAGCCGAAATTGGAAACTGCTTGTAATTGTACACTATAAGAACTGTCCAAAGCAAAAAGGTAAGAAGGACTTTGAGTATTATTTAATGGACTTCCATCACCAAAGTCCCATGAATAGGCTTGTATCGTCTCTGGAGAATTAATTGTTGATAAATTAATGAACATTACAGAGCTTCCAACACATACATTGGCAACAGAAAATTGAGGAACCGGTAGCGGATGAACATCAACATTTATTGAAGCGCTGCCAATGCAATCGTTACTGTTTTTTACAATAACTGAATAAGTTGCAGGTGAAGAAGGCGATACCGAAATTGCAGTTGTGGTGGCTCCCGTGCTCCACAAATACGTTCCACCACCAGATGCAGTAAGTGTAGTGCTATCACCATTACAAATACTTGCATTACCGGTTATTGAGGCTATTGGTAATGAGTCTACCGTTATTTTCAGGCTGTCTGTAACGGAACAATTATTAATATCTGTGCCGGTAACAAAATATTCGGTAGTGATCAGAGGGCCGGCAATTACAGTTGTTCCTGAAGGTGCATTCAGTCCTGCAATTGGCAACCATGAATAAGTAAATGCACCACCGGCATTTATTTGCACGGAATCTCCAATACAAACGGATGAGCTGGGGCTGAGCGATAGGGTAGGTAATTGATGAACAACAATTTGTATTTGCGCAGTATCCTTACAATTATTATAATTAGAGATCACCTGATAAGTGATATCGGTGATCGGTGATGCGATAACTGTTTTTGCAGTATCACTGCTTAAAGTTATTGCCGGGGACCATAAATAATTTGACTGACCATTTGCAGTGAGTGTTAACGTATCACCATTACAAATGCTGTCTTTGCTTGCACTTATTGTTAAATCGTCTATTGGTTCAAACCATTGTATTACCACTAAACCATCGCCACCTGTTTTTATATCGCCAACAGCACCAACCGTCATATCATAATCGTTCCCCACTCCTGCTCCTGAAATATAGTGAACATCGGTCATATCTGGTGGATAAATATTTAGCTCCGATGTAAACTTAACAAATCCCCCCGAAGTATATTTAAAGCCAGAACCACCTTCACCGCCATCTGCAAAGTCTTCCGGAAGGTGGCCGGAAAACGAAAACCTGCTTATCCCTGAAATACCTCCAACATACCCACCACCGCCACCGCCAAAACCTGTAGAATTTGTAATTGCATTTTGCCCTGTTAATGGTAAATACCCTCCTGATAAAGGACCATTGCCATTACCACCGGACGTTTCATCTAACCCATTAGCATCTGCCATACCGCCTCCACCACCTGCTATAACCCTTGCATTAGCCTGAGTAACGGTTGAAAAGAACACTCCACTTAATCCGCCACCAGAACCGGTTTCGGAAGTACTTGCTGATGCCATAGAATTTCCGCTGCCTCCAAAACCATAAGTTGATCTTGCTGTTTGATTTTCGGCCCTTGTAGCCCAACCTCCTTCACCGGAAATTACAACGTACGTTTCACCGGGAGAAGTTATAAACTCGTCAACAGTGAAGCCTCCAGCTCCAGCCCCAAAACCATACGCAGCAACATAACCACCACCACCACCGGCTCCCCAGGCTTTAACTTTTATTGAAGTTACTCCTGCAGGTATAATAAAATGCTGATCAAACCCTGTATATTTTACTGCAATACCTCTATTATAGCCTAATTCAGGCAATACTGTTTTCCAGGCGGTTGAATTATAACCGCAAACATAACATTGGTTTAAAGTTGCCAGATCAGGATCTGCACAATCAATCAAGCCATCACTATCATCATCAATTCCGTTACCGGAGATCTCAGTTTGCGCAAAAAAAGACAAACTATAGAAGGTGAATAATATAAAAAATAAAAGTTGTTTCATTCGTTTGTGTCGATTTATCTTATCAATGAAACGATCCCTTTGTAATTGTGTTTCCGGTTTTTAAAATCAGTTGCTGTAATTGAATAAATATACACATCTGCCAATGCAATTTCTTTTCCCTTGTTAGCCTTTCCATCCCAGGGTTTATTTATATCTTCAGAAACAAAGATCATATTTCCCCAACGATCAAAAATATTCATTTTAAATTCTTTTATAAAAACTCCTTTGCCTGAAAAGTTGTCGTTGATTCCATCACCATCCGGTGTAAATGCATTTGGAATAGAAAACACAAAGTCACTTTCTATACTTATGGTTTGAGATGCCGTATCTAAACAATTAAATTGAGTGGATGTAATAAGCGTTATCAGGTAAGTACCGGTGTCGCCATAAGTGTGTGGGGCCGGATTATTTAAGGACGAAGTTGTAAGATCACCAAAATCCCAGATCCAATTAACAGCTCCAACAGATAGATCTGTGATGGAAATAACAGGATCTATAATAGTTGTTGTTTCCGGTAGGGCTGTAAAAGAGGCAATAGGATTGGGATATACGGTAATAAAATTGTTTTTAGATAATATACTAACGCATCCGCTATCGGAGGTAACTGTTAAAGTAACATTGAAAAAATTTGTGGCAAACACAGAATCATTGGTGTAACAATGATCGAAAGATTGAGAACTAATTATGGGGCTCCCATCACCCACACTCCATTGCCATTGAATATTATCGCCCTGACTTACAGAAGATAAATTTTGAAAAGAAACACATAAAGGTTCACATCCGGTAGTATCATTTGCAGTAAATGATACGGTAGGATTTGGATTAACAATAACTATTTTAGTAACAGAATCGGAACAACCGAAATTGGAGATCGTTAATAATTGGACCGTATACGAACCCACGGCAGCATACAGGTGGGAAACATTTTGAGTTGTAATAAGAGGAGTACCATCGCCCAAATTCCATGTCCGGGATTCTATCGTATCTGTTGCAGGAATGGTTGATAGGTCGGCAAACAACGTATTTGCTCCTAAACAAACATTTGTTGTTCCGAATTTCGCATCAGGAGGGGGATGAACCACAGCACTTTTTATTAATGTGTCTTTACAACCATTATTGGTAGTAACGATCAGAGAAACCGGGTAGGAACCTGGATTTGAATATGTATGAGTAGTATTCTGAGTGCTTCCTGATGGGCTGCCATCAGCGAAATTCCATGACCAGCTTGAAACAGTTCCGCTTGAAACAGTTGACGAATCATTAAAATTCATTGCCTGGTTTAAACAAACATCACCAACACTATAGTCCGCAACAGGCATAGGATAAATAAGCACCGAATCCACATATGTATTGCTTACACAACCATCCTTAACAAACGTCATACTAACAGTATGATAGCCCGGTGTTAAAAAAACAATTCCAACAGGATTTTGTAAAATGGATGTAGCTGGCGAAGCATTTGCAAAGGTCCAGAGGAAAGTAGAGTTTGATAAAAAATTTCCACCTGCAGTAAAGCTGAAACTATTGCCTCCCAGGCATTTTCCGGCAGGAGCCGTGAAAGTAGAAACGGGTGTTGGACTAACAATTACCGAATCGGTTGTAAGCGGTGAAACACAGCCGTTTGCATCCACCGAAAGCGTTATGATTCTTGTTCCTGCACTTGACCAGTTAACGGTATATGGCCCTTGACCGGAGCCGGAAACAATAGTACCTGAATCGAAATCCCAGGTATAGGCGTCACCTGATGCACCAGTGCCTGTGTATGTGATAGTAGAGTTTGTTCCTATACAAACAGGAGATGTAACTGTAAATGTAGAAGTTGGAGGTGTTGACACCGTTACGCCAACTACTGTTGGTCCGGTAGTTACTCCGCAGTCGGTTATATCCATTGAAACATTATATGTTCCGGGGCTTGCATAAATATGACTCGGACTTTGATCAGCACTATGTGGTGTACCATCACCAAAATCCCAGTTGTAAACCGCTGTGCTTCCTGCAGTGCCGGTGTAAGTGAAGACGATATTATTTCCGGCACATGCGGGAGCGCTAATAGTGAATGTAAGTGTAGGGGTTATTGCGGTTGGACAATACGTAAAATTAATTTTATAATTATGAGCCGCGGAAGGGCCGCTGTCATCAAATCTATAGATCGTTTCCCAGCCGTTACTTCCGGTTGGTGCCTGCACCAAAGCGCAAACATTGGAGCATTGTGTAACGGTGGAGGTCATGTCCATACATTCGGTAACACCTGCAAGTGTGAAAGGGGTGCTCCAGTTTCCCCAGGGAGTGCCATTGACCGACAATACATCTCCTGAACAGCTGGAATGCTGCCCCGGATTTGAACCACCCTGATGCACCCACCACATCTGATTTCCCTGAACATGAAGTAAATCTACAACATCAATACAGGCATGAACATCGTATGATACACATTGCGAAAAGCCATTAGCAATGGGAAACAAACAATTGATAAACCAGAATAAAACAAGTAATTTTTTTTTCATGTAGAAATTTTCTCTTTATAAATGTTACAATATCAATGTAGCTTCTGTTTTCAGCTACCTTACCAATGTTACAATTCCTCTGTATTTGTGTTTTATCATTTTAAAATCAGTGACCTTAACAACATATACATACACATCACTCTGCGCTAATTCATTGCCGTGATTTGCTTTTCCATCCCAGGGTTTTCTGATGTCATCTGTTTGATAAATGAGGTTACCCCACCTGTCAAAAATAAGCATTTCAAAATCTATAATTCCATACGCTTTTGCGGGAAAGGAATCATTAATTTCATCACCATTAGGTGTAAATGCATTGGGGATGTATATTACCCAATCAAGGCCAATTAAAATGGTTTTCTGAATGGTATCTGCACAGGAATAAATATTATTAACTATCAGCGAAACTTCAAATTGTCCCGTATCGTTATAGGTATAATATGGATGTTGTAAAGTAGAAATACTATCCTGCAGGCCAATACTAAAATCCCATTGCCAGATACTGGCTCCCAATGATTCATTTTGAAAAGAGATGAGAGGGCTTAATATTGTTGCAGGTTGCGGACTATAATTAAATGCCGCAACAGGGATAGGATTTACAGTAATATAATCATTCTTAATGAGGGTAGTGGTACAACCATCATTTGATGTTACAGTTAATTTTACGGTATAGGTTACCGGAGAATATACCGTGTTATTTTCAAAACAATGAAAAGGATTTGTGAGGTTACTCAACGTACCATCACCAAAATCCCAGAACCATTGCTGGTTTATACCTGTTGCTATGGTAGATAGATCCTGGAAGTTCACGCATAAAGGAGAACACCCGATACTGTCAGGTTGAAAATCAACTACAGGGCTGGAACGAACTGTTATTGGAAGAGTGACCGTATCCTGGCACCCATTAGCATCTGTGACAATAACCGTATAAGTAGAATCTGCCATTGGTGAAACCGTTATGCTCTCTGTGGTTTCGGAAGTGTTCCATAAAAAAGAATACCCCGGAGTGCCGCCTGAAGCAGAAGCAGTGATCGTTGTGCTTTGTCCCTGGCAAATATTTGTTGAGGTTGCGTTGGCGGTAACCGCCACCGCTGGCGAGACAACAG
>JAZKBX010000328.1:0-1751 GCA_040388455.1 Bacteroidota bacterium
GTTCAGCCCGGATTTACAACAAAAAGTTTTAATATTAATGCACTCACTTTTGATAATCAATACGATGGCGACAATTATAATGCTGCATTAAGCAGTGGCGAAAGCTTTAGTAAAACCCGTATCACCTATC
The DNA here is from genome assembly GCA_040388455.1 of Bacteroidota bacterium. Classification (GTDB taxonomy): domain Bacteria; phylum Bacteroidota; class Bacteroidia; order 2-12-FULL-35-15; family 2-12-FULL-35-15; genus 2-12-FULL-35-15. The sequence continues at coordinate 131 of JAZKBX010000328.1, forward strand.
TTGATATGGGTGGAGGGGCAGCTTATTTGTGGAAAAAATCGCAACGGATGCAGGCTGGTGTTGGTGCTTCCGCGTTTCATTTGAACAGGCCAAAACAATCTTTTTTCAATGATAAAGATATCAGACTGGATGTAAAAACAACACTTAATGGTATTGTAGAATTTCCTGTCGCATACCAATTAGATCTGGTGCCAAGTATCATGTACCAGCGACAAGGTAAATACAAAGAAACAGTTTTAGGCTTGTTTGGAAAATACTATTTACAACCTTTTAATGGGATGACAACGGCTCTTTCTCTTGGAGGTTTTTATCGGATAAAAGATGCATTTATTATCGCTGCAAATATGGAATACAGAAGTTTTAATGTTGGCATTAGTTATGATGTAAATACTTCGAAACTCACTGAAGCGACCAATAATCGCGGTGGATTTGAAATTTCGGTGATCTATATTTTTAAAAAGGAAGTCTCTTTTGTTGCCAAAAAACGTGTTTGTCCAATTTATATGTAGTTTATGATTTTTAAAGAATGTAATAAAAATAAAATAAGTAATTGTGTTAACAGGAGAAAATTTCTTTTCTCATTTACCATCCTTATCTTATTTAACATGTCCTGTCTCCTGTCATCTCTCCATGCCCAAAAACTAAAAACGCTGATCGAGAATGGTGATAAGGCTTTTGCCGATAATGATTTTTTTGGAGCTGCTATTTATTATAATCAGGCTATTTTACAGGACTCCACCGACATTGCATTACAATATAAATACGCTGAGGCAAGCAGGCTCAATTATGATTTTGATATTGCCGACCATTGGTATAACAAAGTATATAAAACGGATGCACAGGGAAAATTATATCCTGAATGCCCTTTTTGGTTGGCAACCATAAAAAAGAGCAAAGGGAAATATAAGGATGCAAAAAAATTGTTTGACAAATACGCGAAGAAAAACAAAAAAAAGAAAAACGATTATTTTGTAAAAAAAGCGATACAGGAAGTCGCGGCATGTGATTATGCCAATTTACTTATTGCAAGTGCCGATAAAAGTATCAATATTGTTCATCTCGATACATCCGTAAACAGTAAGGTTTCGGAGTATGCCCCCATTCAGCTCGATAGTGTTTTATACTTTTCATCCTTGCGGAATGCAACAGACCGCGATAAAAAAAACAATCTTAATTACAATAAAATTTACACCGCAACTCAGGATAGTATCAAATGGCAAAAAGCAAAAGAGTTAGACACACTTTTTAATAAAGAAGGTGTTCACAATGCAAACACTGCTTTTAATGCGGATAATACAAAAGTTTATATTACCCGTTGTGATCAGAAAAACGCAACGGATTTTAATTGTGAAATTTATTTTTCCGAATTTAAAACAGGCCATTGGGGAGCCTTGCAAAAATTGCCAGCTGAAATAAATGCACAAGGTTATACGAATACCCAGCCAGCAATTGGTTTTTTGGGAGACGAAGAAGTGTTGTTTTTCTCCTCTAACAGGCCTGGTGGGGAAGGGAAAATGGATATTTGGTATAGCAAAGTAAATGCGGATGGCAGTTATGGAAAAGCGATAAATGCAGGTAAAAAAGTAAACACTCTTGATGATGAGATCACACCCTTTTATTG
>JAZKBX010000329.1:0-4157 GCA_040388455.1 Bacteroidota bacterium
AACTTCCGCGTAATCATCAACCGGGTAAGTGCGATGATCCACATTTAACATTTTAGAAAGATAAATTTTTATAGGACCTGTTTTATCGGAAACAGCTTTGTTGATCAGTTTTACATTTTTATTTGTTCCCAAATTTTGTTGTAAATAATTGAAGTTGGTTGCTTCCGGCTCAAAAGCATGAACGCTGCCATTAGGACCAACTAAATTGGAAAAAATTTGAGTATAGAAACCGATATTGGCACCAATATCCAATATATTAAAACCTGGCTTTACAATAGAACTGATAAGTTTTATTTCCCTGGCATCCTGTTTCCTCTTGAATACGGGATATATCAGGTTATATAACGGAAAGGCATTTTTATAAAGAAACTTTCCAACCTGAATGGAGAATGATTGCGACATTTTACTATAATTTGATTACACAGATTTTCAAAAGATTACACCGATGCCGTAAATAGCAAATATATGATTTTTGTTGATGCTTTCGGGGCTATGATATCAACTTCTTAATATCGTTTATCCAAGCTTTCAACAAAGTCATTTCTTCTTTACCAATAACATTAATGTCAATTAATTTTTGATAACAAATAATTAAATTTTCGTAAATATTTGTTTGTCCGGCCTTTAATTGAAGGCTTTGCAACTCTTTACAAATATTAAAATTGTTGGTATACCCCGGGATCTCATCCTCAAAATCCTTCATCAGGTTATGCTCATTACGTTGTTGCCAAACTGTTGGTTCGTGATATAAAATGCTCCATCCACATTCCCAGGAAATACGTTGTGCAACATAGCTGCGCCAAATATCGGTCATCCTGAAACTGCAATAAGATGGCAGATACATTAATGCAAATGCCTCTTTGAACCAATGTGTATTTTGACTATTGAAAGGGCTCCAGGCGTTTTTCCCCAAAGCTAATCTCGCCTTTATTTCAAAGTCGATGGGAAGGGGATAGGTTAAACGGTAAACTGCATCTACATCCGGATTTTCATCTGCTAAGCCTTGCTGAATAGGGCAATTTACAGAATCGTATTTTAAAGAGCTAAGTTCAATTTGTTTGTTTTGTAATTCTTCCAATGGAAAACCACGCGGCCAAATTTTATGTTTTGTAAAATAATGGTAGACATTTACCCAGCCCGCATTTTCAAAGGCATGGCTTTTTACTTCACGTTGTTTATCGGTCCAGAATTCTTCTCGTGGGATATTATCATCATCTGTTTCCACTAATTCGGTTGCTCCATTTTGAATAGCTAAAAGATAACCCAAATTTTTTCGGGAATAATGTTTTGTAGGCGTAATTTTTGCCAGGTTAAACGGTAATGTTGATTGCCTATCAATACCCCAAAAATCGCAGCCTTCCAATTGAAAATCATTTGGCGATTTTGTATCACCGATCACAATAAATTCAAGATTACGCTTTTTACATTCTACCGCAAACGAATTTAAAATAGGGTGTTTATCATTAGCAATGGAAGTGATGATGAGTGATTTGGACATGTTCTAAGAATTAAAGAAACAATTTAACAATTTTGCAGTAGGCAATTTTGTTAATTGTTTAATTGTTTTAATTGTTTAATTGCCTACTGATAAATTGCAAAATTGTTAAATTGCCAGTTATTAAAGTGTTGGCCTCTTTCCTGCTAATCTCAAAAAGAAATAATAAAATAAAGTTTGATAGGCATTTTTTATTGCATTTTTTGAAACCCGTGGTGATGGTGCCTGGTAATGTATTGGCACCTCAAAGATCCTTCTTTTGCGCAGCAGATATCTTAATTCGGTTTGATAAAAGTGAGCTTTTGATTTAAAATCATGATTGATGATCTTTCCAACTACGTCACGATGAAACCCCTGGTATCCCGAGGTCATGTCATGCAGTTTAGTTCCCAATAATACATTTGCTAAAATAGTTCCAACTTTGGAGAGCATCCTTCTTTTAAACGGAGAATCTCCCATCGAGCCACCATTGATAAAGCGGCTTCCAAAAGCACATTCATTCCCTTCGTTTAATACACGAAGGAACATTGGTATAGCACGCGGGTCATGTGAAAGTCCGGCATCCATTTCTACAACAATATCATGTCCTGCTTCATAAGCAGCGCGTAATCCTCTAACGTAAGCATCCACAACATTTTTATTTTCAGGTGCCCAGATAGTCACATATCGGCTATCTGTAGCCGAAAGAGCCTGGCACAATTCCAATGTCTTGTCTGTTGATGCTTTATCAATTACAAAGTAAACATTCCCCGGATTCAACTCATTGATGACAAAATTGAGCATTTCAATAAATGGCCTGAAATCGTCCTCTTCATTTGCCATCGGCACAACTATCGCCCAGTTTTTGTAGTAAAACATTTGTTATATTTTCAAATTAATTTTTTTTCTTCGAACCTTTTGGAACCAGGTTTGCTGCGATTTCCCCTTGCAATAAGTGTCGTTTTACTTATTAAGATCTGTCATAAAGTCAATTCTGTTTTTGAAAAATTATTAGGCAAAAGTATAGTAATTATTAAAATAGCGCCAAATCTTTTGTAATTCCGCTAGTAAATCGTCTATAATCGATAAAAAAAGCTGTTTAAAATCGTCAATAATATTTGCTAAAATACCATTTTTTAGGTATTTTTGTATCCACTTTAGATTTAATCTAAATAAGGATAAAAATACAACAAGTATAATAATAAGGATAAAAATGATAACAGTTTCAGAAAACGCAAAACAACATGCCTTGGATCTAATAAAAAATGAAAATCATCCGGAAGGAACTTTCATTCGTGTTGGAGTGGATGGTGGTGGATGTTCAGGACTTTCCTACAAATTAGAATTCGATAGTATCGTAAAAGATGGCGATCAGATCTTTGAGGATAAAGGAATAAAGATTGCCGTAGACAAAAAAAGCTTTTTATACTTAATAGGCACAGAGTTGGATTATGCAGGGGGCTTGAACGGAAAAGGATTTGTATTTAATAATCCAAATGCAAGCAGAACTTGTGGTTGCGGAGAATCATTTGGAGTATAGAAAGTAAATTATAAAGAGAATTAAGTCAAAATTCAAAAGATAGAATTAACTTTTGACTTTTTACTTTTGACTTATAACTTAAAGAAATGGCAAACGAAATTTTAGAAGAGAAAATCAACGAGGAATATAAGTACGGTTTTGTTACCGATATTGAAGCTGACAATGCACCGAAAGGTTTAAATGAGGATATCATTCGTTTTATATCTAAAAAGAAAAACGAACCCGATTGGATGCTGGAATATCGTTTAAAAGCTTTTCGTTATTGGTTAACATTGGAAGAGCCTCATTGGGCACATGTGTCTTATATAAAACCTAATTTTCAGGATATTATCTATTATTCTGCACCAAAACCCAAAAAAGTTTTGAATAGTTTGGATGAAGTAGATCCCGAATTATTAAAAACATTTGAAAAGCTTGGTATTTCTATCGAAGAGCAAAAGCGACTTTCAGGTGTTGAAAGTAGAATTGCTGTTGATATTATTATGGACAGCGTTTCTGTGAAAACCACTTTCAAGGAAGTTTTATCTGAAAAAGGAATTATCTTTTGTTCTTTTGGTGAGGCAGTTCAGGAGCATCCTGAATTGGTAAAAAAATACATGAGTACGGTTGTTCCTTATACTGATAATTTTTATGCCGCATTAAATTCAGCGGTTTTTACAGATGGTTCATTCTGTTATATTCCCAAAGGCGTTCGTTGCCCGATGGAACTTTCCACTTATTTTCGGATCAACTCCGCTGGTACAGGTCAGTTTGAGCGTACTTTAATTATTGCTGACGAAGATTCTTATGTGAGTTATCTCGAAGGTTGTACTGCGCCTATGCGTGACGAAAACCAATTGCATGCAGCAGTAGTAGAACTCATCGCTCATAAAAATGCAGAGATAAAATACAGTACTGTTCAGAATTGGTACCCGGGTGATAAAAATGGTAAAGGTGGTATTTTTAATTTTGTAACGAAGCGAGGTGTTTGTTTGGAAGATAATTCCAAGATCTCCTGGACGCAAGTAGAAACAGGCTCTGCAGTTACCTGGAAATACCCATCTGTAATTTTAAAAGGTGATAATTCTGTTGGTGAATTTTATTCAGTTGCGGTTACAAATAATTATCAGCAAGCTGATACTGGGACTAAAATGATGCATCTTG
>JAZKBX010000330.1:0-5959 GCA_040388455.1 Bacteroidota bacterium
CCCTTATCCGTTCCTATCCAGTAATTATCTTTTTTATCGGCATAAAAAGTAAATGCTTTATCTGAAAGTAAACCATTCTTAGAAGTAAGATAACTGACACGTCCCTGGCACATTTCTGAAAGACCTTTCGCTGTTCCTACCCAAAGGTTATCTTCACGATCTACAAAAATAGAATTTACTTCATTATTGAGTAAACCATTTTTTACATCGATCACCCTTAGCAATTCTTTTCCTTCTTTATTTACAGAATAAGTGATCACTCCATTGTCTTTTGTACCAATATACAATGTCCCTGTACTATTGAAATAAAGGGAGGTAACAATACCATACTTCCAGCCCGAAGCGTTTTTAAAACGTTTAAATTTACTTTCCGTCACATCATACCTGCATACACCCGAATCAGGCATTGCAACCCATATATCATCATTTTTGTCACATACTAAATTCAAAACAATATTATCAGGTAAGCCCTTTTTCATTGAGATAACAGTAAAAACAGGTGATAAAGGATTTTTTGTTTCAACATGCGTTATCCCCGCATCCGTACCTGCCCATACATCGTTTTTACTATCCTTCGTTAAGGTATATACAAAATCATCACTCAGCCCATTTTCTGAATTAAATTGCTTGAACTGCTCATCCTTACCATAAAACGAAAGTCCCGAACCATAGGAAGCGAGCCACATTCCATGTGCTTCAGTAAATGCAGACACTTTATCATCAGAAAGTTTTTCGTTGAAAGGAAAGGGAATAAACTTTTTGTTTTTGTACCAGGTTATCTTTCCATTCTTATGGCCTATCCACAAGGTATTGTCGCTTTGCATATAAAGTGCGGTGATCGCATTATCGATCAACCCGTCTTTATCAGAAAAACGTTTAACATTAACACCATCAAATAAAACCAGTCCTGATGAGGTTCCTATCCATAATTCCGCATCCGGGGATTGCAGCATGCAGGTGATTGATACATCCTTTTTACTGCTTAGTGAAGGAAAATTGCGGAACGTCTGTGAACACAATGGTGTGAGCCAGAATAATAAAACGGATAAAAGAAAGAAGAAATTTATTTTGATCTTACAGTTCAAAAGCATGATGCTAATATACTGCTTTTTGAGTTTAAATTCGGTCTTATAATATTCGAGATTATTAGGGCGTTCAATTCTTAAAAAAGAATTGGCGGGCTTTCCACTTCAATCTTTTCTAAAAAGAAAAGGATTTACGTTGCAATCCCTAACGCGGCATTACGGTGAAAGAAGTGTATTTTGCTTAGGATCGTAAAAATCAATGAAAAAAAATAATGGGATTATTTTTCGGGAGACATTTCCAGCTTAACTTCAATTGCTATATCATCTTTTACTTTCTGATTAACAATGGTTGGAATTTTTATGTTGTAGTCTGCCAAAAGAACATTAAAAACAGACTCAACTGTAATTTGACCGGCTTTAATGGTCATTTTCGATTTTACAATTATTTCTTTTTCAACTCCATGTATGTTCATAGAACCTTTTGCACGAATAGGGTAAACACCCGAAGTAGCAAAATCAAGCTCTTCTATAACCTTTCCCTTAAAAGTAGCCATCGGAATTTTATCTGATTCCATATACTTTTCATTAAAATGTGTTTTCTGTAATGGATTGGCGAAACCCTGGAAAGAAGAAATAGGAATTGAAAAAGTAAATGTTTTTTTTGTTGCATCAAAAGTACCGGTCAATTTCTTTGATTGAGCTACAATGGTCCCAAAAGGCCCCTTTGTGGTAAATCTCACAATACCATCATTAGAAACAAACAGTTCGCCTTTTTTCAAAAAAGTGAATGATTGCACCAATAGGCAAACCGATACTAATAAAACCAATACAATTTTTTTCATTGTTTTTTTTAAAGATATACTATCAAATATAATAAAAAAACCAATAGGTTATTAAGGTCTAAGCCTGGGCTAATAATTCGCTTTATAAATAAACCAGCCATTTAAAATAAGATAGATCGCCAGCATAATATAGGACGCCTTTTTGTCAAATCGCTGTGATTGCTCAATTCGATTGGTTTTAACGAGCCTCAATGTATAGGCAGAACATGCAACGGATACAAAAATAAAACACAGGGTTAAGCCATGCAGTGTATCCACTAAAGTAAAAGAGGTGGATTCAGGTAACGTAGAATCAACCACATATTTATTTCCAATGGCAGCAAATAAAGCACCTACACTTAAGCTAAAACGTGAGTCGATGCTATCTCTATGGATAAAAAAGCAAAGAAAGGCCAACAAGAAAGAAATATACATTCCAATAAATAATTTCATGAACAACCACCAGGAATCCCGCTCCATAACTATTTGAACCTTAAAATTGCTGAATTCAGAAATAGGTTTGGTTAAAACTGGCTCACCAAAAGCTGTCTCATATTTCTTTGTGCCTGTGCTAATTTTAAAGCTATCGGCAATTACTTTCCAACCTGAAGTGGTCCACTTCGAATAGTGGTTACCAACAGTATCTTCTTCAAAAATCAGATCACCTTTATCATATTGTGAATTTTCTATCGTAAATCTTAATTTCTGGCGGTCAAAAGGAAAGTTTTGTATTTTCCAAGAATCCTTCATTACACATTGCAATTTCATCAACATGTATATTCTGCCATCACTTAATGTGTCTACCGTATAAAAAGATTTATCAACGGTTTTTGCCATTGGTACTTCCAGGTATTTAGAGAAATCAAAATCCGGGTTTTTATATTTTAACCATAACCAAAGGTTAATTGTATATTGTTTATCCGTGAAATCAATATCATGTATGCTGTTAATATAGATTCCAGTAGAAACGGTATCAGGAGTATTTGCTGCCTTAGCGAAGGAGGAATAGAAAATAATTAAGAAAAAAAAAGAAAGCAGTTTTTTCATTTTTTTGTTTTTGTCAATGTCATGGGTTGACTTTGTTCCACTATGTTAAACATGTTCCCATCTCTACAATTTTATTTAAAGTTAAATAAAGGTTAACTATAGTCGTAACACACTATCGTCCCCATACACGCAGGGTTCTCTATAGTCAGCATAAGTGAGGTTATTTATTTTTGAAAAGGTCGTTATATACTTTCCCTGAATCCTCATCTCCTTGTCTGTATGCTTCGAGAAAGTCAGCCCGAGCTTTATCATCCTGGTTGAGGTTTAAATAAGTCAAGCCCCGATTGTATAGATATGGATTTAGATTGCCTCCTTTTTCAATAGCTCCATTAAATTTCACCAATGCTTCATCAAATTTTTTTAATTGCAAAAGAGCTGAACCTTCCTCATTAAGTTTTTTAGCTAAATTATTTTTCTTCGTTCTTTCTTCATCATTTCGAATCATATAATTAATTTCTGCATTACTCAAAGGTTCTCTATAGATTACAATAAAAATATCCTCTTCTTTTACTTCAGGATTCGTTTTTTGCAAAGAGAAAAAAACACGTTGGTTTACCACTGTGTCAATTGGAACTCCATTTTTAAAAGCTGGTTGCCAATTTGGTGTTAATCTTAATACACGCTTTGCCTCTGCATTGAAGGCTGGAGTTTTGCCAAGAGTATTTACAAATTTAACTCTCCCTTCTTTATTTATATATATTGTTGCATTAACAACATCTGATATACCTTGGTCAATAGCAAAGCGGGGATATTGAATATATTTAGCCACATATTTTCCTAATGCTTTATGATCATTTGAAAATATTGGCGGAGTATATTTAATAGCACTATCCGTTTGAGCCTTTGGACAATAAACATTAATAGTAACAAACAATAAAAATAAAAATTTAATTTTCATAATAAGAGAATTTTAATTCATCGAACGGAAAGTTCTTGTCTTTCCACTTTTTTTATTTGCCTTGCTGCTAACGATGTGTTAAGTGATGTGGCCGATTTCGTAAACGAAATTATAAAATTACCAGTGGCAAACACAAAATAAAAAATATTTTTTTTCCGCTATGAAATGTTTTTGCCGACCTATTTCCTAAGCGAACTGAAGTATTAAAACACCCTGTTAACGGCCATTTTGCTTAGCTGAAGCTTGGCGTGTTTTCTATTTAGTGCAATACCTGTCTAATAGGCTTTGTACTTCTTTGTCGCCAAATTGCTTTCCTTTATTCCAGCTTTCACAAGCCTGATCACGCTTTTTTTGTTTAATAAAACAAATTCCTAAATTGTAAAGAGAATCAATGTCATCATTTTTTATTTTAAGTGCTTGTTCAAAATATTTCTCGGCAATCAATAATTTATTTTGATTTAATTTTTTTACACCAAAATCATAATAATTATAAATGTTTAATATTGATTTTGCCTCCCCTTGTTTTCTGGTATCATTATAAATATCTCCAGGTCGATGGTCATGGTCAATTTTCAGCGCCTCTTGATTTTTGGCATCATAAGCATCCGTATTAAAAGCAAGAATAATATTTAATTTGTTTTTGTAATTAGAAGCATTAGAAAGCCACATCCCTTCAGTTAATGCAATTAGTCTCGCACTTTCTTTGCTATAATACTCTTTTATGGTTGCTGCAGATTTATTGTCTTTTATTTCTGTTAGTGCATTAATTTTTACATTTACATTTGAAACGACTATCCCATATGGTTTAGCCAATGTGTCAACGAGAAATGAGGCACTAATTTTAACATTCACCCCCCAGATTTCTAGTTGAGGAAGTAAAATTTGATTATTCAAGAGAAAAGTATCTAATTCTGTTTTTTCATATATAAAACAGGGTAGTGAATCTACCTTATTATTTATGCCTTTGATGTTGGTAACAAACTCTTTATTTTTCTGTCCACGCGTAATAATTGAAAGCGAAATAAAAACAAGAAGCAATGTTACTTTTTGTAAAATTTTCATGTTTTAAATTTTTGTAAATTCATTAATTTCTATCTCGAGTTTTTTCTTTCAAAGGGAATTATCTCCTTAATTGCCTTACCACTAACGTTTTGCAGCTACAAGATGTGCGGGTTTACTTGCACAAAACTGTCTTGCCGCACAAACTTTATTAAAAGTACTGAACTGATTGGCAAATGCAAAATATTTCGCGCGAAGCGCACAATAAAAAAAGCATTTGCAACTTGCAGAAGCCCCGCATATATTGTAGGTGCTGTTAGCCCCAGTTTATTTTATTTCTTCCCAGAGTTAAGTTGCTTTTCGAGTCTGCTACATGATTACTATATTTTCGGTAAGCAAGTCTAAAGTCAATTTGTAAGCGCTTTATATAATTATATTGTACAGAAATGTTTTTTCCTAATTCAGCAATTTCATAACCAACAGGGTCAAGTCTAAAAATGTTGGTGTCGACAACTTGTTCTTGGATTGGTCGAATGATTTTTTTATAAACTTGTGAAAATGATTTTTTAATTCCAGGTTGTGTATGGTACATAAGTATTGAGTCATTAACTAATTTTCGAAATGCTTCGCGATTTTCATATTGTGGATTATTTATTCTAATGTGCTCAACGTATTTCGATAATGTGTCGAAATACTTATTTACCGTTTCTTGAAGAGGTTTTTTGAAGTCATCGCTTTCGTTTCTAATCCGTTTGTGAAAATTATCAATTTCATTTATCATGAGTTCCAAAAAGTCTAGGTTACTAACAACTTTGGATAGGGATTCTTTGTCTTTGAATGAATGAAACCAGTCTGTATCTTGAATATTTTTTATTCTATTTAAATGGAACTGTATTGATTTCATACTTGTTTTAATCTATCAATCTCATTGGAAATAAAAATTATTCTCCTTTCTATCCTTTCTTTATCTGCAACAAGAAGCGCACCTGATTTTACATGATTCCTAATTGTGTTAGTTGGTTTCCACCATGACTTATGCCAAGGCCACTTTCTGCTTTTAAGATGCCCTTGCTGATAACAAAATGCAGCCTTAGACAATTCGCCATTTATATACCTATCATCATGTGATGATGTCCACCCTTCTTTTTCTACTTGCCTTTGTCTTTCTT
>JAZKBX010000330.1:5969-7213 GCA_040388455.1 Bacteroidota bacterium
TTGCTTGTTAAAATTTTAGGTGGCGCTGTTGGAATACCTGCGTCAATTCCATTATTCTGATAAACTTCATTGTATAATTTTATGAGTTGTGGGCAAGTCTTGTCGATTATGATGTCGAGAAAATGTTTAAAGTAAAGCCGTGATTCTTTTTGTTTTTTTAGTTTGTCCCAATACTTGATTAGTCTGTCTATACAAATACCAATAATAAAAATAAGGAGAGTTACAACTACTGTAAATACTGTGTCGTAAGTAAAAAGTCCCCAAAGTTTTTCTTCTTTACCAATTGTTTCTACAGAGTTTGATATGGTTGAAGTAATTTTGTCCGCAAGTCTATCAGTCAGATTGGTTAAATCTGTTTTTGTTACTAAACTATCTATGAGTACTGTGTCTTTCATAAATTGGGGCTAACATGTTTATAAGCGCAACTAGTTGCGCTTATTTCTTGTTTTTGGTCGGTTGACGCTATCGGTGCGTATATTTCGTCATTATGTTCAATAATTATGAGCAATTTTTAAAGGTATATGATCAAACAACAAATCAATAAGCCAAATTAGGACCAAGCCAACGTTCCGCTTGTTCTAAGGTAATGCCTTTACGCTTCGCATACTCTTCCACCTGATCTTGTTTTATTTTACCTATTCCAAAATAATGTGACTGTGGATGGGCAAAGTATAAACCACTAACAGCGGCAGTTGGAAACATAGCCATACTTTCTGTCAGGATCATTCCTGTGTTTTTTTCTACATCCAGTAATTTCCAAATGGTAGGTTTTTCGGTATGGTCAGGTTGTGCAGGATAACCGGGAGCCGGGCGAATACCGGCATATTCTTCTTTTATCAGGTCCTCATTTTTTAGGTCCTCTGCTTTTGCATATCCCCAGAATTCTTTACGTACTTTTTTGTGCATCACTTCTGCAAATGCTTCTGCCAAACGATCTGCTAATGCTTTTAACATAATGGCTGAATAATCATCATGGTCAGCTTCAAAACGAGCCACATGTTCATCAATTCCGAAACCTGTTGATAGTGCGAAGAGCCCAATATAATCAGAAGAAGATTTTGGATTTTGGATTTCGGATTTTGGTAAAATAAAATCCGACAATGCTATATTGTATTGCCCTGCAGGTTTTTTTGTTTGTTGGCGTAAGGTATGGAACATCACGTCCCCTGCGTCTGTTGTGAGTTGTATGTCATCCCCTACCGCATTTGCGGGATAAATACCAATTACTGCATTTGCTGTCAACC
>JAZKBX010000331.1:0-7081 GCA_040388455.1 Bacteroidota bacterium
ATCATCTGCTGCACTAGGGTAATATAATCCGTTAAGTGTGGTGCTGGTTGGTAAAAATATACCAGTCCCTGTTGAGCTCCATGTTCCTGCACCCGTTGAAACTGTAATATCCAGAATGATTGGGTTGCCTGAACAAGAACTGTCTTCCGTTTTAATAAAAACAGTTGGCAAAGGATTAAAAGTTATTGTTACAGAATCTCTTGCTGCCAAACAGATACCGTTGCCTATTGATTCTCTGTAAAGGATAACTGAACCGGCAGCAGTATCAGCGTTGCTTGGAAAATAAGTTGTTACATTTAAACTTGAATCTGCAAATGTTCCTTCAACACCTGTACTAAACCATCTGCCACTAGTGGCTCCTGTAATTGTTGCAGAAACCGGGACACCGGAAGTATCTTTACAAACCGAAAAATCTGCTCCAACGCTAACGGTCGGACCCGGATTAAAAATTATCAGTACAGTATCGCTGACATTTGGACAATACGGGCTGCTAAAGGAAGTAAATACAACAGTATCCATGCCGTTTGCTTTTGCAGTAGATGTTGGAGTATAAATTGGAGTTAATGAAGTTGGATTTGAAAATGTTCCAGAACCGCTCCAGGAACCACCACCAGCGTTTAAAATGCTACCTACTAGGTTAACAGTCAGGTTATTATCGCAACTGGTAATATCAGTTCCTGCATTTGTAACCACCAAGTTTTGAATCCCGACACCAATGGTTATTGAATCCTTACAAAGTGCAGCTGAAGTACTAACCAACTTTACATTAAATGCCTGATTTCCTGCGCTATACAAATGGGCCGGGTTTTGTAAAATTGACGTATTGTTTATCCCTGATGCCGGGTCACCAAAATCCCACATCCAGTTTGTGAGCGTGCCACCGGGCCCAATAACTGATGCATCTGTAAAATTTACAGAATCACTTATACAACTAGGTGCATCGCTTGTAAAATTCGCTACCACAAAGGACATATTTACAACTGCAATAAAAGTATCGGCACAAAGAGTTCCTTTGTCAACGATCAACATCGCTGTGTAGCTTCCTAAAACAGGATATGTATATGCCGGAGGGTTTTGAAGAAGAGATGTATCGGATAAAGTACTGCCGTCACCAAAATCCCAAAAATAAGTAGTGGCGCCAATAGAGGTGTTGGTAAAAGAGATGGTCTTGTTTTTACATGCACCCGGTGCACTTGTGAAACTTGCAGTATCTCCCGGACAAGTGGCGGAAGAAATTAGAGGACTTAAAAATATGAAAATATAAAATAACAGTAGTTTATTCTTCATTCCAATTTTTGTTTTTTCAATAATAGAATGCGTAAAAGTAATAAATTTTTAATACAACCAAATTTTTCTTAAAAAAAAATACGATTTTAAAAAAAAACCTTGTGTTTTATAACAAGAACAGTTTACAAACCACCCGTTTTAACAGACAAAACCTTGAATTTATTCTTTGTATCGTAAAAAGCTTCTGCGATAACCCTTATCCTATTCCGTATTTTTTATCAAATGCAACTTAAACCTTTTTTAGTCGGGAATGATTTTGATCACAAACAAAACCTATTAATTGAACAACTGCATTAACGGCTTTTTTTAAATATTTTTTATGCTAATTCCTGTTTGGCAAATTTCTTTGATGAGTCTGATTTTACTTTACTAATTCGAGATATCACCTATTAATCATCGCGATTCATCTAAAATGAATGAATTCGAGAAGGCACGGGCTTAATTTTGTAGTCATTTTTCAAAACGCATTACTTATCTAAAAAAATCCAAAGAGTAAAACTCTTCGCTCAATGCGATACACCATATAAAAGAGGAGCAAAATAAAAACTTAAATAAAACAATGGAAACAAAAACCTTAAATGCGAACAAAAAAATTGCACGCCAGTCAATTGAAGCATATGAAAAAAATGATTATTCGGCCCTTGAAAAAATCACCGACATTGCTAAATTCAAACTTCACTTACCAGGAATGGACAAACCTTTGAAGTATGAAGATGCTGTAAAATTTAACAAACAATATAACGAGGCTTTTCCTGATGTTAAGCTTATTATCGAGACCCAAATTGCAGAAGGGGATTTTGTTATGACAAGACTTATTTATAAAGGTACCAATAAAGGTGCGTTTCAAGGCATTTCTGCCAGTGGTAAAAAAATAAAAGTTTCCGGCATGACTTTACAACAAATTGTAAAAGGTAAGTTAGTTGAAGAGTGGGATGAATTTGATAGCCTCGGAATGATGAAACAAATTGGTGCAATTCCAGAATTGGAATCGACAGAAAAATATAACTAATTTAAAAACAGGCTATTAATTTCACAAAAAAACAAAATGGAAACAACAACATTAGAATCAAACAAAAAAATTGCACGTGAATTCTGGGAATCCTTCGCAAAAGGGGATGTTCAACAAGTGGAAAAACTATGGGGAAGTGATTACAAATTGCACTTTCCGGGTAAAATCAATGCCCTTAGTAAAGAAGAAAGTAAGCAGGTTATGAAAGAATATAATACCGGTTTCCCGGATATGAAAGTGTCCATTGAAGACCAGATCGCTGAAGGCGATTTAGTTGTAACACGCACAACCATTGGCGGAACGCACAAAGGAGAATTTCAGGGTTTTGCGGCATCAAACAAAAAAATAATCGTTACTGCAATCTCCACACAACGAATTGTTGATGGTAAAATAGTGGAAGAGTGGTCAGAATTTGATGCACTCGGGATGATGAAACAAATTGGCGCAATTCCTGAAATGGCAAATGTTCAAAAACCTGTTTTTACCCGCTGATAATAAAAAACAACCTCTGAAAAAAATTTCAGAGGTTGTTTTTTTATAGATATACCTTCAATTTTTAATGGAATTTAAAAATCACATTGCTTCCGCAACCACTTCTTTTACATCTGGCACCATTCGCTTAAGAAGTCCTTCAATACCAGCCTTTAGAGTAATGGCCGAAGAAGGACAACCACTGCAAGAGCCTCTTAATTGAACCGTTACAATGCCATCGTTAAAACTTTTGAAAGTAATGCTTCCTCCATCACTTTCAACTGCTGGCCGGATATATTGTTCAAGTATTTCAACAATTTTTACTTCCAGTTCAGTTGAAGGAGCACTGTGTTCTGTAAACATTTCTTTTTTTGCAGAAAATGTGTTATCAACAGGCATTTCCGTTGTTGGCAGTTCAGTAATTATAGGGTGACCTTCATTAATATACGTTTTAATAAAATCACGCAACTCTTGTGTAACCTCTTCCCACAGAACACTATCCGTTTTTGAAACTGTAACAAAATTACCCGTCAGGAAAATTGCTTTCACAAATGGAAATTCAAATAATTTAGCTGCAAGAGGCGAACCTTTTGTTTCTGCCTTTGATAAATATTGAGCCGTTGCACCATTTTGCACCAATAACTGGTTGGCAACAAATTTCATTGATGCCGGATTAGGTGTGCTTTCAGCATATACAACCACCGGCTTTTTTACAAATGTGTTCATTTTTTATTTTCGTACTAATTAAGTGTATGACAAGATTTTTTTTGCTCTAAAGAATTTAAGATGTTTTTTAATCTCCGGGACTCAAATCTAATATCTCGAATCTATTTGTTAATTTTGACTTGATTATCCGGATAGCTATCAGGATTGATACAAAGATACTAATATAATAGTGTTGAGATGTAAGATTTGACACTGGAGAATTTTCTTCGTTTTGGAAAACATAAAGTGTTTTTTGTCTTGAATCTTATATCTCACATCTCACATCTATTGATTTATGAACAAAAAAACGGATTTTTTAATCATCGGTTCAGGTATTGCTGGATTGAGTTATGCACTGAAAGTGGCGCCCTATGGTAAAGTGTGTATGATAACCAAAGCCAATGAAGATGAAAGCAACACCAAATATGCACAAGGTGGCATAGCAGCAGTTATGCATCGTCCGGATTCCTACCAGAAACATATTGAAGATACCTTAATTGCGGGAGATGGAATTTGTGATGAAGAAGTAGTGAGAATGGTTATTACAGAATCGACTGACCGTATAAATGAGCTCATTGCCTGGGGAGCAAAATTTGATAAAACTGCTACGGGTGAATTTGACCTTGCAAAAGAGGGCGGGCACTCCGAACACCGCATTTTACATCATAAGGACAATACCGGTTTTGAAATTGAAAGAGCCTTATTAACAGCGGTTCACAAACATCCGAATATAGAGATCCTTGATCATTATTTTGCTATTGATGTTTTAACACAGCATCATCTGGGACATGAAGTGAATAGCCGGACTCCCGATATTGATTGTTATGGAGCTTATGTATTAAACCTGCGAACAAATAAAACCGAAACCATACTTGCAAAAATTGTTCTGATGGCAACAGGTGGCGCTGGCAATGTGTATTCAACTACCACAAACCCATCCATTGCAACAGGCGATGGGGTGGCCATGGTTTATCGTGCAAAGGGCAGAGTGGAAGGAATGGAATTTTATCAATTTCATCCCACCTCACTATTCAACCCGGGAGAAACTCCGTCCTTCCTTATATCAGAGGCTGTAAGAGGTTTTGGCGGGATATTAAAAACGATTGATGGTGAAGAATTCATGCAAAAATACGATGAACGCAAATCGCTTGCTCCCAGAGATATTGTTGCCCGTGCAATAGACAATGAAATGAAAATACGCGGTGACGACTATGTATATCTGGATTGCCGTCATTTAGATAAAGAAGAATTGATAAAACATTTCCCAAATATTTATCAAAAATGCCTGAGTTTGGGAATTGATATGATGAAAGATTATATTCCTGTAGTGCCTGCTGCACATTATATGTGTGGTGGAATTAAGGTAGATAAAAAAGGAAGAAGCAGTATCAAACAATTGTATGCAATAGGTGAATGCTCTGCAACAGGTTTGCATGGTGCAAATCGTTTAGCATCCAATTCCCTGCTCGAAGCGGTGGTGTATGCGCACAATGCAGCATTGGATTCTATCGAAGAAATAAAAAAGATACCCTATTGCGAGACCATCCCCGACTGGAATGCAGAAGGAACGCACCATCCCGAAGAAATGGTTTTACTCACACAAACGCTGCGTGAGGTACAAGCTATAATGACAAACTATGTGGGTATTGTTCGCTCTGATTTGCGCCTGCAGCGTGCATTCGACAGGTTGGAAATTCTTTATAAAGAAAATGAAGCTTTGTATTTAAAAACTACTATTTCACCTAAATTATGTGAGCTTCGCAACCTGATCAATGTTGCTTATATCATCATTAAACATGCCCGTCAAAGAAAAGAAAGCAGGGGGTTGCATTATACAGTGAATTATTCAAAAGCTACCAATTAGAAGTGTGAATATTATTCTACTTTATGGAGAGGGTATTTTTATTCCATCACTACAATTCTTTTTATTGTGGTGTTTCCATTTACCATCATTTTCACAAAATAAACTCCGGCATAATAGCTTTTTTCTTTTGCATTAAAGATATACTGATATTCACCTGCTATTTGATTAGCATTGATAAATGTTTCCATTTTTTGCCCTAAGGCATTGTATACTTCAATATTTACATCTGATTTTTTATCCAACACATACGCTATAGTTGTTTGCATTGAAAAGGGATTTGGGTAAATAGAAAGAAAAGCTGTAGGTTCAGTTATGGTTGATATTCCTACTGTTTGTCCTTTAATATTTGAACGGGCTGTGTTGACCATTACCCTTGTTGGATCGCAACCAATGCTCCAGGCTGTTTCAATCCTCCATCTCGCATTTGGGTAAATGGAGTAATTGGCATCATTAATAGTTAATTGGGAACCGGAAACCCCATTAACAAGTGCCCAATTACCGTTGCTGTTATTGTCTCTATACAAATAATAAGCTGTTAATTGCGGGATTGGTATTGCTGCTCCTTCTATTTGATAATCATTCCAATTAAAAGCGCCTCCTGTTTGAGTTACATAAAGAGTATTGTGATATAAGCTTAAAGGACCATAATTTCCGCAAGTGTCGCGTATTTGCAATTTATATCGGTATGTACCGGCATTCGGATCCCCTGTAAATGGGAAATACAGCTGTCTTACCGTATCTGTAAACATACTCATGGAATCCATTGAAACTGCACCAATTTTTTGGTACATATTCGAAACAGTTTCGCGATAAACGATAAATGAATCTACATTGCTATAAGAGGTTTTATCCCAATAAATAATATTATTAGTTGAGGTACTATCTGCCGTTACCATGCAAATGGAAGGGGCTACAGGTAGTGGCAAAACCTCTGTATTTTGGATTGAAGTATTGCTACAGTTGTTGCCATCGGTATAAGTATAGGTAACTGTTTGTAATCCGCTTCCCGCAACAGATGGACTAAAGAAGCTTCCGCTTATTCCGTTACCGCTAAAGGTGCCACCAACCGGAGATCCTATTAAGTTTTGTGTTAAGGTTGTATAACAGTTGATGCTATCTAAACCGCTGAAATTTACTGTCGGCAATAGATTAACAGTTACTTCTATTGGTTTAATATCAATACACCCACCAACAGCGGTTACTTTTATATAATCTGTTCCGCTCACTCCTACAGCGTTTGCTGAGGACAAAGGAATTGTTGCTCCCACATTTGTCCAATACGTAAATGTACCACCACCTGTGCTACCTGAAGTTACGGCCCCGGCAGTAAGATCAGCCGTATTAGGAAAACATTCTGCAGCAGGGTTAGTGACCGTTAACACCGGTTGTGGGTTTACGGTTATTACTGCGTTGTCTGTTGATTGGCAGCCGGTTGAAGTTATTGTTGTTGTTAATGTATAAGTGGTAACAATTGGAATACTACCACTGTTAATTGTAGTATTGCCTGGCTTGGAAAAAGTGGAATCACTTAAACCTGAAGCTGAATTCCAGGAATACGTATTCCCTAAAACGGCTACAGAACCTATGCTATCTATTATTCCTGAACATATTGTTACATCGTTTCCGGCATTAGAAATGGGTAGTTGGTTTATAGTAATGGTTACAGGTTTGATGTCCGTACACCCACCAGCAGCGGTTACTTTTATATAATCTGTTCCGCTCACTCCTACAGCGTTTGCTGAGGA
>JAZKBX010000331.1:7181-29811 GCA_040388455.1 Bacteroidota bacterium
CTGCAGCAGGGTTAGTGACCGTTAACACCGGTTGTGGGTTTACGGTTATTACTGCAATGTCTGATGATTGGCAGCCGGTTGAAGTTATTGTTGTTGTTAATGTATAAGCTGTAACAATTGGAATACTTCCACTGTTAATTATAGTATTGCCTGGCTTGGAAACAGTGGAATCACTCAAACCTGAAGCTGAATTCCAAGAATACGTATTCCCTAAAACGGCTAAAGAACCTATGCTATCTATTATTCCTGAACATATTGTTACATCATTTCCGGCATTAGAAATGGGTAATGGGTTCACTGTTACATTTACGGTTTGAGATGTTCCTGCACAACCTCCCGATGTAGAAATTGGAGTAACTGCATAACTTACCGTTTCTGCGGCTGTTGTATTATTAGATATTATATTGTTTAAAGTTGATGTTGTCTGAACTGTTATACTTTCGCCAGTTGTATTAAGATTATCATTTGCAAGCCATGAATAAGAAGCAGAAATATCACTTGTTAAGGCAACGCTAACGCTTTCACCGCTACATATCGTCTCCGCTATGGCACTATTCATTGTTGGTGATGGATTTACGGTAATTATAACTGTTTGAGGTGTTCCTGCACCGCAACCGGTTGAAGAAGTAGGAATAACCGTATAGGTCACGACTTGAGCCGATGTTGTATTATTTGTTATTACATCACTTAAAGTATTTGTTCCTTGTGTTGTTAGGCTCTCTCCAATTGTAAAGGTGCAATTTGTTGCAATCCATGTAAATATAGCCGAGAGATCACTTGTTAATGGAATGCTCAAGACATCACCACTACAAATGGTAGCCGCGTTTGCACTTGTCATTAAGGGGCTAATATGAATTTGATTTCTAAACACCGAAATGTTATTGGAAAAATTATTCGCTGTTGTAATGTCGGGCCTGCCATCACCATCTATATCGGCCACCGAAGGGCTATAAGGGCCTCCCCCTGTAACAAAATCTACTTTTTCGGCAAAGGAAAGGGTGCCTATTGTACTCTGATTTCTTAATACCGAAACAGTGTTGTCATCTACATTTCCTACAACGAAATCAGGTTTTCCGTCTCCATCCATATCAGCCACACAGGAAATATAAGGGTTTACGCCTGTTCCAAAATTTATACTCGCTGCAAAAGAAACACTTCCTATTGTACTTGTGTTTCTTAATACTGAAATGCTGTTATAACGACCTGTTACAGCAAGTTCTGATTTTCCGTCTCCGTCCAAATCGCCTATTGTAACGCTTCTTGGGTCAAGCATCCCATAGTTGATTCTCGTTGCGAAAGAAATTGTTCCGCTCACACTTGTGTTTCTGTATATGGAGATGTTGTTGGAACTATTATTCAACACTGCCAGATCAGGCTTGTTATCACCATCCAACTCACCAATAACAACACTAAGAGGAAGCGATCCTGCTGCAATTTCCACTTTGGCGGCAAATGAAATAGTTCCAATTGTGCTTGTGTTTCTCAGTATTGGAACAGAATTGAGATACCAGCAACCTATGGCAAGATCTGCTTTACCATCACCATCCAAATCACCGATGGAAACATTCATAGGATAAAATGTGGTTACAAAATCTATTTTTGTAGCCAATGAAATAGTTCCGCTTGTACTAATATTTCTGAATACAGAAATCGCATTGGAGTTATAATTCACTAAAACTATATCGGGTCTGCCGTCTCCATCCAAATCACCAATTTCAATGCTAAAAGGGTCTATTCCACCTGGATTAAAATCCACTCTTGGAGCAAAGGAAATAGTTCCACTTACGCTTGTATTCCTGAACACCGAAATGGTACCGGAACCCTGATTCCCAACTACAAGATCAACTTTCCCGTCTCCATCCAAATCAGCAGCACAAACAGTGCGTGGAGAAACTCCGGTAACAGAATCTATAGGTGCGGCAAATGAATTAGATGAAATGGCACCTCCACATGCAAAAGTAACATTAAACGGTAATGCAGAGTAATCGACTTGACCTGTGGTAATATCTAATACTGATATTGGCTGAAAGCTGGCACCTACAGGAACGGTGACATTTAAACTTGTTGTAGATGCGGCATTTACAATGGCTTGGGTTGCGCCAAAAAAAACAATGTTATTTGCAGTTATTGGATTAAAATTAGTGCCGGTAAGAGTGACCACTGTACCTACCGGACCGGATGAAGGTGAAAAGGAGGAAATGATGGGTTGTGCATAGGACAGTGTTTTCGAAATGCTAAAAATGAAAATAAATAAAATGAGGTAACGGTTTTTCATATAGTATAAATTGGACTAGAAATATTGAATGTTTAGCAATGAGCACTAATTGCACATTTCGGGATAACACCCACTTGAAGGTCTCAAGTTTTAAGTGTTATCCATTTATATTATATTCAGAAAAACATATGGAAGTTCCAGAACTACCTCACTACCTATTTCCCTATTCTAAGAAGATAACCTTTTTCGTCAAAAAGTTTTCCAGCGTTTGATTCGGCTTTAATTACATAATAAAAAGTTCCATCATCTGCATTTTTACCATCCCAGCTTTGTTTAACATCAACCGATTCAAAAACTTTTCTTCCCCAACGATCGAAGATGGAAGCAGAATATGATTTCAAACCAACACCGGAAACAAGGAAATAATCATTGGTTCCATCCCCATTTGGAGTAAATACGTTTGGTATATCTAATGTACAATCTAAAAGTACATTAATAACCACCATATCAGATGCGCTATTACCACATGTATCCGTAACGGTTATCTGATAAGTGTTAGTGTTTTCTGCTGTAGGATTCACAAACGCGGTTATTGAATTCGGATTGTGAATACTGTCCCCTGCAGTTCCGGATACCAAAGTCCAGGCGTATGTATTTCCTGCCAATCCACCGGTAGTGGCAGCACTCAAATTAAATGGACCGGTACCACATACTTCCTGGTCGGGTCCTGCATCTATCGCTAGTGTTTGTCCGGTAGGCACTATAACGGTTACGGTAGCCATAGCCGGGCCTGTTGAGCAATCCCCGTCTCCTGTAACTGTGTAAGTAACAGTTGATGTTGGGTTTGCGTTTGTGACTGCAGTAGTTGTGCTTGATAATGCTGTTGGCGGGCTCCAGGAATAATACAGGGCACCTGATGCTGTTAGTATTGTAGATACGCCCGGGCATATAGTTACATCACTTCCTGCAGAAACAGTGAGCGGAGTTGGTGCCGTAGCTGCCACATTAAAATAAGCTGTATCTAAACAACCACTAAGTGTATCTGTTACTACTACATAATATTGTGTTTGTCCTGAAACAATGGCTCCTGTATATTGTGCATTCGTATTAATTATCCCGGCTGGAGGAAACCAGCTATACGTATATTTTGTAGAATCGGGTGCACCGCCACAATAATGAAATTGTGTATTAGGTCTTTTGTTACTGGTTAATGGTGCAGCTAAACTCGGGCACATCGGTGTATTGTCGTCATTATCATACAAGGCGGAATTAAATGATGTAGTAGTATATGGTGAAATACAGTTATTTGTATAAGTGGTACCCTGTGGGATCTCATTAAAACAAATTTCTACAATAACATTTGAAATTCCATCCCATTCATAAGCATTATCAAAGGAGTGCGCATTCCAACCAACAATAACCGAATGATTTTTTGGAGTATAAACGTTTAACAAACCGGTTGCCCAGTTGCTAAGCGCTATAGCGTTGGTGCAACCCATATTGATCGTATAATCATGATAGGTAGTTAAGGCACCTGTTGGGATCTGGGTAACACTAAAATCTAACTGATCTATTTTGCCACCCACAATACCGGACGCATTTAACTCAGCTGCCGTGAATAAAAACTGATGTTTGGCAGATTTATACCAGTTACCATAAGGAGCCGGATATTGTGTACTTGTGTTTGCTGTTGTTGCAGTTCCCACAATACCGGATAATGAAGCGGAACAACCAACCGGGTTGAGCCCACAAACAGAAGGAACAGAGGTTCCGAAGGTTAGACCTAGTTGAACGGTATCTCCTATACAAACAACTGAATCAGAGCCATAAGCAATTGGATCCGGGGCATAGCTTGGGGTAATTATTATTTGGGCTGTGTCTTTTTTAACGCATCCTGTTTGGCTTGTAACACTTACAATATACAGGTGTGTACCCGGAATGGCTGTGCCCGCAAGTGGATTAGAAATTGTGTAGTTATCTAAAGCTGAATTTAAATCCCATTGGTAGTTGTAGGTTCCTGAAGGGACTGTGGTCACATTCAACTGGATTGACGGCTGTAATAAACAAGTGATCGTTTCAGTTTGAGTTATTGTATTTGTAAAATCGGGAACAACGGTAACGGTAACTGTATCTTTATTGATACATGTACCATTTAAATTGCTGGTAACCTGGTAAACTGTGGTTGATGCAGGTGTTGCGATCGGACTTGCACATGGATTACATGAAAAATTAGTACCTACTATAATTGCAGGGCCGCTTATTACGCTCCAGTTAAAGGTAGCTCCACCGGTTGCATTTAATTGTGTACTTTGAGAAAGGCACAATATGGTATCAGTACCGATGCGGGTTCTGATCTCGGGCAATACGGTTACTGCTGTAGTATCTTTTTTAAGACAACCAAAAGGGCTTGTAATACTAACATAATAGCTGTAAGTTCCCGGAATAGTGATGGTTGCAGTAGGGTTTGCAATTGTAATGTTGTCAAGATATATTGGAGGCGACCACAATTGCGTATAAACTCCTGCAGGAGAACCTGTTATATTTAAAGAAACAAGTTGTTGCAAACAAAGGGTGTCAGTAGTTTGCGTTGTTAAAAAAGAAAAATCCGGAACAACAGTTACTGTAACAGTATCTTTGTTTAAACATGTTCCACTTAAATCACTAACAACTTCATACGTTGTGGTGGATACAGGTGATGCAACAGGGTTATCACAAGGGTTACATGAAAAATTAGTACCCACCACCATTGCCGGGCCACTTATAACATTCCAGGTAAATGTAGTGCCTCCTGTACCATTCAGTGAAGCGGTTTGTGTACCGCAAATTATTTGATCAGCACCTGCAAGTGTTCGTGTTAATACATTGATATCGTAAACAAATGTTTGTTGACCCGGAACCGGGCAGGCATTATCTTTAACTGTAATACTAAATGAGGTGTTTGTATTAGCTGTTCCGGGAGGAGCTGTCCAGCTGATGGTTGCTACTAAAGGGTTTACTCCTGAGGTAGTAATGGTAGAACCGGGAAGAACAATGGCAAGGTTCGAAATAATTGACAAACTATCTCCTGCATTAGGATCTGTATAGGTTATATCAAAAGTAAAGAGAGAGCCTTCACACATTTCTACAGTATAGGGACCTGTTTGTGAAGCTGTTCCGGTTAAACCGGTAATTGAGCCATCGGTGCAACCAACTGTTTGATTGCCACAATTAAACACAACAAACTGAATATCACGCATTACTGTACCAATCAAAACACCTGCCGGTGTGTATTCGGCTATTTCCACAACAACAACAAAATTTCCAACAGTAGTAGGTGTAAAGGAAATCTGCCCGGTATTAGGGTTAATGGTAATTCCTGGGATAGGCGCGATTGCTGTGTAACCTGTATTGTAAAGTAAATCGGATGCTCCGGTTTCCATTGCATTTACCAATGAATAATATAGTGAATCACCATCAGCTTCCACGACACCAAAATTATAGCAAATTGCCTGATTAACACATAAATAAGGTAAAGGTTGAGAGGTAAAATAAGGCGAATTATTGGCAGGGGCAGTTACGCTGTTTAATATCGCCTCTGCATACATTCCAAAATTATCCGGATTTTGAAGGTTTGAAATAACCTGGTTTCTACAGCAGCTGCTCCAACTCATTGTCCAGGTATCGCAGGGAGACAATGTTATTGTATCTGAATATTCATTCATATTCATACCTGGAGTGGTTCCTCCGCTGCAAGTACTTAATGCACTGGTACATAACTGTGAAATATCGGTTCCACCCGGATTGGTTTGTTCAACGGAAAGACTAAGGTTGCCTCCACAGGTGCTGGTTAAATCAACGGTTTGAGGATCGCCCGGATCAAAACCGTCAGAACAATCCCAGTATAACTTCAGGTTAACTCGATATTGGTTATTCCCAATATAACTATAGGTTATTTCTGCGCCTGATATATGCGATGCTTTTACATTTTGAGACAGCAATATTGTAAAAGTCAGGGCTATAAGAATTATTTTTTTCATTCAAATGTTTTTTGCGAATATACAAAATTTGGGAATATAACGGATAAAAAACGGAAATTTACATGGCTTTTTCAGCCTTTTTTCCGTGTTTTAGCTACAAGGTAAGGGAATTTAATTTTGCGCCTAAAGCGTTAACTTTAAACCACTTACAACACATTGGGTTTTGATCAGGAATTGGCTGGCGCAAACAACGCCTTCAATTCTGTTGCATCCTGGGGATTCATTTTACCTGCCAGGATCAAACTTAACTGTCTTCTGCGCAAAGCACTTTCGAAACGAGACTTTTCTTCGTCTGTTTCAGGAACCAAAACAGGCACATGCAAAGGGGAACCGTTTTGATCAACTGCAACAAAAGTATAAATGGCCTCATTGCATTTCATTTTTACACCACTTACGTGGTCTTCAACCCAAACATCAATATATACTTCCATGGATGAAGTAAATGCTCTGGAAACTTTTGCTTCCAATGTTACTATGCTTGAATGAAGAATTGGATTGTTAAAAGATACATTATTCACGGAAGCGGTAACCACAACGCGCTTAGAATGCCTATGAGCAGAGATGGAAGCTACAATATCCATCCACTGAAGCAGTCTGCCACCAAACAGGTTTCCCATTACATTGGTGTCGTTGGGTAATACTACCTGAGTTTGAATTGTTAGCGATTCTTTGGGAGTTTTCGATTTCATAAAAAAAATTTTTGCAAAGGTACTTAATTCGCTAACGATTTACGAATATTTATACTGTATTGATTCGTACCTTCGTTGAAAAATTATAAAAAATGGAAAGTTTTTATCAATATATCAAACCATTACACGTCATTTTTATTGTTACCTGGTTTGCCGGACTTTTTTATATCGTGCGTTTATTTATTTATCATACCGAAGCAGAAACAAAACCAGAGCCAGAGAAAAGCATTTTGCAAACCCAATATAAACTAATGGAGAAGCGCCTGTGGTATGGGATTGCCTGGCCTTCAATGATCTTAACGCTAATATTTGGAAGTTGGTTACTTTGGCTCAACCCCTATTATTTATCGGAAGGATATTTTATTCTTAAGCTTTGTTTTGTTGGTGGACTTATTTCGTATCACGTGCAGTGTCAGGTGATGTTCAAACAATTACAATCCGGTATTGTAAAATACAGCTCGTTTAAATTACGAATGTGGAATGAACTGGCAACCGTTTTTTTAGTTGCCATTGTGTTTTTAATTGAATTACGAAGCAATACCGGCTGGGTTTGGGGGATGCTTGGTTTAGTGATCTTTGCAATTACCCTAATGTTTGCGGTAAAAATTTATAAAAAAAGCAGAGAGAAGAAGGAAGGCAAGTAGGCAATTGATCAATTGTTCCAAAGCTACATCCATTTCTTTCTTCGGAAATAGATCAACAAGGACCCGATCGTTACAAGAATCACCATCCACGTTAACGGATACCCCCATTTTGAGTGAAGTTCAGGCATAAAGTCGAAATTCATACCATATACGCCAACAATAAATGTAACCGGAACAAAAATGGTAGTAATGATGGTTAACACTTTCATAACCTCATTCATCCTGTTGCTAACACTGGATAAATAAATATCCATCATGCCGGAAAGTAAGTCACGAAACGTTTCAACAGTATCAATTACTCTTACTGCGTGGTCATGTAAATCCCGTAAATAAATATCTGTACTTGGTTTAATTAATACGGTTTCGCTGCGTTCTAAATTATTAATTAACTCGCGCATTGGCCAAACAGCTTTACGTAAAAAGATCATTTCCCTTTTCATGAAATGAAGTTGTTTCAATGTTTCTTTAGTTGGCTCCTCCATCAATTCTTCTTCGAGCAATTCTATCCGGTCACCAAATTTTTCAAGAATGGTAAAATAACAATCTACCACAGCATCAAGTAAAGCATACGCTAAATAATCAGCGCCCATCTTACGAATTCGTCCTTTCCCCTGGCGAATACGGTTTCGTATCATATCAAAAGCATCTCCCCCATGTATTTCCTGAAATGAAATAACCATCCCTTCCATTAAAATAACAGTTAGCTGTTCGGAACGAATTTCATCATCATAATAGATCATTTTCATGATAGATACTACATAACTATCATAATCTTCAAACTTAGAGCGCTGGTTTGTGTTTACAATATCCTCAAGTGTGAGGGCGTGAATGTTATAATGTTTTCCTATCGCTTCAATTAATTCAACCTTATGTATTCCATCAACATTTATCCACTTTACCATGTTTGGATCAACCGATTCTAAACATTCTGAAAAGTTATAAAAATCTTTTTCAATAAATTGAGTTTCATTATATTCAATGAGGGTGATCTTTACTTTTTCGATAGTGTCTTTCCCACTATACACAACTGTTCCCGGAGGCGCTCCGGCTTTATTTAGTAAGTATTCCATATTAAAAAATTAGTGAATTAGAGATTTTTGAATTAAGGAATTGGAAATTTCGGGAGTTGGGGATTTCGGTTTTTTAAAATTCTCCATCTCTCCATTTTCTCCACTTCTCTAAATTAGTCTTTCTTGCCTTCCAATACGATCACAATTTCACCTTTAATTGTTTTTTCTTTAAAATAATCAAGTATTTCCTGTAAAGTACCTCGTTTTGTTTCTTCAAACATCTTAGTAAGTTCACGGGAAACGGAAGCTTTTCTATCAGCACCAAAAAACTCTATGAACTGCTCTAATGCTTTTACCAGGCGATGTGGAGATTCATAAAAAATCATCGTACGTGGCTCATTCAATAACGATTTAATTTTTGTCTGGCGCCCTTTTTTTTGTGGTAAAAACCCTTCAAAACAAAATGAATCACTTGGTAAACCTGAATTTACCAATGCCGGTACGAATGCTGTTGCACCGGGCAAACATTCTATCTCTATTCCTTTTTTTATACACTCTCGTACCAATAAAAACCCCGGGTCAGAAATAGCGGGCGTGCCGGCATCTGTTATCAATGCTATGCTTTCACCACTTGCAATGCGATCGGCAATCATTGTTGCAGTTTTATGTTCGTTGTGCATATGATGCGCAAACATCTTTTTTGTAATATTTAAATGTTTTAAAAGAATGCCGGATTTACGAGTATCTTCAGCTAATATCAGGTCCACCTCTTTTAAAATACGAATCGCTCGAAGAGTAATATCTTCAAGATTTCCAATAGGTGTAGGTACAATGTATAGTTTCATAGATTTATTTATTCCATACCCTCCTTTTCTGAAGGTAATTGATTCAGCTAATTCTGAAGATAAGTGCTAAAACGATTTATCAATTTAAACAGATCTTCAAATTCATTCAAAGGTAATGTTTCTGCTCTATCGTAAATATCATGGTATGCATTTATTCCACCCATGGTATAAATAAAAAATGCTTTTACGCCTTTCTCTGAAAAAAAATAATGGTCGCTATTGGCCGCCTTCCCTCGTATTTTCACATCTTTGATAAATTTATTTTTTACATTTATTTTTACCAAATTGTCGAACTCTTCTTTAAAAACTGAACCATTTACCACAGTAATACCGTCCTCACCTGTTCCCATAATATCCATGTTTAATAAAAACCGAATACTGTTGAGAGGAAACAATGGAGATTCGGTATAGTGTTTAGAACCAAGTAAACCAACCTCTTCAGCACCAAATGCTATAAATGCAACAGAATATTTTGGTTGGTTTTGTGGGAGAGAATAATATTTTGCCAGGTTAAGTAACATCGCGCAACCGCTTGCGTTATCATTGGCGCCAGGGAAATAAGCATCTTTACCCATTTGTCCTAAGTGGTCGTAATGTGCGGAAAAAACTATAAATGAATCGGGGTGTTCGGAGCCTTTAACATAGCCAATAATATTTTGAGATTGATAGTTGGGGATAAATTTATTTTCTATTACTATTCCACCTCCACCCTCCGCTTTTCTATAACCATTGTAATTAAAGCTGTCTGCTAATATCCGAATTTTCACAAAGCTTGAAACCGTTTGAGATTGGCTCCATGTCAACTTTTTTACTACTTCAATTGTTCCCGCTACCGAACTAGGGTTTAATCTTATCTTACTAAAATAAGCTAGTTTTTTTTTGTCAGTAACGCCTCTGTCATCAATCAGAATAAATTGATTTTTGACGGTTCTTCTAACAAATTTTCTAAATGTTCTATTACAAAGCGCATTGGTAGAATCAAAAACGTCTAAAGAATAATCCGCAGAAATACCCGGTGAAGATGGCTCTACTAAATAATTTTTTCCTGCAATTCCGGTAAAATTAAAATTCTTATTGCTTTTATCCGACAAGTTAAAATTTAATTCCAGCTTATCGGGAAATGTATTGATCGAAAAAGTAAAGGGTTGATAATAATCGTCTTTGAACGGTTTTAATCCCAACTTTTTAAATTCCGACCTGATATAATTGGCTGCAATTTTATCTCCATCATTCACATAGCCCCGCCCATGCATACTTTTTGAAGCCATTGTATCCACAATGTTTCGGGCATATTGATAAACTTCTCCTTTGTTTTCCTGTGCAAAAACGGATGGGCCGATGAAAGACGAAAACAAATAAATGAATAAGACCCGCAAAGCCGTAATCTCCTTTCTGACATTGAACTTATCCATGAATATTTATTTTGGCGTGTGAATTTTCACAACGCTTTTTTGATTAGTTTTGTATTGCATTAATTGTGAATAAAAATACACTTTTAGGGAATGATAAATGATAAATGTTGAATTATAAATGATGTTACGCAATAATTCAACATTTATTCAACACCCAACATTTCCTAAGCATTTATAATTTAAAATTCAACATTTTCTCAGCATGTTCCTCGAAAACACCATTCATCCGCATAATCGCAAAGGCTCAATCGAAGTTATTTGCGGCTCTATGTTTTCGGGAAAAACAGAAGAATTGATACGAAGGCTCAAGCGGGCTCAATACGCAAAACAAAAAGTGGAGATCTTTAAGCCCGCTATTGATACCCGTTATGATGATGTAAAAGTTGTTTCTCACAATAGTAATTCAATTCATTCCACACCGGTGCCTTCCTCGGGAAATATATTATTGCTTGCAAGCGATGTTCAGGTTGTTGGTATTGACGAAGCACAATTTTTTGATGCAGGTTTGGTTGATGTTTGCAATCAGCTTGCTGATAGTGGTGTAAGGGTAATCATTGCCGGATTGGACATGGATTATTTAGGAAAGCCATTCGGCCCCATACCTGCATTATTAGCTATTGCAGAGCATGTTACCAAAGTTCACGCTATTTGTATGCGTTGTGGAAATGTTGCAAATCATTCACATCGTATTACTCAGGAATCATCATTAGTATTACTTGGAGAAACAAATAATTATGAACCGCTTTGCAGAGATTGTTTTGTAGGTGCGATGCGGATAACGAATTTAGAATAATTCCCAATTTATAATCTAGTGCATTTTATTTTACCCAACTACCGATTTTTTTAAAATGAACCATACTATCTCAACTATTGCTACTGTAATTAATGCAACCATCAGCGGCAATGGCAATACGGACACCGCCATCAAAAACCTGCTGATAGACAGCCGCAAACTAAGCAATGCCGAAACATCTTTATTTTTTGCTATTAAAGGCGAGCGTCATGATGGCCATGCGTATTTAATTGATCTGTATGAAAAAGGGGTTCGTCATTTTGTAGTTTCTTCTTTGCCGAAAAACAATTATGTCTTCAACAATTCAGTTTTTTTATTGGTAAAAGATACACTACTTGCTTTGCAATATTTGTGCGCCTTTCATCGTAAACAATTTAAAATTCCGGTTATTGGTATTACCGGAAGTAACGGAAAAACAATTGTTAAAGAGTGGCTGTATCAACTAATGCGGGAGGATAAAAACATTGTGCGCAGCCCAAAAAGTTTTAACTCACAGGTTGGTGTTCCCCTTTCTGTTTGGCAAATAACCGAAGAGAATAAACTGGGTATTTTTGAAGCCGGTATTTCCAAAACACAAGAAATGAGTTTGCTTGAAGACATCATTCAGCCAACCATTGGATTGATAACCAACATCGGGCAGGCACACGATGAAAGTTTTGAAAATCAAAAGCAAAAGGTGGACGAAAAATTAAAACTCTTTGTTAATTCAGAGGTCTTAATCTATTGCAAAGATTATTTATTAGTACACAATGAGATCACTACAAACAAAGCATTTAAGGATCTTCAGGTTTTTTCCTGGTCACGCAAGCTTCGTTCCGACTTATTGATAGGACGTATCACTAAAGGTGTTGCTGATACAAAAATTCAGGGTATCTACAAAAATGATTTCATCCAAATCAATATTCCTTTTACCGATGAGGCAAGTATCGAAAATGCCATCCATTGTTGGGCAATGTTGCTTTATTTAGGTTATGAGAACCCTGTAATAGCAGAACGCATGCGCTTTTTGAGCCCAATAGCAATGCGGTTGGAGTTAAAAGAAGGTATCAACAATTGCTCCATCATCAACGACAGTTATAATTCCGATTTAGGTTCATTGGCCATAGCCTTGGATTTTTTAAATCAGCAAAAACAGCATCCCAAAAAAACATTGATACTTTCGGATATTTTACAAAGCGGACGGAATGAAGAAACGCTTTATAAAGAGGTGGCCGAGTTGATCCACAAAAAAGGGGTTTCACGCCTGATTGGAATAGGAGATGGTATTTCCAACCAAACAAAACAATTTGATGTTGAAAAAACTTTTTATAGATCAACCGATGAATTTTTAAAAGAGTTTAACAATTCATTTTTTCGAGACGAAACTATTTTACTGAAAGGTGCACGCGCATTCGGCTTTGAAGCTATCAGTAAAATCATTCAACAAAAAGCACATGAAACTGTGTTGGAAATTAATTTGAATGCGATCGTTCATAACTTGAATTACTTTCGTGCAAAAATAAAATCAGATACCAAAATAATGGCCATGGTTAAAGCTTTTTCGTATGGGAGCGGAAGCTTTGAAATAGCCAATATACTTCAGTTTCACCGCGTTGATTTTTTAGCTGTTGCTTATGCTGACGAAGGAATTGAATTGCGAAAAGCGGGGATCACCATGCCGATAATGGTGATGAACCCTGAGGAGCAAAGCTATGATTCAATGCTTCAATACAACCTGGAGCCCGAAATTTATAGTTTCCGCGTGTTAAGTTTATTTGAAGAAACATTAAAACGAAGCGAGCACGACAGCGATCACCCGATCCCTATACACATCAAGCTGGATACTGGCATGCACCGTTTAGGTTTTGATCCGGACGAAGTAAATGAACTGATCGTCCGCATCAAAAACAATAAACACCTTACCGTAAAATCAGTTTTTTCACATTTAGCTGCAACTGACGAAAGTGAACACGATGATTTTACGTGGCAACAGATAAAACGATTTAATGAGATGAGTGAAAAAATAAAATCACATTTCACTTATCCAATTATGAAACATATATTAAACTCGGCCGGCATTACCCGTTTTCCTGATGCGCAATTTGATATGGTGCGTCTGGGCATTGGATTATATGGTATTGGAGCCGGCACTTCAGAACAGAGCCAACTGCAAAATGTAAGCACATTAAAAACCAGTATTTCTCAAATAAAAAATATTCCCGCAAACGAAACCATTGGTTATAGCCGTAAAGGAGTCGCAACCCGCGACATACAAATAGCTACCGTACCAATAGGGTATGCCGATGGGTTGAGCCGCAAACTTAGTGGTGGCAAAGGAAAAATGATAGTGAACGGACAATATGCTCCTATTATTGGCAACGTATGCATGGATATGTGCATGATCGACATAACGGATATCAATGCGAGTGAAAACGATGAAGTGATCGTTTTCGGTGAAGCCTATCCTATCACAGAGGTTGCAAAGGATGTTGGAACAATTCCTTATGAAATATTAACCAATGTTTCAAGAAGAGTTAAAAGGGTTTATTACCAGGAATAAATATTACTTTTTTATTAAACAGCTATTGGCTCTAAGACAATAATTACTTGTGCAGAGCTTAGATGTTGTTTAAAATTCATCCGTTATTTATACATAGGCACACTCTGACAGGGTTTCAAACCCTATTAGAGGTATTTAAACACAAGGAGGAAACCTGCATAAACCCCTAACAGGGTTTGAAACCCTGTCAGGGGGCATTCAATAGAATACTTTTCGAAACTAAATTTAAACAACCTCTTAGATTTTTCCAGCAACCACGCACGTTTTCTTATACTGCTTTACATTGCCCGATAGATCAAACACTTCAAAAAAGATGACGTAAATTCCTATGCGTGCTTTTTCGCGATCTGCGGTGATGCCATCCCAACTATACGTTCCTTTCAAACCTAATAATTCGCTGCGTACCAAATTTCTTACCAACCGCCCTTTGCTATCGTAGATGGTAATATTTGCAACAAATCCGGGTGTATTGAAATGATAGTTGATGTTTACAATATCATTGAATCCATCTTCATCAGGTGAAAATACTTCAGGAGTTATTTCTATAGCATCGTCCGTTTCCCCGGCATCGTTATATTGTGAGTTTTTATAGGCCGGTGTTGCAAAACCGATATCCTGAGCTGCCGAATGCCAATTGGTAAGGTCTTGGGTTGATCTGTTAAAATCGATACGCTCCAATGAAACTCCTTTGGTAATACTCAATAATGCAAATTGCATATAATCGTAATATTTCAACAGGTCTATGATAGCGGAATTCGTTGCCAAACAAACGGTTCCGCCCGAAATACTAAGGGTCGGCAGGTTATCCACATCCAAAAACCCTTTTGGATTAGTTGTGTTATAATGGCTTTTAACGATTGAGCCATCCTCGCTCAACACCAAATATTCTTGTGGAAAAATCAAATAGCTTTCTGTAGAAATAGCGTAGATGCTTGTAAGCACATTGTTAACAGTGTCGTACTGAGAAATGGTCATTGTGTTTAAATCGATCACTTTATTTGAACGGTTATAAATTTCCACAAAATCAACCCCATCCGTTTTTGGATCAACCAATATTTCATTGATCACAATATCGTTGGGCAGCGCAGGTTCAGGTAAAGCAAAACGAGCTGTGTTTTCTAATCCAACAGGATTTCCGGCACAATCAGTTATCGCATTATTTATGGTGATCGTGTATATTGTTCCGATCTGTAATGCTGCTGATAATGCTAATCGTACACTTTTAAAATCAGGCGCAATTGGGCTTAGTTGTATTGGTGAACCAAGGCTGTTATCTATTGAATAGATCGCCAAATTCATCATTGTTGTGCCATCCAAAGCTTCATTAAAATAAACCTGAATAGTATCTGTTGCAATAACGGCTACCCTCAATACTTCCGGAGGTGTATTGTCCGGATTATTGCCATTAGTTGAGTTTAATGTGCCCGGAGTTCCACCGGAAGTATTGAAAGAGGCTCTCCAGTTATCAATTCCAGCACAAGGATTATTAGGATCTATTTGCTCTAAGCTCCATCCCCCATTTTTTTTAATTGCATCGTGATACCACTGGTCGCTATATGTGACACTTGATATAACAGCACCTTGCGGATTTTTTAATGTTAAGGTCTGTTCGGAATTTGTTAATGAAAAACTTGAAAACCCAACAGTAGCAATAGTAGAGGCGAAATCCGGTAAAGCGGCTGCTGATGTTAATACCAAAAAGCTATCAGCAAGAATGGTAATATTGGGGAAAACTTTTATTGTTGTTCCAATTGTAATTGACCAATTTGTTAAGTTGATCGGAAATGCTGTTTTATTATAAAGCTCTGCATATTCATGGTTTGGTAACCCCACAACAGGATCCGGATCAGCCATAATTTCATTTATCACCACACCAAATGTAGGTACGTCCTGGGCAGAAAAATTAATAAATGCCGGACTTAAGGCATTACCAGAGCAATCCGCCATATTGCTTAATGTAAGTGTATACGTTGTGGAGGAAACCAAGGGAGTGCCCAACGTTAAAGCAGCACATGTTAATGTACTGTTAGCTGTATCTGTAATTGGTGTTCCAATTCCGTTGTTGATGTTAAAATTTGTAAGAACAGAAATTTGTGTGGCATCTAAAGCTTCACTAAAACAAACATTAATATGTATTGAATCAACAACTGTAACACTTGAAATTGTTGGAGCAGTTACATCAGCGGCTATTGAATAAACGCTGTTTTGTGTTCCGGGGGTTCCGCCACTAACATTATTAGAGGCGATCCAGTTAGTGGATTCCAAACAATTTACCCCTGAATTCGGATTGATCAATTCCAACGACCATCCACCGGCTTTTTTAGTTGCATCCTGATACCAGGCATCGGAATACCCAACAGAATCAATAAATGCAAGAGTGTTGTCCTTTAAATAAATTTTGTCGCCTGTATTGTTCAGAGATGGAAAACTACTCACTCCCATTCTATTTCCAAACGGTGTAAACAAAGCAGTATCCGCCAAACTGCAAATAATTAAATATTGATTTGCTGAAAGGTTGTATGAGCTCAACGTTGCAGTGGATGAGCCATCCGTAAATTTCCATCCATTTAAATTAATAGTATTGGTACTTCTGTTATAAATTTCAATAAACTCAACAGCCGGCAAACCTAATTGAGGAGAGGGATCTGCAAAAATTTCGGTGATGATGACATCTTTGAATGAAGGTAAAGAAGATATGAAATAGGTAAAAATGATGTTTGCCGTTGTAATTGCATTTGCGCTAAAATCCTGAACATTGGTTACAGTGAGGGTATTTGCAAGTCCGCTGGTAAAGGTGCCTGCAAAAGTTAAATGAACCAAACTTAAATTA
Source organism: Bacteroidota bacterium (assembly GCA_040388455.1). Lineage (GTDB taxonomy): Bacteria > Bacteroidota > Bacteroidia > 2-12-FULL-35-15 > 2-12-FULL-35-15 > 2-12-FULL-35-15. The sequence continues at coordinate 24,175 of JAZKBX010000331.1, forward strand.
ACTGCATCCCTTAAGGCCACGGTAGGGTTACCTAAACCATTGTTAGCGGTATAGTTTGTGAGCGTTTGAGCGGTGGCTAATTGAACATTTTCATTGAACAAAACATCCACCTGAGTACTGGAGATCACTGTTGAAGACACAATTGAAGGTGGCGTTACATCAACCACAATTGCACCATTGTAAAAGTCATCAAAATAAAATTTAGTAATGTTACCAACCGTATAAACACAGGCCACACCAAAGAAGCTGGTTGTAGTATGCGTGATATCTGTACCTGAAATTTCAAAAGCATAGGCTGCTCCTCCGGTGGGATCCACATATAAACTCCAGACACCTGAGGCGTTACGTGTTACTTTTACACCAATTGTAAATGATGCCGCAATTTGTCCATTTGTACAACGTGCAACTGATGTGCTTGTTAATCCGGTTTGACGAAAAAGTTCCACAGCATCATTACTTAACGCTTCTCCAAATTGTAAATAGTAGCCATTCAGTGATCCTTCCAGATTAGCCTGATCAGATGCCAGGTAAACTCTTCCGTAATTGCTGGATGATGGAGCGAAAGTTTGTTTAATATAAAATCGCCATTCAATATTATTTAAAGATGAGGTAGGACTGGGGGTAGAAAGATAACTTGCACCGGCAATTGTATTGTTTAGTTGCAGCTGCTGTGATGTATTTACAATGAATTCAGCTGCATCACCGCTCCATACCGGACTGGAGGTAAAGTCACCATCCGTAAAATTATCTGTTACTTGTGCTGTAACAAAAGAAGTAATGAAAAGAAAAGATAAAAATAGGATGCGCATCTTGTTTCAATTATCTTGTGTAAATTATAGAAAAATCTCCCGATAACAATATAAGAACTGCTAAATTAATAAGATAATTGGATTAAAAGGAATTAAGGGTTAAAAAGCTATTACCACTAAGCCGCTATTTCGTTTTTTTGTCTTAAATTCTACGGATTTTTAAAAAACAGTTTATGAATAATTAAATCTATGTTGTCTGTGTCAATATTTAACAGCCGAGTTGTTATATTTACAAAATTATTAATCATTAACAAATGAGGGGGATTAACAAATGAAAATAGCAGTAGTTGGTGCAACAGGTTTGGTAGGAACAAAAATGATCCAGATTTTAGAGGAACGAAATTTTCCGGTGACAGAATTAATTCCTGTTGCTTCTGAAAAATCGGTTGGCAAGGAAGTTTCCTTCAATGGAACTAAATATAAAGTGGTAGGAATACAAACTGCCATTAATATGAAACCCGATGTGGCTCTGTTTTCGGCTGGGGGAGGCACATCGCTGGAGTGGGCACCCAAATTTGCCGATGCAGGAATTACAGTCATTGATAATTCATCGGCCTGGAGAATGGACCCTTCAAAAAAGCTGATCGTTCCGGAGATAAATGCCAGTGAATTAAGTGGCCTTGATAAAATCATTGCTAACCCCAACTGTTCTACAATTCAAATGGTGGTGGCTTTAAATCCACTGCACAAAAAATATAACATTAAAAGAATAGTTGTTTCTACCTACCAATCCGTTACCGGTACAGGCGTTAAAGCGGTTGATCAATTGATGAACGAACGAAAAGGTATTAAAGGAGAAATGGCCTATCCCTACCCTATCGATTTGAATGTGATCCCACAAATTGATGTTTTTACCGAAAACGGTTACACCAAAGAAGAGATGAAGATGGTGAATGAAACAAAAAAAATAATGGGTGATACCATTCGTGTTACCGCAACCACTGTGAGAATACCGGTTATGGGCGGACACAGCGAAAGCCTGAACATAGAATTTGAAAAGGAATTTGATCTGACTGACGTACGTGAATTGCTGGCAATGGCGCCTGGAGTGATTTTGGTAGATGATGTAAAAAATTTAAAATACCCTATGCCGATGGATGCTCATGATAAAGATGAAGTATTTGTTGGCCGTTTGCGCAGGGACGAAACGCAGGAAAAAACATTAAACATGTGGATAGTTGCTGATAATCTTCGCAAAGGCGCAGCTACCAATGCAGTGCAGATAGCGGAATATTTACTTAATAACAAATTGGTGTAATTCCGGTTTTTTAAAAAGAATTAAAAGAAGAATTGAAAATTATTGATTAATGTTTAATTGCAGTTTTTTATTTTGTAAAACTATGATTAATATCAACAAAAACTGCTGAATGGAGGGCGTTGACTAAATGAAGATTTATATTTATATTTGCTAAAAACAAATTTAATCCTCTTTAAAAACTCTCTCTCATGAAAAAAAACTTACTTCTCTCTTCCCTTGTCATTTCTGCATTATCGATTAATGCGCAAATTCAAATAAATACAGGTGACATGCCCGTTACCGGTGAAACGTATATTATGGCTAACGATACTAACGCCAACTCATTCGGTAGCGCAGGTATCAACCAGACGTGGAATTTTGCAGCGTGGGCAAATCACACCAAGGATACCAATTCTTTTTATGTCCCTTCATATCTTCCCGGCTTTTCCTATTTCCCTACCGCAACTTTGGTTACGGGTGATAGCAGTGGCTCGAATTTTATGAAAAACTCTTCGAGTTCAATTGATATTCTTGGATTTTATGCAGATTTTGGAATGGGTGCCATGCCAATTATCTTTACTCCTGCACAAAAGTTCTTATCTTTTCCATCAAATTATTTGACTACTTACAGCGGTTCAAGCAAGTATGAGTTAGCGTTTTATTTCGGTCAGCAAGGCATCGATTCTATAAAAGTAAAAGCTTCTGTAAATTATTCCAGCCTTATTGATGCCTGGGGATCACTTACTACACCAGTTAATGCTAATTTAAATTCTTTACGTCAGAAATACACGGAAATTTCGATTGATTCAACTTTTCTCAAACCAACAGGTCAACCTTGGATGTTTAATCCATCAACCCCAGGGAATGATAATCCAACTATTGACACAACGAATTCTTACAGGTGGTGGTCCAATACAAAAAAATTCCCTGTAGCAGAAATTACTGCAGATGGAAACAATGTGGTTACGAAAGCCGGTTATCTTTTATCCACTTTGGTTGGCGTGAATGAACAATCAACGGCAAAAAATGAGGTGAATGTTTATCCGAATCCGGCCTCTGATAAAATCAATATTACAGGGATTTCAACAGAATCTTATCTTGTAATTTTTGATGTGAATGGCAAATTGATGGAAAGAAGCAGGTTAAAGAAAAACAACACAACCATTAATACAGCTAATTACGAAAACGGCATGTATTTTTACCAGATTACCGCTTTGACTGGAAAACCAGTTGGAAAAGGAAAATTTATCGTTTCAAAGTAGTTTTTGAAGTAATTTAAAGCTGATAACAGAAAACGAATTGTTTCCTGTTATCAGCTTTTTTTGTTTTAAACCATTTGAGCTGCCCCTCCCCTCCAATGCACATGAAGATATGCTGGCAAAGGAAAGGGTGCAGGAGTTCCGAAAAATCTTCTTTCCAAAATCTTAAAACTCAGCTCTCCCACCTCAATTCTTATATCTCAATTCTCATAACTAATTATTATTATCTTTGCGCCCGCATTTAAAGGTATTATAATAAATAAAATGGATAAAAATTCGATAATAGGTCTCTTAGTAATTGGTGCAATTTTAATTGGTTGGATGTTCCTGACCAAACCATCTCAACAGGAGCTTGCAATACAGCAACAACAGCATGATTCGGTTGTGCAATTTGAAAAACAGGCACTACAGCAAAAAGCAGATATCGCTTCAAAAGCAACCGGTATCAATGCACTTACCGCATCAGGCTTAGCAGATTCTACTGGAGTAATAAGTGATTCTGCAAAAGCGATCATCAACAAACAAGCCTATGCGGATTTCGCAAATGCTGCGATTGGCGAAAACAAAACCATTACTCTTGAAAACGAGGTGATGAAAGTGAATGTTTTTACAAAAGGTGGAAGAATAGCCTCTGTTGAATTAAAAAATTACAAAACATTTGATGCCAAACCATTGATCTTGTTTGATGCAGACTCTTCAGCACAAAACATTAGTTTGCAGGTAAATTCTAAAATGCTTTCTACTGATTCCTTATACTTTGAGCCGGAAGGCAGCAGCTTTAGTTTAACAGGGGAAAACTCTAAAAGCCTTGCCATGCGGTTATATGCTGGAAGCAAAGCAAAATATATTGAGTATGTATATACAATGAACGGAGATGAATACATGATGGGCTTTCGTGTAAACATTGTTGGAATACAAGATATTATTGCACCAACCGCCAACGCCTTAACGCTTAACTGGAGCATGAAAACTCCAATGCAGGAGCAAAATCATGAAACGCAACAAGCGGCTTCCACTATTTATTTTAGTCCGGTTGGTGAGAATGTAGACAGGATCAGTGAATCGGATGAAGAAAAAAAGACCCTGGAAACACCTGTTAAATGGATCGGCTTTAAACAACAGTTTTTTACTGCTGCAATTATTGCTGATGGGGCTTTTGAAAAAGCAGCAGATATTGAAACAGCTATTGAACATGGATCTAAAAAATATGTAAAGAGGTATTCGGCTGCAATAGCTATTCCTTACAAACATTTGCAATCCGAAACTTTTGGAATGCGTTTTTATTTTGGTCCTAACCACTTTAAAACACTCAAACAATATGATATTGAATTAGAAAAACAGATCAATTTGGGTTGGAAAATTTTTGGATGGTTAAACCGATTTTTAACAATTCCAATTTTTAATTTCCTGAGTGGTTTCAATTTAAACTACGGTATCATTATCCTTATTTTAACTGTAATATTAAAATTATTATTATTACCAATTGCCTACAAAACAGTTCTATCATCAGCTAAAATGAGGGTGTTGAAACCCGAAATTGATGAACTGAATGAGAAGCACAAGGATGACGAGCCAATGAAAAAACAGCAAGCTACTATGGCGCTGTATAAACAAGCGGGAGTTAATCCTATGGCTGGTTGTATTCCTGTATTGTTGCAGATGCCTATTTTGATCGCACTCTTCAGCTTTTTCCCGGCATCCATTGAGTTACGTCAGGAACCTTTTCTTTGGGCTCATGATCTTTCCACCTATGACTCCGTTTATAATTTTGGTTTTGCGGTGCCATGGTATGGCGATCACGTGAGTTTGTTTGCTTTGTTAATGACAGCATCTACCTTGTTATATACCTGGAGCAACAGTCAACTTATGGGAACATCCAATCAAATGCCGGGCATGAAATGGATGATGTACCTGATGCCGATCTTGTTTCTTGGATTTTTAAATAACTATTCAGCAGGATTAAGCTGGTATTATTTTCTTGCGAATATGATCACATTCGGGCAAACATGGGTAATGCAAAAATTTGTGATTGATTCGGATGCCTTGCATGCTAAAATTCAGGAGAATAAAAAGAAACCTAAAAAGGTATCAAAATTCCAGGAGAAGTTAGAGCAAATGACTAAAGATCGTCAACAACAGATCGGTCAAAAGAAAAAATAACATTGGCGAAAACTCAATGTTTAGTTGCGTATTGATTGAACGGTACCCGATCTGAGCCTGTCGAAGACTATGTGATAGGTGTTTGAAATTAAAGTTAAGATTTAAAGAATAGAAATTTAATAGATTAAAAAATGAAATTTCATAAAGAAGGTATTCCATCATTGATCATCAC
>JAZKBX010000332.1:0-39745 GCA_040388455.1 Bacteroidota bacterium
CAATAGCGGAGTGGCCTCGACCTGTGTCAATATGAAAACTCGTTTCCTTATGGGCGGCGGTTTTGCTGACAAAGTTTTTTACAAGCAAAAAGTAAATCGCAAAGGTTTAACGGTAGATAAGTTGCTGAGAAAGGTTTCCGAAAATATGGCAAAGCTACCAATGGTAGGCATTCACATTAATTACAACGCTCTTTATAAAAAAACAGAAGCGCACTACATACCATTCGATCACATCCGTTTAACAGATTGCGAAAACGAAAAACACCGCAATATGGTTGCGTTGTATGATGATTGGCAAAAAATAAAAAGATCAAGAATCGAAAAAGATAAAATTAGTTATTTGCATTTTTACAATCCTGATCCAAAAGTTATTCAACAGCAAGTTGATGAAGCTGGTGGATGGGGAAATTACAAAGGTCAAGTATTATTTTATTCTCCTGATGGATTTGAATACCCATTAGCTGATTATGATTCAGTGCTGGAAGATATGCAGACCGATTCAAAAGCAAAATCTTTCAAGTTTAGGAACATCACAAATAATTTCATGGCTTCTCATATTCTTGTTACTGATAAGATTGAGGATGATGGAGTAAATCAAGGTAACAAAGAAAGATTCTTAGAATCAATTGAGCAATTCCAAGGCGCAGACGATGCACTGAGGATTTTGCACATGGAAAAGACTTCTAACGAATCTACAATTGAATTAAAGAAAATTGAGATTCAGGACGTTGAAAGCCTTTATGAATATACTGAAAGAAGCGTAAAGGAAAATATTATTTTAAGTTTTCTTATTCCACCTGTTTTGCTTTTGAAAACACAAGGTAACAGTATAGGGGAATCAAAAGAAATTGAAAATGCAACGGCATACTACAACGGAATAACATATCACGAACGTTTAATTATTGAAGAACTTTTCAAAGAAGTATTTACTAATTTTTCGTACGACATTAACCCGTCCGGGAACTACGAAATAATTCCATTTAAAGCGCCTGTATCAAAACCGTCTTTATCAGCAGAATATTTTCCGTATGTAACGAAGAATCAAATTTTAGAAAGCATAGGATTACCGGAAGTAGTTGAAGCAACAGCCAATGTTAAACCAATGTACGAAGCGTTGGGAGTTGGTGGATTGCAAGCATTAACAGCATTGTTGGCGGATGCAACATTAACACCAATTCAAAAACAAAATGCCCTTACAATTATTTTCAAATTAAGTTTAGATGATGCAATTAAGCTGAGCGGAGGTGGTGCGATATGATAAAGCTAATTGACATAAATGATATAATAGAGTTAAAGCCAATGTCTTTAAATACGGACGTTACAAAGAAATTAAATTTCTGTATTGAGGAAGCTCAAAAATATGATGTGATGCCATTCCTTGGGGACACATTATACATTTTATTAGAAACTGATTTTTCAAATTCTCCATCTTTAGGAGAAGATATTTATGCAGATTTATTTAATGGATGCGATTATGTGCATGGTACAAGAACCTTTAGGCATGGTGGAATAAAAGCATTACTGACTTATTATGCTTATTCAAGATACGTTCAAAATTCAACAGTAAATGCTTCTGCTTTTGGTTTAGTTGAAAAAATAAATGATCATTCAAACGGTGTAAGTAAAGAAACTTTATCCCGGCAAATAGCTAATGCAACAGCATTGGCAGAGGCAGAGAAAACAAAGGTAGATCAATTTATTCGTTACAATATTTCTGATTATCCAACATGGTGCTATGCAGGTAAAACAACGGCAGCACCATCTGGTATAAAGATAAATGCAATCGGAGGGTCAAGAATAAAAATGGGTAGCTCTTACAGATGCAGAGGGTGTGGACATTATAGATGCCTATGTAATTTTATTTAAACAATGGCGCAAAATCAAAATACCTCCATTGCAAATAAAGACGAGGCTTGGTTTACTTCTAATGGTGAAATTACATTAGAGCTAGGTATTCAAGTTTATTTATTGCAAACTGGATTTTATAAAATTGGTGACGGCACAACAAAATTAAGTTCTCTTGTTTGGCTTGGTGGTCTTGCTCCGGCAAGAATTATTTTACCGGTTTATTATTACTTAGTTGGCGATTTGGATTATTGGAATTTCTCAAATCAAAACAGAAATAACAATATTGATTTAGGCTCTTTTACAAGCCCTTTGAATAATTTTTTTATGGATTGGTTAAGATTTTAAATTAATGAGTTTAAAAATACGAAGAGGTTTAGAAGCTGACAGGCTAGGCATTACGCCTGACGAGGGAGAATTTATTTATACCACTGATGATAAGCTTTTATACATTGGAGATGGATCAACATCGGGAGGAAATTTAGTAGCTGGCTCTGCGGCTGTTTTGGATTATTTTTTAATAAAAGATAATGGCTCTCCTCAGGGATTATGGAAAGTAACAATGGACACAACCGGAATGTTATCAATGCCGGGAGAATATATAGGTTTAGCATAATAAAAAAAACTATGAAAAAAATATTACTGATTTTAATTTTATTTCCTGCTTTGATTTTTGGACAAGCGACAGGTTATGTAATTTCCAACAAGGCAAGCGGAGGCGCTATTGGAACGGCTGCAACTACTGTGGATGCTGTTACTACTTTTAATTTAAATCAAACAACAGCTGGGCAAACCTTAACTATTCCAAACCTTACAAATGCAAGTGCTGGAAGAGTAATTTATGTTAACAATATTGGATCAGTTTCATTGACGCTTTCTCCCGGCGGAGTTCTCCCTGTTGGCTATGGTGTTGTTCTTCGTTGGGACGGAGTAAGGTGGAATATAAATGGTAACGGGTATCAGTTAGGTGGAGCAACTGGTGCGACTGGTTCGGTTGGTGTTACTGGCGCAACAGGAACAAACGGTACAATAGGTGTTGACGGAAATACAGGTGTTACCGGAGCGACTGGTGGGGCTGCAAGTATTTTTTATGAATCATTTACAGATTCAGACTTGATATATTACTCTGACGGGTCTTCTCACATAGATATTACGCATAATCTCAATTCTAATTATGTTTTAGTAAACGTTTTTAACCAGTTAAATCAGAGCGTAACCCTGATTAATGGAGTCGAAAGCGGCGATTCTTCGATAAGCGTAAATGCGTGTAGATTATATAATTTTACATCTGCTGGACATACCCCATTAATAGGTACTTGGCACGCTATTATAGGAGTTAACGGAGCGCAAGGCGTAACTGGTTCGACAGGATCTAATGGTTCGGCAGGTATTACGGGATCAACAGGAGGAGAGTCTAGCATATTTTCTCAATCGTTTACAAATTCTGATTTAGTTCAAATTGGTAGTGGATTAAGTACAAAATACAGGGTGCGAGTAACCCACAATTTAGCAACATTATACCCATTCGTAGCTGTATATGATAACAATACATCTGATTACACTAAAATGGGGACATCAAACGGAAGGGATAGCGTAGTAGATGCAAATACGATTGACGTTTTTTTATTTAATACTATTTCAGGGACGTGGCACGTAACAGTTGGGACTAATGGAGTGCAAGGGGTTACAGGCGTGACAGGAGCTTATGGAATTACAGGCTCAACAGGAAGTACTGGCAGCACAGGTTCAACAGGCTCTGCAGGTTCGACTGGTAGTACGGGGGCAACAGGTGGAACAATCGGAGCAACGGGCGATATAATTTCTTTTTCAGGAACAAATACACAGAGTAATATCGCAGCCGTAGCGACTGGATCGTATTTAAGAAGCGCAGGAACGTCAACACTACCAGTATGGAGCACATTAACTTTGCCAAATTCAGCTACAACTGGAGATTTACATTATGCTTCCGCTTCAAATGTTATAAGCAACTTGGCAGCCGTTGCAAGTGGTAGTTTATTAGCATCCGCAGGGACATCCACCGCTCCTGCATGGTCAGCAAGTCCAACACTTACAACATCATTAACAACACCTCTACACATTGGAGGTACAGGAACAACAAGCACATTGACACTTCAAAGCACATCATCTGGAAGTAATACAACAGGAGCGGATATAATTTTTAAAACAGGGTCAACAGAAACGGCTAGAATAAACAACGCTGGATCGTTAGGCATAGGAATGACTCCTGTAAATATACTAGACATGAGCAGATCGCAGAATTCAGGCACTAATTTTTCTATACTAAATAGTAGTGGTGGTACAGGAGCGTATGCTGGATTCTTGGTAAACAATGGGACAAGTAATTTTGCTTGCTATCAAGCAGGGTCAGGATACACTACTTCAGGACAGTATGTACAAAATGGCTCTACTATAGAAAGTAGCGGAGTTGGGGGATTTAGCATTTCGGCATTAAGCACTGGACAAATAAGGTTTTATACGGCTGGAGGGGCGCTAAGAGCAACATTTTTAACAGGTGGAAATTTTGGATTAGGCGTTTCATCTCCAACAGCAATAATACATATAAAGGCATCAACATCAAGCGCAAGCACTGGTCAAATAAAACTAGCGGAAGGAACAAGGCAGACAACTCCAGAAGACGGAACGATAAATTATGTGGCAAACAATATAGAATTTGTAGAAACGTCCACTGTTTATGTTCTCGCAAAAACATTGCAAGTTTCCGGGACTTTAGATTTCGGAAACACTTTGGCTGGAACGGTTAGCGATTTAACTATCACTGTTACTGGTGCAGCGGATGGCGATCCTGTTACAATAGGCGTTCCAAATGCTTCTTTCCCTGCAACAGGAACTTTTGAAGGATGGGTATCTGCAACCAATACTGTGACTATAAGATACGCGAACAATAGTTTGACATTAGCACAAGACCCGGCATCCGGAACATTTAAAGTAACTGTAATAAAACATTAACTTATGAAATACGAAATTGTAAAAGTAGATTTAAACGTGGAGCAACCTGTAATGGTAGAAGGTTTTGATGAGGAAAATCGTCAAATTATGATTGTTGATCCGACCCGTTACAAAATAAATTTAACGGTTGGATTACATCCGACAAATGGAGATCCTGATTTTTCAAAGGATGTAGAGGTTATCAGCTTCAACACAATGACAGGCATTGAAGTAGATGAGCAACGTGAAAAGGCGGTACAAGATTTCATGAACGCAAAAAACTCATAATGATTTATGACACCAAGGCAAAAAGAAGAGATTGCTGTATTGAGCACATGGAAGCTTATTGCATTAATAGGTGAAAAAATTATTCGTTCAAATAACGCTACAACAACAGCAATTATAACAGCGATTATACTCGGGTTTTCTTATTTTGCTTATTCAAATTTTGCGCCACCTAAAGTAGAAATGCAAATTCAGGATGTTCAAAATGATATAACAAAAATAAAATCAGATATATCATTCGAAGTAATAGAAAAAATAAAAATGCAAGCCGACATATCTACCATGAAAACCAATATAAAAGATTTAAAAGATGATATGAAGGAAGGATTTAAGGGGATAGGGGATAAATTGGATGAGAATAATAGGGTTGTAAAAACTATTGATAAAAATACTAAATGAAAATTACAGAAATAGCATTACAAGAAGTCGGAACAAAAGAGTCTCCATCAGGAAGCAACAAAACAAAGTATGGTGCTTGGTTCGGCTTGAATGGTGTTGCGTGGTGCGGTATATTCGTTTCTTGGTGCTACAATCAGGCAGGCTTTCCACTTGGAAATATTGGCTATACAAAAGGGTACGCAGGATGCCAAACTGCTTTAAATCACTTTAAAACAAGTGGTGAAATTGTAACTAAAGAAAATGTAAAATCAGGTGACATTGTTTTATTCGATTGGAATAACGACAACAATTGCGACCATACAGGAATATTTAACATGGATTTAGGTAATGGATATTTTCAGTCAATAGAGGGAAACACCTCTTTGGCGAACCAGTCAAACGGGGGCGAGGTAATGATAAGAAAAAGAAGCTATGCCATGGTTAAGGCTTTTGTTCACCCAAAAACATTGGATGCAATAAGTTCGGAAATACCGAATGTGTAAGTAAAATTTACAAGTTCAAAAAGTTTAATTTAATTAATCACTAAAAACTAAAACAACATGAAAAAATCTTGGAAAACAACAGTGTTTGGGCTTCTCACAATATTACCAATGGTAATACATACTTTATTCCCTGAAATGCTATCATTAGAGCAATCGGCTTCTTTATCCACTTTATTAGCAGGTCTTGGGTTGACATTATCTAAAGATGCAGGTGTGACAGGCGGAACAAGACCTGCAACAATGGAAGCTGAAAACAGGACACCTGAAGTAAAGTAAATGAGAAAAGAAATAATAATCATAGCAACAGGGGTGATCCTTGTTGCTTTAATTTCTTTTTCAACGTTTGAATATTTCAGCATAAACGCAGAATTAAAGCGTGTTAAAAAAGAGAACGAAGCATTTTTCAGTAAAGCGGATTTTGAGCGAACAATCGCTATAAAAGCTGATTCAATTATAATTTATTCATACAAGGCTAAAGCTGATTCCGCTATTTCGGTAATTAAGGCAATCGAAGAAAAGAAAAAAGCAAACAAAATCTATTTCAAAAACAAACTAAATGAAATCAAAAACGTTAATACTTTTTTTAAGCGTTCTGCTTATTGCGATTCAATCGAACAGTGGTTACAGTCAGGCGAAATTTCTTTGTGACAGCTCAATAAATGTTTGCCCAAATACAGTTGACTTTTTAATCAAACATGACATTCAACTGAAGCAATACGAAATTGAAAACGATCTACTAAGTAAACAAATCGAAGAGTATAAAATTGCTTTAAATTCAAGCGATTCTATTCAGGCAATGCAATTGCATTCATCTATACTAAATAACGTTGCATTAAGCATTTGTGAGGGTAAAGACGCAATGAAGAATGTTATAATGCTACATCAAGAAAAATTAATAGCACGAAAAAGCGTAATTGAAATAATATTAGGAACAATTGCAACTGGATTGATTATTAATTATGCAATTAATCGCTAAAATACTTCATAATTCAATTCTAATTCAATACTGAATCTATCGCACAAAGCACATAGTAATTCAATATCGAATCTTTTTCCGTTTTCAAAATCAATAATTTTCCTGCGATCAACTTTAATCCAGTCAGCAACGTCATCCTGAGTTTGACCGGACTCTTTTCTGCACTCAATAATTTTTTGTGTAATAATTTGTATTTGCGATTTCAGATGTACAATATTTTGTACCATGCGAGAGCTGTATTAGTTGATTTTGTTTAGTTTTAAAATTAGTTGCGCATACATATTGTTATATTCAATTGCCTGCCTGCGCTCCTGTGTGTTATTGAAAATCAACATCAATTTGTCCTCTATAGTCTGGAGTCATATTGAAAATAACACTTTCTTGATAGGCTCGCACTCTTTTTGATTTACATTTTTTTCTTACATAATCAAAACACCATTCCCTGCAAGCGCATTCGTGTGAAAACTGGTTTCCTATTGGTATCCAAAATAGTAACACCTTTCGGGACGCTACAAACCAATTATCATTATTTTTTCCTATTTTAATTTTCATTTGTTTATCGTTTAAATTGTGAATATTGCTCCGTATTGCTGTCTTAGGCAACTGTCACATAACAGCACCTTTGTAAAAGCGTGGGTTCATCTGTTTATGAAGTTCCTGCAAGTAATTTCTTTTATCGGTTTATTAAGTAGGAGCTTTCTATTCCACGCCTTCACAAAGCTGCAAACCGTTAGTGGTCATTGTAATTAATTAAAAAAACAAAAGCCACCGCACTTCTCAAATTTTGCAAATTTGTAAAAGGTTTAAATCCGTTACCATTCATAAATTCCACCTCTTTTTATAAACATTTCTCTATCTAAATTTATTTCAGATAAGCAAGTTTCTAATTCAGCATCCTGCAATGGTTGTGAATAAGTATGTTTCCCTTTTGAGTTTTCAAATAACCTTCCTTGTGGGTCAATCAATAAATAACTTCCAGTCATTGCATCGTTATCTTCTACAACCATTGATTTTTGCCCCTTGTGAGTATTCACATAACTTGCAAATTGTTCGTCAGTTACTTTTATTTCTTCAAACTGTTTTTCGTTTTGTCCTTCAACTCTTAATGCTTGAAAAACTTTCCACCTGTCAGGTTTTACATCTTCAATAAAATCGTTTAGGTCAGCATACCAGTTAAAAGAGTTTACAACGGTGTTTATCTTCAATCTAAATCCTGCCTCTTTTATTTTCAGGCATAAGTCCAAATAGTTTACTTTGTTCTTATAAGTTCTTCCAATCAATTTATTTGTGGTATCATTTAAACTATCAACTGAAATTCCTATCCAGTCAAGTTTGCCTTTAAATTTTTCAAGCAATTCATCAGCAAGCAATGAGCCATTACTAATAATTGAAGTAGTCAATCCAATTTGTTTTGAGTAAATAATAACTTCATAAATCCATTTGTAAAGCAAGGGTTCGCCACCTGCAAATGTTATTTTCTGCAATCCTGCATCCTTCAATTTGTCAAGTATTTTAAAAGCATCATACTTTGATAATTGGTTTGTCAATCGCATATCTTCAAAAGTTGCATAGCAAAACTTACAACGCATATTGCAAGGTTTTACAATGTGAAAAGATGCAGTTTCAAATGTGTTATTCATAAAAATTCCCTCCCTTTTTTGTTTTTTTAATTAATTACAACGAGCCATCGCTCGAAAAACCTCCCCACACCACTAACATCACCTTTGCGCTATTCTCCCATCGCACATTCCAACGCTCACAGCGCAAAGCTGTAACCGTTAGCGGTAATATTTTAACCCCTACGCGCCTGTGGGTGTCGTACTAAGTATTTTAATTGCTTGGTCGGTACATTTTTTAGTTAATCCCCACCCTGCATCTATGCAATCCTCGTCATCTGTATTCCCACTACATTGCACAAATTTTTCCTTTTGATGCATTAGCATATCTGTATCATCATCCAATATCACATATCCATCAATGGTCCCAATTCTCCAAGCCTCATTTCTCAGCCAATATTCAATTTCACATCCTCTCGGTATGGAATAACCTTGTACGCTTTCAGTTGGATGCCTTTCAAGTTTATCATTGTAAAATGCAATACTTCCACCTTTTTGCAATCTAAGGCTAGGAGTAACATCAATTATTTCACCTGGTAATCCTCTTTTCTCCCACATTTCTTGCATCACTTTTAATCCGCAACTTCTCCAAGATGATGATACTACTATTTTTGCGCCTGTTTCATCAATAATCCTTTTGAGATTATCTTCAAAATGTTTGTGGAAAATTTGCCCGTATTCATCGTGTCCCTGTCCAATTACATTAAGCACTCCATCTATGTCTAAAAAAATTATTTTCATTATCCTTTGGTTAAATGTTTATTCTTTCAATTGCTACTCTTCGTTAAAATACTAACCGCTAACATTGGCTAAAAGCAACCAGCCAAGAACTGTGTTGTGTAAAAAGGCTGGCTGCTTCTAGCCAAAAACCGTTATAAGCTATACCTTAGTAACTGCTAATAACGAATTCATTTCTTCGATTAAACTTATGTATTGTCCTTTATTACTTGACAATGGTAACAAACAATCAATAAAATTTTCCTGTTCTTTTTGATAAACCTGTAACATTCTTGATTGTGTTTCGTTAGAATATTGAATATTCGCTAGTCTATCACATAATTTTACAAATGTTGCCCAAGCAGTTCTTCTTATTCCATCGTAATATTTATTTCCAGCACGTTCTTTTCTATTTTTACCTTTATCATTTGAAACTGCATAAACTATTTCAGCTACGTTTTCTCCAAATTCATTTTTCAAGTCGTTGTAAGTTAACCTGCAATCTTCAATAGTGTCGTGTAGCCAGCAAGCAGATAAGACTTCATCTTGACATTGGTCAGGAATAATATCAATATATTTTCTAGCGATATTTGCAACCATTGTCAAATGAATTGAGTAAGGTTTATTATCGTAAGTGTGGTTTGTTGAAGCGTGAGCCTCAATTGCAAAAATCATAGCTTTTGTTTCCATAAGTCAGTACCGCTTATAACAGTGGCTTGGCAATATTGCCAAGCCACAAACGTTATTTCCCGTATTTACTTTCAATTGTCTTTACCATAATAAAGTGGGGAGTAACGCCTTTATCCTTTGCCTCCTTTTCAATGTTTTTTATTGTGCTATCAGGTAATATCAATGTTTTTGCTGACTTTTTAACAGTTACATTTCTTTTATTTACCAAAGAATCATTATTATTTAACAGCATCATAAAATGTTGTTCTTGAAAGAATCTTTCTTTTTTAAATTTTACTATGTTTTTATTTTCAACCACATGTAGTATTTCATATTCAAATGATCCAAATCTTTTTTTATGGGTTTTCAATCTAATCTCTAAATTGATTGTAGATCCAACATAAAAAGGTGTTCCATTTTTCTTTAAGCAATAAATTTTCGCTATGTTCATTATTTAGAGTATTTAGTTTCCACGGCATCAGCCATGATAAAATGAGGCGCTCTTTTTTGTTTGATAGCCTCTTTTTCAATGTTCTTAAAAGCTGACTCTAATATTATTATAGTCTTAGCTACTTTTTTTTGTTTCTCTTTTGTTTTCATTTTTTTATGTTTTAATTATTCGACAAACATAACACTATTATGTTGAACATCCTAATAAAAAATAATAAATAAAAATATATTAAATAATATTAGGATATTGAAAAACTTGCCGTATATTTGCATAGAAATTAATCACAAGTCGCTTCGAGAAAACAGAAAACGGAATCTAATTTGCCTAATTAAAAAAAACGCCATGAACTACGATAACTGGAAATTGGAAACACCTCATGATGGAGAGCTGTCATTTGAATACTCCGAAAGAATTAAAGATATTCCTTATTTAAAAAAGGTTAAGGGTACAATGGAAAATATTACGTAACACGTTACGGTGTTGTTATATCAACTAATAGGCGAGTAACTAAAACTCTTACTCCACATATAAACAAGAATGGCTACGCTATGCAAATGATGACTTATGATAAAAACAAAAAAAATGGGCGTATGTTCACAGGCTTGTTGCTATGGCTTTTATTGATCAAGAACCAAATAAAACAATGGTTAACCATAAGAACAGTAATAGATTAGATAACAAGGTAGAAAATCTTGAATGGGTCACCCATACCGAAAACATACATCACGGATATATAAATAGACCAGTATGTAAAGGGTGTAGATATATCTCTAATATGAAAAAGTATTTCGCTAGAATCGTTTTTAACAAGAAAGAATATCCGTTAGGGTACTTTTTAACCGCAGAAGATGCTCACCAAGCTTATGTTAAAGCTTTTAACAAAATGCATAATACTAACTAAGAAGCGACTTTAATTTAATAATAAACCTTAAAAAATTAATCATGGAAAAAGTAACAGCAAGAAGTTATTCATTGAGAACTGAATCAGGTGGATGGCTTGGTCAGATAGTATTAACAAGCGATGGGATGTTTGCATCCGTAACCGATTTGGGTAATTTTTCTTATGCTTGGAGAAGCTATGGAGATAAAGATTTTCGCCAGTTTTTAATCGGTTTAAGCGTTGATTATTTCGGAGGTAAAATATATCAAGGCATAACATATGTTTCTTATGGAAAGAAATTTGAACAAGCGTGTCACAGGTATGCAGAACAAATACTTCCAGCATTACAAAAAGCACTTAAAGAAGAAATGGAATCAGAAACAAAAGCCTAACCCATGAAAAACCACATAAAAATGATCCAAGTCTTGATAAATAAGGCTCAATGTTTTGCAAACAAAATCCAGCTTTATTTTTGGAAGCGAAGACGGAAATATTATTACCAGTTGATCTACGATAGTAACATTGTAACAACTGATGAAGACCACAACGAATACATAAAAACATTTGACAAAATTGAAAGCCTGAAATCATGCCAATAAACGATACAAGAGCAAAAGTGAAGGATATGTTTGATGCAGGTTTTACTAAGCAGGAGGCGGCAGAAAAAACAGGTTTATTACTAAGGTCTATTGGTGGCTATTACTGCTCTTTCTTTAACGAAAAAATGAGAGAAAAAAAATCCGGTTCCTAAAACTCCTATAATCGACCCTTATTTTAGAACTTGCTTTGAAAACAAAACGGTAGCAGGCAATTTTAGTTTAGAAACCGATAACGAGGAACTAATACAATTAGCTTTAAAATTAAAATTTATTAAGTACGACAAAGAATCGCAAACATTTAAACCAAACTAAAACTTAGAAATCATGGCAACAGAAGAAGAAACACCGGAACAAAGATCTCTCGATTTAATCGGTAAAATGATTAAGGATTACTTAGAATTGAAAAGCGTTACTGCATTATTTGTTGATGCAATGGAGCGAATCTATTCAGAAGCCCCAGATAGCGATGCTAAGTCAGCAATGAGAATCTTAATTGATAACGAGATTTTCAAAGAAATGAAAAACAAAGCTAAAAATTAACTTGCCAGTTCAAAATTAAATAATACTTTTGCACCGTTCTTTTAAATTAACGTGATTTTGGTAGAGATCACATCGAAAATAAAGGTAGAAATACCGTTATCAAAGATGCCACACATTTGCGCTACCACGTGATTGATGTGGCATTTTTATTTATAAAAAAATTATGGAAACAACCTTAGCAGTAATTGATCCTAAAGAATTTGGATTAGAGCAATCAAAAGCAAATGAAATCTTGATTAGATTTGAACATTTGCAAGTTAAAATGGCTGAATTAGAGCCGGAATTTGTCGAAGTGAAAGCGATGGATATAAATGATCCAATCGCAGAATTGAAAGCAAAAGAATTAGGTAAAAAGTATATGAAAATTAGAACCGAAAGGGCGAAGATTCATAAGGAAGAGAAAGCGTTTTTCTTAAATGCTGGGCGTTTTGTTGATCGAATTAAAAACGATGCAGACAAATCAACAACAGAGCGTGAAGATGCTTTAGAGGCAATTGAAAAACACCATGCAAACATTGAAATTGATCGCAAAAATAAATTAGCACAAGCAAGAATTGACAAGCTAAAAGAATTTGAATTTGACGGGTCGCAGTTGAATCTTGGAACAATGGATGACAACGTTTGGATTAGTTTCTTATCGGGTACAGAAATGGCTTTCAAGGCTAAAAAGGAGGATGAGCGATTGGCTCAAGTTTCGAAAGAAGAAGCTGAAAAGGCTGCAATAATTGAACGTGAAAGAGTTGAAGAAGAAAATAAACAACTTAAAATTGAAGCTGATCGCAAAGAAAAAGAATTAGAAATTGAGCGCAAAAAACAGGCTGAAATTATTGCAGAACAAAAAAGGATTAACGATATTGAAATCGCAAAACAGGAGGCGTTCAGAAAATCAGAACAAGAAAAATCGGATGCGATTTTAGAAGCCCAAAGAAAACAAGCCGCAAAAGATAAATTAATTGCAGATGAAAAGCTGAAAAAAGAGCGTGAGGCGAATAAAAGATTGCAAGATGAACTACAAGCCAAACAGGATGCAGAAAAGAAAGCAGAATCAATAAAACAGGCTGAAATCAAAGCAAAAGAAGCAGAAGAGAAACGATTAGCAAAAGCACCTGAAAAAGAAAAGTTCTTAAAAGCAATTAATGATTTAAACCTTCAATTGAATTCAACTGATTTTACAACGCAAAACATTGCAATATCAATAAATGCAAAGTTTGAAGGATTCAAGAACTGGGCAATTGAACAAGCAAATACTATTTAATCATGGAAAAAGTACATTGGAAAAAAAACATAGACCCTAACTGGATAGGGTGCTATGTTCTACCGGAAGGTAAGGATATAGTTGTAAAAATACTTTCAGTAACATTTGATACTGCTTTAAAGGTAGCAGGGAAAGCAAAGAAAAGCCATGTAGCTATCTTTGACAAGAACCCATACTTTGACAAGCCTATGTTATTAAATGCAACTAATTGTAAGAGATTAACAGCAAGAACTGGAAGCCCATATCCGCAGGATTGGTCAAACATTGAAGTAACACTTTGTCAAGAAATGGATAAATGTGTAACAGGTGGGCAAGATTGGGGACTAAGAATAAAGGCTGAAATACCTAAATTGCCTGATTTACAATCTGGAACAAAGGCGTATCAAAATGCAGTAATTCATTTGAAAGGAGAGGGCAAAATTGAAGATATTGAAAAGCGATTTACATTAACACCGGATATTAAAAAACAATTGGAAAGCGATGCAAACACTTAGCAAAGAAAGAATATCAATGTTTACCGCCAGTGAAGGGCATAAGCTATTCACTGGTGGAGCTACCCGAAAGACTTACATTTTTAAAAAAGCGGAAGAGGCTGTAAAAGGTCATTCTAAAGGCTTTTCAAATAAACATACGGATCATGGACACATGCATGAACACGAAGCCGGTGTAAACTTTTCAGAGGTAACAGGTCTTAATGTTGAACCTTGTTTGCAGAAGTTTTATAGAATAAATGAAAACAGTGGTGCAACACCCGATTTTACAGTAAGGAACTTTTCCGATATAATAACGGCATCAATGGACTGCAAGTGTCCCACTGAATCATTCTTTGAACAGAAAATGATATTCATTGAGCAAAGTAAACCTCAATTTCAGAATGTACCCAAAGAAATGTTTTATCAAGGACAATGGCAAATGATGGCTTTATCTGAATATAACAAGTCTATTGGGCATCCACCAGTTACCGAGCATTACTTGGTACGTTACCTTGCTTCAATGGATATTGATTTCGATGGCAACCAAATTGAATACGACTTGCCACTTGAAACAAGATTGTTTTATCAAAAAATAGTAGCAGACGAAAGGGTTCAAAAACAGATACTTTATTTAGTTGAAGAAGCTGCAAAAGAAAGGGATTTGCTTGTTAAAATATTCCTAAAACCAATATTTTAGATTTATGAAAATAGAAGTCGAAGAAAAAAGTTTAGTGGCAACCGAAAAAGACTATGATATAAGAATACGATTTGGCAAAAACATATTGTTTTTTATGGTAACAACAGTTTCGTTAGGGGCAAGAAATGAGTTTGTTTCTAAAATAAAACGAGCTGATTTCGGGACTAAATTAACAACGAGCGAAAAGAAATTAGTGAAACGTGAAATTGAAAAACTGTTTTAATGAAACCACACGTTAAAATTTACTTTGATTATTTTGGATATGATGAAAGTTCTCATATTGATTGTGAAGTGTGTGGAGCTAAAGCAGTGGACATTCATCATATTGAATGCAGGGGAATGGGTGGATCAAAAACAAAAGATGTGATTGAAAATTTACAAGCCGTTTGCCGGAAATGTCATATTGATTATGGCGACAAAAAAGATTTCAAAGAGAAATTAAAAACTATTCACAAAATTCACATGAGTAAAATATGAAACACAACGAATATCAATTACAAAAACAGGTTTGCCAATGGCTTTCCATTCAGCACCCAAAAGTATTATTTCTTAGCGACACAATCGCATCATGTAAACTTACAATGGGTCAAGCTGTAAGAAATAAGGCAATCCAAAAAGAAGGCTTTAAAACTCCTGATTTAATAATCTTGCATCCCACTAATTTGTATCATGGTTTATTTATTGAGTTGAAAATAAAAAGTCCGTTCAAAAAAGATGGAACACTTTTAAAAGACGAACATTTAGAGGGGCAACAAAAGACAATGGAGCAACTAATGAATAAAGGGTACAAATGCTATTTCGCATGGTCTTTTGAAATGGCAACAAAAGCGATTGAAAAATATTTAGAAAATTAATCATTACGTAGCGCACTTTATTAATTTAATATTAATTGTTGGTTGTGCGTTATTAGAACACCTAGGGAACTTGCTTATTGCATTCCTGAACGAACAGGAAGGGTGTTATTTTTTAACCTTTAAAATAAACTAAAATAAACTTGCAATTGTAAAATATTATTACGACAATTGCACCCTGAAAAATATTTAAGTGAAATGGTTGAGATTTCGCTGTTCGATAAGTTGAGTAATCAACCCAAAGAAGCCACAAAATTGCCTCAACCGCAATCGAGTGGCTTTTTTTATTTAAACTAATACTATGAAAACAATTGAAGATTTAGAAGATGAAATAATTAAACTGAAAATCGAAATCGAAGAATTAACCGATGCTTTAAAAGAATCCGATGGAGAGGTGAATGACTTAGAAGACCGGATAACCGATTTAGAGAATGATGAAAGCGAAGAGATTAGCAGCCTTAAGAAAACTATAGAAGAGTTAGAGCAAAAAGAATTTGAACCTTTTGATGGATTAATTGACAATCAAAAGTATAATTTAATTATGGATAATTTTGACAAAATAACAATACAAGAAATCGAAAATTTACTACCCGGAAAATAAAACATGGTTGCAAATATAAACACAGGGATTTGCCACAGAAGAATACAAGAAGGGAAGCCTGCATATTTTATTAATTACACCGAAAACGGTGAGAATAAATACGAATTTTCATCTCTAAGGTTCGTAATAGAAGACATTAAACTTAAACTTGAAACAATAATAAAACATGAAAACACTAAACGAAATTAACGAAGAGATAAAAGAGCTACTAAAAACTAATGTTAAAATAGATAGCGATAGCGACATAAAAAAAGCAAGAAATAAACTTAAAATATTAAATCTTTCTAAAAAGTATTTAGAGTTCAATCCAACTAAAGAAAGCGTTTTAAATCAAAAAAAACACGTAACAAAATGCATTAAAATAGATTCCGACAGGTTTAAAGATTGGTTTTTAAAAGATAAAAATTATCAGATTTTAAATCCAAGAAAAAATTACGATGAAGTTTTTTAAATTGATAAAAAAGAGTTATCGAAATGGAAGCAAGAATTAAAATTTATTAATTACATTTTATCATAATAAATTTGCTCACCTCAAATATTATTATTAATATTGCGGTCTAATAAATAAGTTCTTAAAAATTATAAGTCATTTGGAGGAGTGACAGTTTGAAATAAAGATAGAAATATCTTCATAACAAAATCCCGATTTTTGCACCTCCATGCGATTATCGGGATTTTTGTTTTATACACATTATGAAAAAACATTACAAACTTTCAGATAAAGAATTGCGTAAAAACATATTTGATAAATATAATGGTAAATGCGCATATTGCGGAAGCCATATTGAAAAATTTCACATAGATCACATAGTTCCATTAAATAGAAACGGTAGTCAAATGGATAAATTTTTAGATAATGGAGAAAAGCATTTAATAAGTAATCTTAATCCATCTTGCCCAGCTTGTAATATTTCAAAATCATCATTTCCACTTGAAACATGGAGGGGTGAATTACAATTAAAAATAGATAGAATAGAGCGAGATTCTTCAACTTTCCGAAATCTTAAAAGATTTGGATTGGTTGGAATTTTAAAAACAAAGGTTGTATTTTATTTTGAAACATTGTAATTTATGGCTAAAGACCCTGCATTTTTATTTTACAGCTCTGATTTTTTAAGTGGAATTTCTGATTTAACAATGGAAGAAAGAGGGCAATATATTACTTTACTTTGTTTGCAACACCAAAAAGGCGAATTAAGCGAAAAAAGCATATGCTTATCCGTAGGTTTGGTTTCGGTTGATGTAATGAAGAAATTTTCTAAAAATGATGAAGGTCTTTTTTTTAATAAAAGGCTTTTAGAAGAAACTGAAAAGCGGAACAAATATACCGAAAGCCGCAGAAACAATGGGTTGTTAGGAGGTAGAGGTAATAAAAAAGAAAAACCTAATTGTAAAGCTAAAAAAAAGCATATGGATAACCATATGGAAGATGTAAATGAAAATATAAATGAAGTTATAATTACAGATAAAAAATTAAAGCCGGAAAAGTTTGAAATAATTTCAAAGGTTTTTTTGTCTGAAATTGAAAAAGAAAAAGTTTTAAAAGAGTTTGGAGAATTTACAGACGATGCGTTAAGATGCCTTTCAAATTATAAAAACGCATCGGGAAAAAATTACAAAAGCGACTACCATGCTTTAATTGGTTGGGTAAAAGATAAATTAAAAAAAGAAAGCAATGGAACAAAAAAATCAAACATTGGAGTTAGAGCAGGTCAGGAACACCCATTACAACACTTGCATGACCTATCCATCGCAGTATTGGAAGGGATTGGTCGTAAAAACAGCGAAGGAGGCAATGTTTAATTCAACTCCTTCAATCGTTTTGTTTAAAAAAGAGATTGGAGAAATGGGTATAAAATCATTGGTGACACTTGCTTTAACTGATTTAGTGCTATCTTTTAACGTTGGCAAGACAATGAATCAGAGCCAAATAGTTTTTGCAGTAGAATCAATTTTGAGCGATTATTATTTTTTGAAGCCAACTGAATTAAAATATTGCTTCGATAATGCGAAGAAGGGAAGATACGGTAATCTTTACGACAGGATAGATTTATCGGTGATTTGCGAATGGATCGACAGTTATTTGATGGAACGTACAGACGAGGCAATAAAACACTCTACAAACGCTAAAATTGAATACACTAAAACTTTTGATGAAAACATTGGTAAAATACTCGCTGTAATAAAATTTGAACCGGAACAAAAAGAAGTCGTAAAAACTAAAGATGTGCCATTTACAGATGTTTATCAAGACTGGATGAGGCTGTTTGATAAACTTCGCAGAAACTTTGAAGTGCCGCAAACAAATGGCAGATTTATTTACCGGTATAAAAAAGCGTTAAACATCGAAGACTTTTTCAATTACAAAGCAGATCAACTATTTAGGGTTAAACAAATATTAAAAAAAAGAAAGCTATGAATTTTGAATACATAAAAAGTAAATATCACGTGAAAGCTGACATTAATCGGGAAGTGATTGTGGCAGGAAAGAGAGGCGTAATTACTAAAGATATGGGAAATTACATCGGAGTAAACTTTTACGATAATAAAACTTATGATCCGTTACCTTGCCATCCAACTTGGAAGGTAGAATATTTGGATACATTCAATTACGATCCACCTATATTGAAAATGACACGATCAAAATTAAGATACTTGGAATTTAGAAAAGCGGATTTAGATATTTCATTCGCTGAATTTTTAGGAATATATCCAAAGAAGAAAGTTTTTAAATATTAGAAAAAAGAAAATGAAACACGAACTAATTTTAGTGGCAACAGAAAAGGGTAGCCATCTATCAATCCACAAAGGGAAATTAATGCGAGGTAAAATTGAATACATAAACACTAAAACATGGGATAATCAAACCATAATCGCTATTTCAGATGAACCAATAAAGGTGGGGGATTTAAGATATTGCGTTCCTAGTAACAATATTGGAACTTGTTTAAATGAAGAAATAGAACATTGTTACCCTGATAAATTCAAAAAGATCATTTGTTCTACCGACAAATCCCTCACCCCTAATTCATGGATAGATATATCCAAGTCATTATGGATTATTGACAGCTACAACAAAGACAAGAAGCTGCCAAAGGTGGAGTTTGAGCAAATCGGAAACATTATTATTGATGGGTCTATTGTTAAAACTGTGTTTTACGATAGCATTAAAACCAATCCTGACGGCTCAGCAAATATTGTTGAGCCGAAAGAAGAAAGAGTATTGAAAAGCGAGAAATATTTGTTAGATGCAGCTAATAAGCAAATAGAATCTCAGAGAAATGCCGAGAATCTCGCAGAAACAATTAAATCAGTAACCAATTGCCCTGCCTGTGGACAAGAGTGTAATCTTGTAGGTAACGGAACTACTCATGCTTATGTTCCTAAAGATAAAATGTATAAAAAAGAAGAGGTGGAATCAATATGTAATAAACTTATCAAAGAAGCTAGTTATTCAATTTGCTGTGATAAACAAGGGAATCATATTATTGATTTAAATGTCAATATATTTATTAAAGAAAACCTAAAATAACTAAGAAATGGAAACAAGAACGAAAGAAGAAATAGAGTTGCTTTTAGAAGAAGCAGAAGAGTTATTTGAAGCTGGGGGCTATTATAATGTATCTGCTGGGTATGGAATAAAACCGTCTTCTTATCCTAAGTTAGTAGAAAAAATAACAGAAAAGCTGAACGAATACACCAAAGAGCTACAAGCAGAAATAGAGCGACTAAAGAGTAGGGAGGAGGAGTTAGTGAAAAAAGTTGACGAATTAAGTGATGTAATTAAAGATTTAGAAAAAGACATTAGGAGTCATCATTAAAATGTGTGATAAATTAATTAACAAATAGAAAATAAGAATTTATGATAATCAAAGAACCATTTTACGCAGTCGAATGCGATGTATGCGGAGAACACAATGAAAATTATGATGGGGTTTCTTTTTGGGGAGATGAAAACATATCTGAAGAAATGGCTGCGGATAATGATTGGCATAAGGGGGATTCAAAAAATAATATAGGAGAAGATGGGAAACACTACTGTCCAAACTGCTTTATGTTTGATGATTCCGATGTCTTTGTTTTGAAAGAAAAGGCTCTAAACAAATGAAACCAATAACCCCAAAAGACTTCGTAATGATCTGCTCAGACGAACTCGAAACAAAGTACGGAACAGTAATATCACTTGATGGCAGTAACGCTAAAGTAATGGTTGGCAAAGAGCCTGTTTCGGTTAGTATAAACGATTTAAAATTGATTAGGAAAAATGAAGGATAATAAAAGATTAGAAATATTAAGAGATAATACTTATTACGATCAAATGGGTAAGCAATTTTTGGTTGGAGATTTATTAAAAGTGGCTCACTTTTATATTGGAAAAAGATTGCAATATATGTACCATGTGGTTGTAATGGAAGAAACTCAAGACTTTCCAGTGATGGCTGTAAAAGCTCATTATGCAGATAGCCCACATTGCAGAATGTATGTTTGTGCTGACAAAGAAACGAGAGTATATAAATCAGCAAAAATAATAGGAGTTAAGGACTGGGAAACAAAACGTAAACGATTTAAAACTAATAAGAAGAATGAATAGAGAAATAAAGTTTCGGAATTGGAATAAGTCATTTAATCAAATGACATACTTTTCCATAAAAGATGACGCAAGGAACTTTGAATTCTCATCTATTTTAATGCAATTCACAGGACTTAAAGATAAAAACGGAAAAGAGTCTTACGAAGGAGATATTTGCAAGGGTCTTCTCCCCGCTGGCGGATTTTGGGGAAATATCAAAGTTGAAAAAATAGGACAAGTAATTTACAATCAAGAAATGTGTAGATTTCAGATTGAATGGAAGTGGAGCAAAAATCAGCACCACATTGATTTAGATTGCGATTCAGATTTTGAAATTATCGGAAACATTTATGAAAAGCCTGAACTAATTAAATAAAAATTGCTAAATTTGCGATATGGCAACACCATTACCAAAAAATAATTTACCAACGCCTCCCAAAAAAAATGGGAGACCTTCAAAGTATTCTAAGGAGGTGTGCGATAAGATATGCGAAATACTTAGCACTTCATCAAAAGGGTTGGTAACTATTTGCAAATCAGATGATATGCCACATCATGCAACTGTAATGAGATGGCTTGCAACTCCCGAAAACAAAGAGTTTTGCGATAATTACACCCGCGCGCGCGAAGATCAGGCAGATTTCTTAGCTGACGAGATAATTCAAATATCTGACGATGCAACTAACGATTTCATGACCGTCACTAAAGGGGAAGTTCAATATGAGATCGAAAACAAAGAGTGGACAAGCCGAAGTAAATTGCGTGTAGATGCCCGTAAATGGAAGGCTTCAAAGCTTGCTCCTAAGAAATACGGGGACAAGGTTCAAACAGAGCATTCCGGTGCTATCGGAATAACTCAAATAACTGGAATGGAAATAAAGTAACTATTCAATGATACCGCTTGTCTTTGCGGTGGACAAATCGCATTTATGAAGTTATGTTTTGACACAAAAGGAAACCTAAAACAAAAGGAGTGCGCCAAGGTTTGGTGCGATAACACCGTAACAGATATAGCCTATGGAGGGTCTAAAGGCTCCGCTAAGTCATATACAGGATGCTCTTTAATATTTGGGGACGCTCTTATCTATCCTGAAACTCATTACTTTATAGCCCGTAAAAAATTAAACGACCTACGAAAATTTACTATTCCATCCATTCATGAAGTGTTTGAACATTGGGGAATAACATCAAACTATTATAAGTACAACGGGCAAGACAACTTCTTTGAGCTTTACAATAAATCGAAAGTATTTTTATTGGACGCAAAGTATTTGCCAAGCGATCCAATGTTTTACCGCTTTGGCTCAATGCAAAATACAAGAGGGTGGATTGAGGAAGCAGGGGAGTTTACAAGCGAAGCGACAAACAATTTAAAGGCATCTGTTGGCAGGTGGAAGAATGAAATTTACGGAATAAATGGCAAGGTGTTGCAAACCTGTAACCCTTCAAAAAACTATTTATACAAAGATTTTTACAAGCCGAATAAAGAAGGCTCTTTAAAAGAGTGGCAAAGGTTCATTCAAGCCATGCCGCAGGACAACAAGCAGTTATCTAAAGATTATCTCATTCATTTGGATAGGACGCTTTCTAAGAATGAGAAAGAACGTTTATTGAAGGGTAATTGGGAATATGACGACAACCCAAATGCTTTATGTGATTACGATAGCATTTTAGCCGTTTTCCACAACGATCATATTAAAGCTGGCAAGAAGTATTTAACAGCGGATATTGCACGATTTGGAAGCGATAAAGCGATAGTTCTAGTATGGGATGAGTGGATAGTAATCGAGGCTCATATTTTCGATAAGTCAAAGACTACTCAGATTCAGGATTGCATAAATTCGATGCGAATTAAGCACACCATACCGAAACATTTTTGTATTGCTGATGAAGATGGAGTAGGTGGAGGTGTTGTTGATAATTGTGGGATAAAAGGTTTTGTAAACAACTCAATTGCCTTGCCGGAACTTGTTAGCCTCGGCATGGAAAAAACAAACTTTCAAAATTTACAAACACAATGTATCTATTACTTTGCAAAAAAAGTAAATGAAAACGGTGTTTATTTCCGTGCTGATATTTCAGACAAGCATAAAGAAGAAATTGTAGAAGAATTGGAAACTATTGAGAGTTACAAGTCTGATTTGGAAGGAAAATTAAGAATTATTCCAAAGGAGCAAGTTAAGGACAAGATAGGCAGATCCCCTGACTGGAGGGATGTTTTAATGATGCGATATTGGTTTGATTTAAAGCCGATATTATCAGCGCCAACTTTAAATGTTACACGTAAAAGATGAAGAAATTATTATTTATTTTAGCGGTGTTATTATGCGGATGCGATACACCTCAACAAAAAGAATTGCAGCTAAGATTAGATTCCATTCAAAGGTTAAATGACATGGAGCAACGGATTTATAAACTAAGAATTGATTTAAGACAATGATAAAATTAAGAGCCAATAAAATTAAATTTCAGTTACCGCAAAGCTGGTCGGAGTTGACATTTGGTCAATATTTGATTGCAATTAATCCTGAAAGTTCATTCAATACGGTAGTTTCATCATTAACTGGCTTACCTAAATCAGCTATTGAAGAACTTGGTAAAGCCTTCATTGATGGGCTGATTGTGTTCTTAAAGTGGATGGAAGACCCAATAAATATTGGTGACTGGAAAGGGGAAGATGTTGTAAATATAAATGAAGAATCATTCGGGAAGTTGTTGCAATTGGAATTAGCGCAACAAGAAAAAAACATTGTCGAAATAATTAAAATTTATTACCCGGATAGAAATGTTTTGCAAATGAATTTGTACGATGCTATTTATTTGACGAACAACTTAAACGATCAGTTAAGTGTTTATCTTAAAAAAGAATCAGAGCAGTTACATTTTAAGGCAACACCGGAACAAAAAAGGGCTGGAATAGATAAGTTTAATAAGTTTGGCAGAGGAAATACTTTAGATTCTTTGTCAAATGGTGATTTATTAAAGCAAAAAGATATTTGTGATTTGGAAGTAAATGTTATATTTGCAAAGTTATTGCGAATGAAAACAGAAAGCGATTATCAAAGAAATTACACTTTGATAATGTCAGAAAAAAAGTAACACATTAGCAGCGTATGAAGGTGTACGCAACCATTTTTTATGACACTGATCGAAATCATATCAGATGTTGTCAGCAAAATAAATACTGGCACATTCTCTTTCCATTACGCAGAAGAAGGCGAAATGAATCTTTGGGCAGAAAATGCTGAATTTCCCATTGCTTCTCTGTTTTTTATTCCAAGTCTAAAATTTGATTTAGTTGCAGGCGGTCGCATTGGCGAAGAATACCCTGTTTCTTTGTTTATTGGGGATAAGGACAAACTGGACAGTACCGCATTAGAGAGCGAGCCGCTCATTGAAATAGCTCGTTTAGCGTGCAGAAACATTCTTTCACAACTACAAAACTACAAAGATTTAAGCGGCAACAAATTGATTGACTCGATCAGTGTTACCAGAGCTCTGCGAGGTCGTGTAGTCAATAAATTCGATGTAGCAGCGAGCGGTATATTTTTAGATTTATTAATAAAGCCTACAATCGTTACAGGCGTTTGCGTTTAAAATGGGATCAATAAAGCCGATATTAGAACAATTTGCAGAAGCTTTAAAATCAGATGTAAAGGCTGTTTCAAAAGGGTTTGCACCAACGATTGAAAGCATTGTTACTGAAAGTTCATTATCCATTGTTGGAAGCCCTTACATTTCAGTTCTTATTAATGGTCGTGCGCCAACTAAGTCAGGTACAAAAAAAGGAAGCCCGACATTACAGGAAGTGATTTACTCATGGATTCAAAAACACGGAATAGAGCCAAGGGCAAAAAAAGAAGGCGACACAATGACACAGCTATCATTGAGTTATGCGATAAGCAATAGTATTCATAGGCACGGAACACTGTTGTATCAGCGTGGAGGTGGTAATAATATTTTCGATACGATCATAAATAAATCTCGAATAGATTCATTCACAAACAGCATAGGAGCTGCACTAACATCAAGTTTAAGCTCCGAAGTTTTAAAAGATTTCAAATGAGTATAGCGTTAAAATCGTTCCCTTCTGCCAATATACAAGGCAATCCAGCTAATAAAAGCTATTGGGTTGCCGTCCACCACCCGGTAGTATTTACATTTCAGAGAAAGGATTTTTCAATAGTGAATGTTACAGATAGCGGATCAAACACCGCATTTGTAAACATGGCTAATCAAGCAGCAATGGTGGAGGGTGTTGTAGGTGATTACATTTATATTGAAACAACTAACGGAGTGATTGCGGGGACGTATCAAATCATAAGCAAGGCATCATCTGTATTCATAAATTACTATGAAATAGCACACCCGATGACCGGAACCGTAACAGGTGGATGGCTCAATTATTCTTCAGCACGAAAGAATTATTTTATTGAAACGGTAGTGTATTCGTTGGACGATTCTTTTCATGAAACGCTTATTGGCACTAATGTAAATGTGTGTTCACCCTCCGGGATAATCACAACCAACATAATGGAGTACCTGAAATCGTTGGTTAGTTACGAAGAAACATTTTCATTCGATGAAGTAACCGCACCCGATCCAACGCTGGGAGGAAAGTATAACATAGCCTTTTTTGAGAACTACAACACAACAAGAATAGGTTATGGCTCTTTAGATTACTTAGGCGACAAGAACTTTGTAAATGCAACAAAACAAGTACAAGATGAATACGGCACTAACATGGCTGCATACGTTCCTTCATTGCTTTATGAAGAAGGGAAATTTTTATCAGACTTCGTTGCTCCAACTTATTTTAAAGACCTCCCGTTTGCATTGACTTTTATAATGTCGGATAAAATTTGTTACGTCTTCAATATTGACTATTTCGGGATTAACAATTTAAGAAAGGTTGAAATATATTTTGATAAAGGAGGGTCAGCAACTGGTTTTATTGATATTAATATTTTTGATGCAACGAGTACGGAAAATGTAAATAGGCTAATGCTTGGGGAGTCATTCCCGGCTAACACTGATTACGCTTTAGTTTCATTAGCTTATGATGACGGAGTTGTGACCGATCACAGATTGACAGAGCAAAAGAAAGTAAAAATAAATTCATCATGCGAAAATGCGAATCCAGTTTATTTGAATTGGCTGGGAACAAATGGAGGTCGTAATTTTTGGCTATTCGATACCATGCAGGAAGATGTATTGGAAGTTGTAAGTGAAGGAGAATTTACACCGCAAACTATTGATTTAGCAACCGATTTAGGCAATGGCGAATATACAGGAAAGGGTGCAACGCCTGAATTAGTTTGTCACGCTTACCTTGAATTAGCCGATATAAGAGGGTTGAAGGGTTTGCTTATGTCGCCCGATGTTCTGATGTTGACAAATCCTGAAACGTGGGCAACGGATAACCCTACTTCCCCACCATCTCCGCTACCTAAATGGAAGCGTGTAAAAGTTTTGCCACAAACGTATAAGGTGCTATCAACTAATTCAACTCATGCAGAGATCGAGCTTACTTTATTATTACCTACAATAAATATTCAAACACAATAAAAATGCTATTAAAAAAACAAATCATAAAAGCAGGTAAAAAGAAATTCGCCTCAATGGTGCAAGCGTTTATTTTACAGGCATCGAACCAGCCAAATGAAAAGGTGTTATCTATTTACAATTCATTTCGGAATGAATGGGATAGATATGTTCGGAAAGTAAATACACGTAATGGAGAAATGATTTTATCATACGATGTTTGGGATCGTGAATGGAAGGATAATGGTTACAAAAAGTATATTACAATACCAATTCCAAAGCAGTTGCCGGAAGAAGAAAGAGCTAAGATGTTGGAAATGAAAACCGAATTAATACGATTGGTTTATATCATTGAAGGAAAGACAGAGCATCAAAGACAAAGGAGAGAACTATTTTACAAAACATTGTTCCTTAAAATGAGAATAAAACTTTGGATCAAATCATTCTTTCCGAAAAAAGAAAAGCAATTTACACATCAAATGAAAGTTGTTTAAATGACCGAAGAACTGTACATAAATGGAAATTACATTGAACTTGGAGACGAATCCAAAATTGGATTAACGATTCAGGTTAATGACATTTCTAATATGTCGGGAAGGAATGGAAGTTTTAGTAATGAGTTTAAAGTTCCTAAAACAAAGAACAATCAAATCGCTTTAGAATTTTGCTCCGGGTTGAATTCAAATAGTAAGGTTCCTTATGCGAAAAATATTTGCCGGTATATTCAGAATGGTATCGAGATCGTATCGAACGGAATAGCCATAGTAAATAGCTATGACGGAGGTTTTAAGATTCAAGTAACCACCGGCAACGGTAGCCCCTTTGAGTTGATGGCACAACGAGCGTTATCAGACATTGATTTTACCGACTTGGAAGAAACGTGGACAATGGCTCATGTCATTGCTGCAAATGCGAATACAGAAGGCATCATTTACCCTATCATTGATTACAACGGAGCAAGTCTAACAGTTCGTCAAATAGATGTAAGAAGGCTTATGCCTGCTATATTTGCCAAAACAATTCTTGATAGAATTGTTGAAGCGATCGGATACACTTATTCGGGCGATTTTAAAGTAGAAAAATTTGCGGATCTGCTAATCCCTTTATTTTCAGACGCAAATCAAACGTTAGATTTCCCGATACAAATAACAGCTTCCGCGGCATTTAGTCCTGATTTATCGGCAAGTCCAGCGGAAGCTCCTTTTGTTTATGTAGGAGTATTGGATACAAGAACAACGGATTCTAATGCTCAATGGACTTATGGCGATGCCTTATTAGGGTATAATTATTTACCGGGATGGGTATTCATTGCTGACATTTCAAATCAACACGGATTTGAATTATCATTACCATACACCTCAACAGGTACTGGTCAAATCACTGTACGTCTTTCATTTTTAACTTTCGTTGGTAGCTTCTTATTTCCTGAGCCAACAATAAAAGATGTGGTAGTAGCTGCCGGGTCTTCGGGAATAATAACAATGACAGAGAATCAGTTTTTAAACTTTGGTGATATTGTTTCGGTTACCGTTTGCTCTTCAATTCAAAGCGATACAATTACTTTCTCAGATGCTTCTTACCTGCATATTGATAGGGCGCAAATAAGCGATCACGCCGTATTTGGTACAGTATTCCCAATCGCTGTCAACATGCCTAATATTAAGCAGGCTGATTATGTTAAGCTGATTAGCCAAAAGTATAATTTGTCTTTTCAAACAAATGAATACTCAAAAAATATAGCGTTCACTTCGTTTAAAAAGATTACTGAAAATATGCCAGTTGCCAAAACTTGGTCGGGCAAAATGGATATTAATAAAATAAACATCGAGTTTACAATTGGCAACTATGCTCAATCAAATGTTTTTCAATACACATCTGATGAATCGGTAAATTTTGGAAACCTTCTGCAGTCAGGAATCATTTCCATTAAAAATGAAACGTTGCCATTAAGTCAAGTAGTCGTACAGTCTCCGTTTGCGGAAACTGAAATGAAAACAAAATTAAACGGCCTGGATGTACCATACATAAACAAGTACGATGTAATAACCGATTCATTTAACTTGGCAACTATTCCAAGAATACTTTATTTGGATAAGCAGAATTTAGCTTCTCCATTGGTTTACCTTGATGGATCAACAACAAATTCACAAAGCAATACTATTCCGTTATGCTATTTTGTCTTACCCGACAAAAGTAATCTTGGATGGGCGAATAATTTGTTAGAAAATAACTATGCAGAACTTCAAAGCATTTTAAATAACGTTAAAAAAATCACAGCATTTTTTAAATTAAACATCATTGATGTTTCTGAAATGGATTTTTCTATTCCTATTTATCTTGATGTTCAAACTCCGAAAATGCAGATCAACGGATATTTTTATGTGAACAAAATAAGTAATTACATGGCAGGAAAATTAACGCAATGCGAATTAATTCGATTATAAAATGGCAGACGAAGTAATAAAGAAGGTAATTGTAAAAGTAGATCTTGACATTGCATCTTATAAAAAAGAATTGCAGGTTGCAAATGCGGAGGTAGCGAAACTAACCACTTCTCAGGCATTGCTCAGGAAGGAGGGGAAACAAGGGTCTGAGCAATTTGCAGAAAATCAACTTGAAATAAAAAAATATAGCACTCAGGTTTCCGACCTGAAAAGAGTTATAAATAATGCCACGGTCGCTAATGCTGATATGACTGGCAGTAATGTTCAATTGAAAGCAGCACTATCAGCAAGTACTTATGAATTAAACAAGCTAAGTGAGGCAGAAGTAACAGGTACACAAAGGGGGGCGCAATTAAAAGAGCAAGTATTAAATTTGTCGGACGCTTTAAAATCAAACGAAACAGCCGTAGGAAATAATTACCGGAATGTAGGTAACTATTCGGAAGGATTAAAAGAGCTTAAAGCGGAATTGAAAGCAGCTAAATCCGCTGCGGTTGATGCGGCAAACGCTTTTGGAATGGACTCAAAAGAGTTTAAGGCTGCCACAAATAACGCTGGAGAACTTAAAGATAAACTTGACGACATCAATGCGGCAACCAAATCAGCTGCAACTGGAAGCGACCTTGGCAAATTTAAGAACCAATTAAAAGACGTTGGTAGTTCTTTATTGGAATTAGATTTTAAAGAAGCAGCGGAAAGAGCAAAGGTTCTTTCTCTTACTGTTAAATCATTTTCATGGGCTGGAATGATTGAAGGAGGTAAGGCATTGGCAGTAACGATGTATGAAGTTGGGGCGGCAATGTTAGCTCTTCCTATCGTATGGGTTGCAGCCGGAATAGCGGCAATAGTTGGGGCTTGGTACTTGGTTCAAAAGGCTGCAACAGATAGCGTTGATAAGCAGGTGGAGGCGTTACAACGTTTAACTGATATGGAAAATCGTATCTATGATTTAAAAATATCACTTGCAAAATCAGCTGGGAAAGAAATTGAACAAATGGAAGTTGACAAGCTGAAAAAATCAAAGGAGAGAATCGATGAACAAATTAAAGACTTAGAAAAATTAGAGAAGTTCACAACGGAATCCTATGATAGAGCAGGAATAGCAAGGCAAACAATATCAAACAGATTAACAGACGATCAGAAAACTAAACTGGATGAATTGAGAAAATTACAATCGAAAACTCAAGATGATATTTATAAAGCAGAAGCTGAGGTATCAAGAAAAAGATTAGAATTAACTGTAAAGGCTACCGAAAAAATAAAAGAGCAAACGGAAAAAACAAAGGATAACACAAAGAAAATTTTAGATCAAATCCAAAAAGATGAAGAGGCTGCTAATGAAAAAAGGTTGGCAGATAATGAAAAACTATTGCGACAAATAGAAGATCAGAAAATTCAAATGATCGCAAATGATGAAGTCCGGGAGTTGGCTAAGGCGGCACTTGAAAATAGCAGGGCGCTATCTGAAATATCAAAATCATTAGCTGATAATAAAACAAAGCACGATGCTTTAGAGATTCAACAGGAAGCGTATGAGACTAACGTTGATGAAATAAAAAGCAAGCATTATAAGATTCGCCAAACTGAATTTGATAAAGCGGTTGACGATCAAATAAAATCTGACAAGCCAAGGGTTGACGCTGCAACCAAATCAGAAGAAGAAATAGAGCAAGCAGGAAGAGATCGGATTGATGCCACTTTCGATGCTGCGTTGGCAAGCATGGAAGCCGAAAGAGTGGCGTACGAAAAGCACGTTGAGGATATGAAGAAATTAAATTCTTCCTTAACATCTTCTGTTCAAACAAATATTTCTTCAATTTTTGAAATACAAAATAATAACAGAAATGCTGAAATAACCGGAATAGAAACTGAGGCAAAAATAAAAATTGATGCACTTCAAACCCAAGCTGATCAAGGAATAATTACCCAACAAGAATTTGAAACAAAATCAAACAGAATAAAATTAGATGCCGCTGCAAAGGAAGCGGTTATAAAAAGAAAGCAATTTGAATCAGGAAAGAAACTTGCATTAATAAATATTGCAATCAAAACCGCTCAGGGTGTTATGACTGCATTTAATGCAGCTACTCCTTATGAGATTGCTGCCTATGCCGCAGCCGCTATCTTCACAGGTGCATTAGAGGCTCAGGTTGTTTCATCTCAGGAAGCCCCGGCATTCGCAGATGGTGGAAAAACTTTATCGGGCAAGCGAATTACTTCATCTGATGGAAGAAGGATAAGCAGAAGCAATGGAGATAACCTATTGGCAACTGTAAGAACCAATGAAGTTATTTTAAACGAGCGTCAACAGCAAGCATTAGGAGGCGCAAATACATTTAGAGCAATAGGTGTTCCCGGGTTCGCTGGAGGTGGGTCAACGAATGACGGAGGCTTATTAGCGAATAGATTATCAAGTAGAACAGATGATTATATTGCAGCTTCAAACGCTCAAAGACGTATTAATAGAACGCTTCCGGCTCCTATCGTATTGGTTCAGGACATAGTTGAATCAGTAGGGAATAATATTAAAGTAACCGATAAAGGTAATTTATGATAGCAGATGAAATTCAGGAAATGGATAAAAGCGGAAAACTAAAACGTTTTTTAAAAGCTGGTGTAATCCCGGTGAAAGTTAAATTTCATTACGATATTTTCAGAAACTATCAAGCAGAATTAGAAGCAAATAAAGAATGCAAAGACTGTATTATGATTAGCGTTTCAAATACTGCAACAATATTCAGCGTTCACGATAACACAGTTAGAAATGCAATAAAATCAATGACGGCATGAAAAGATTTTTTATAGGTGTTCTTGTTATTACCCGGGGGGATAGACCAAAGTTTCTTGCTCATTCAAAATATCTGATGGATCAACAAACGATACAACCTGACATCATTGAAATTGTAGACGACAAGCCATTGAGCGATAAGGTTGATATTACTTATCGTTACCGTATCGGGTGCGAAAGGTTGTTTAAAAAAGGTGCTGATGTAATTATATTTATTGAGGACGATGACTTTTATCGCAACGATTACATTGAGTTAATGGTTAAAAATTGGCTCGAAAATGGGGCTCCTGAATTGTTTGGATTAAGCACAACTATTTATTACAACCTAATGACAAATATGTACACTCATTTATCTCACCCGGGAAGAGCAAGCATGATGTCGACAATGATTTCTAAGCAAGCCAAAATAGAATGGGGAGAAGATAGCTATGCGTATACAGATATGATTCTTTGGAAGCAATTAAAGGGGGTTGCAGTTAAGCTGAATGAGACTATTGCCATAGGTATAAAGCATGGTATCGGATTATGCGGTGGAGGTGGTCATACTTTAAATTGGGGAGCGTACAATTTGCACGATGCAACAAAAGAATTTTTACGGTCAAACGTTGACCAAAAATCATTTGAGTTTTATGCCGGAATTAAACACCAAATTGAAATTAAGAAGCATCACAAAAAACCGTTTCTTTCAATAGTTACACGAAAATACAAGCGCCCTAACGGATTCAGTAAAAATCAGGAATCAATTGAAAGCCTTACAAACAAAGAAATTGAGCAAATATTTATAACTGATCCAGTTGGTTATGGAATGTTAGAAGCAAATCAAAGTTTTGAATACGTTAAAAATGCAGTATCCGGCAAATACGTGTTTTTATTGGATGATGACGATTTTATAGTTAATCCTGAAATGGTATCAGAATTGAAAGAAATAGCAAAAGAGTTCAACAACCCCGATGTTATTGTATTTAAAATGCTGATTAAAAACGCTAACAATTGCGACTACCCGACTAATGATGTATGGTCATCAAAGAAGCCAATAGCTGGAAGCATAGGCGGTTCATGCTTCGTAGTAACAAAAGAAATTTATAATAAATTCATTCATCATTTTGGAAAACAAAGAATGGGGGACTTTAGTTTTATTAACGAGGTTTTCAATTCAGGTATTCGATCACATTGGTACGATTGCCGAATGAGCGAAACAGGAAAGGTAAGCAGAGGAGCGAAAGAATGAGTTTTAATGGAAACTATAAAAGATATATTCAGACAGGGAGCGACCCAAAAGGAGGGTTATTAATCGTTGTTTTTTCCCTAATAATCATTTGGTCATTTATAATTTATTTAGTATCATGAAAGTATCAGTAATTATACCAACACACAATAGATGTGATCTTTTAATTAGAGCAATCGAAAGCTATTTTATTCAAGATTATAAAAATAAAGAATTAATTATTTTATCCGATGGATGCACCGATGGCACTAATGAAATGTTAAAAAAGTTTATCGGAAATCCAAATGTAAAAATAATAACAAGGGATAAGGGCGACACACGAACCGGGCACAATGTTTTATGGAAAGAATGTACAGGCGATTTAATTTGTCAAATACACGATGACGATCAAATGAATGAAGGAAGTATATCTGTAAGGGTAAAGGAGTTTATGAAAAACGATTTTACAGAAGTTGTTTGGGGAGGCGTAATTCATCAAAATATTAAAGGAGAGCAGATTGGGTTATTCCTTGGCGAATCTCCAAATGCTGCAAGATGCTTAAATGTAGGCTACATAAATTTTACTGCGATGATGTGGAAAAACAGCATCAAAGAAAAATTTATGATAGATGAAAGTTTTGTTTATCAACTTGATGATATGTTTAAGGCTCAGTGCTTAATGGAGTGCGCTTGTGTTGCTATAAAAGAACCAGTAATGCGTTACACTATTCACGAAGGGCAAGAAACTCGCAGAGGCAGATTAAATGGAGAGATGGCAATTGAAATAGAAACAATGAAAATTAAATTAAAGAAGTTATACGGATTATGAAAGTGTTAAATATTTCTACAGAAGACTATGCAAACTTTGCGCACGAAAACGCAAAAGCATTGCGATCAATTGGTGTTGATTGCGAAGATGTAAAAACAAAATTGCACCCATTTAATTATGCTACTCAGAGCGAAATCGTAAGTAGAAATGTTTTGATTTGGAAGATTGAGAATGCTGATATTGTTCAGATGTTTCACACGGACGAAGAACTTTTAAAGTATTGTTTAAATAAAAAAACTATTGTGTATCATACTGGCTCACGTTATCGCTCAAGACCGAGTTACTTCAATGGAGTTTTTAATCCATTTGTTAATTTAAGTTTTACGGATCAATGCGAATTTGTTGGGCTTGGTGCAAAAAACTTGCACTATATCGCAACCGCAATAGATGTGAAAGATGTA
This sequence comes from Bacteroidota bacterium, assembly GCA_040388455.1. Classification (GTDB taxonomy): domain Bacteria; phylum Bacteroidota; class Bacteroidia; order 2-12-FULL-35-15; family 2-12-FULL-35-15; genus 2-12-FULL-35-15. The sequence continues at coordinate 34,084 of JAZKBX010000332.1, forward strand.
AAGAAGTTTGGGCACGAAAGTAAACAGCCGTATAAAATTGGACATTTTCCAAGCAATTCAGAAGTTAAAGGAACTTTAAAGATTTTAGAGATGCTCACAAAGCTTGACCATGAATTTAATTTGAATCATTCATCTGAAATTGTTAGCCATGAACTTCAACAAAAAAGAATGAATGATTGCGATATTTATATTGAATTGTTTAAACCTGAATTAAACGGCAAGCCTTATGGATGCTTTGGCGTTACAGCATTTGAGGCAGCGGCAGCCGGGAAGATTGTAGTAACTCAAAATATAAATGAAAAGGCTTATGAAAATGCTTATGGTGGATGTCCGTTTATAATTTGCAATAACGAAAAAGATTTTATTTTTAAGATGAATAAATTACTCTCAATGTCGAGTTTCGAAATAAGTTTATTACAAACACAAACCTATGAATGGGTTAAAGAAAAACATTCATACGAAGCAACAGGCGAATATTTATGGAGCAAGTTACAGGCATTATAGTAAGCTACAATACAAGGAATCTACTTTGTAAATGCGTTGAATCTATTAGGAAGTTTTACCCTACAATGAAGCTGATTATTATTGACGGGTCGAAACCAAGCGACCCTTGTTATTATTTTGCAAGGTCATTGATAAACTACGTTACAAAAGTTCATTCAGTAAATAGAAACATTGGGCATGGCGAAGGAATGAATTTAGGTATTTCAAAATGTGAATCTGAATACTTTTTGTTAATTGATTCCGACACCGTAATAAATGGAAATATTATTCCTGAAATGCTTGATAAAATTAAAAACAGCTATGGAGTTGGTCAGGTCGTAAACGTGGATAACAACGGAATGAATACAGATAAAGGAATAAAATATTTGCATCCTTATTTTGCACTAATAAACAAAGATCAATATTTTAAATACTTGCCTATCATTCATCATGGCGCCCCAATGATTAATTCAATGATTGACATTAATAAAAAAAAGAAATCAAAATTACTTATTGATTTCCCGGTGGAAAAATATGTCAAGCATTTAGGAAGAGGGACAAGAGCATTGAACCCTAAAGACTTTCACCCGAAACACTGGGATAAAATTACCGTTTAGAATACATACCAAGAAGCCCAAACTTTTCCCTATAAAATAATTCACTAAAATTATGATGCCTTTTTTTATAATTATAGCCGTTATCCCTCATAACTTTTCTGGCGAACATGCAAATATTTATTAATTTAATTTTATCAAACCTGTTTGATTCAGCAAATTCAGAATAATTAAATAAAATAAAGTGTAAAATTAACTCCTTTGCATTTGGGTATTTTTTTATAACCTCTTTAATTCTGTCTGAGTTTATTTTTCTATCATAATTAGTTTCATTGAAAATCATTATTCTGCATAAAATCAACAGAATTTCCTTGTCTAAATCAATGTTGTTAGTGTGTATAAAATTTATTTCCATATTTATATTGATTGTATAATTTCGCTTAGCCTGCTTTCTTTTGTAACCATTAGTTTGCATCCATTCAAAGATAATAAATTATCCAAAGCCTTAAAATCTTTCAATGTCTTCTTTAAATTATTATCAATAAAATTAGGGTGCGTATTAAAATCTGCACCATATAAATTGATTTGTTTTGCTCCTAATTTATAAGCGATAACACAGGCAACGAATGCACTATTGTTGCTATAACAAATTGTATTATCTTTTCCGAACCTTTTCAAAACACCCGAACCATTAGCAAAATCAATGTGTTCATACGTTTTCATTAACGCTTTCCAGTCTGATAATTGAGTATAGAATTTAATTGGTCGGCTATTTAATATTTGCCTTAACCTTTCCTTTTCAAATGCCCGTGGTAAATCAACACATACCAAATAATCAACAGGATGTATTTTATAACAGTCATTTACGCCAACCGTTATATTGCCCGTATAGGCATACTTTAAAGCACTTTCACCACAAGCGATAACATCAATATTCATACTTACAAAATTTGTTGTAAATATAATCAATAATGTTTAATCGAAATTTGTTCCAATGAAAAAAGCAAAAATCTATATCACAGGACAAATAGGAAATACTTATAACGATGACGGAACCGTCTTAGTAAAAGGTGTTGAACTACAGGATGTCGTTGCTCAGGTTGAAGATGCAAAAAAAGCAGATGCAACTATTGAGGGGTATGATGTTTTTATCAATTCTTTGGGTGGTTCTATTCGTGTGGGAAAGTTAATTGCAAAGTACGTAAAGAGCCTTCCTAATTGTTTCACAATCGCTGATTCAGAATGTGCAAGCATGGGTACTGAAATCCATTTGTCACAACCTATTGCAAGTAGAAAAATAATTGCAGGAACAAGATACTCTATCCACAATCCTTTAATGGCAAACGTTTCAGGCAATGCAAGCGAACTTGTAGAACTTGCTGAAATGATTAAAGAGAATGAGAAGGATATGGCAAGAATGTACGTATCTGCCACTGGTCTTACTAAAGATGCTGTTACTGGTTTAATGAATCAGGAAACATCATTAACACCCGAACAGTGTGTTACAATGGGTTTCTGTTCTGAAATATTGCCCTCTCCAAAATTGAATGCAGTTGCATTTATCGACAAACCAAATAATAATTCATTAATGAAAACAGTAAAAGAAATGGTTGATTCCGCATTTGCGGCTTTCAGAAAAGATATGAAAATAGCTGATGTAGCGGTGGAGATTCCAGCCGTAGCAGCAGAAAAAACAAAAGAGTACACAACTGATAAAGGCGTTGTAGTTATTACAATGAAAGGCGAAGTTGGCGCAATTGGTGACGTTGTAACAGTTGATGGCGTGCCAGCAACAGAAGGAGTTTACACCGCAGAAGATGGAACAGTGATTGAAGTTGACGCAGCCGGATTAGTTGTATCTATTGAAACAAAAGAAGAAGAAGTTTCAGAAGTTGCTACATTAAAAGCAGAAATCGAAAGTTTAAAATCTGCAAACGCTACAATGGCAACAGAGTTTGAAGCAACATTACAAACTTCAATGGATGAATTGAGAGGTCAAATCGGATCTTCATTTGTCCCGAAAGAAGGACAAGCAAAATTCGCCAACACAAAAAAGGTTGCTGACAAATCAGTTTCCGAATTGGCAAACGAAAAGAAAGCGTCTTACAAAAAAGCATCCCGATAATTAAATTAAAAACAAACAATAAAAATCAATACAAAAATGAAAACAAAATCAATTCTTAAGTTAGCCATTTTCTCTATGGCATTTATCTTGTCACCATTCCTGACATTAGGAAGTGTTGCCTTGGCAATATTAACCCCGTCAGGCGTTGCCCTTGGTGTTTTAAATCCAGCGTCAATCGCTTGGAACGGTAAAGAAGTAATGGCTCTTAGTGAGGCAATCTTTACAAGCGTGTTTGTGAATCCTGAAATTTCAGAGTTCCATACAATAGTTCCGGGCATTGTTGCTAAGCAGCAAATCGCATTCCTTGGATTGCTTGGATTAGTTGGTAAAAGCGGATCAGGTTGTTCACCAGAAGCCGACACTCCAACAGCATCATTAACTCAAAAGTTTTGGGAACCAGCACCAATAGGTTTAAGAATCGAAGAGTGCTACACTACTTACAATGCATCATTCTTTATATGGGCTCAAAATAAAGGCGTTAAACGTGCAGACCTTACTAACACAGATGTGTTCAACTTCATCGAAGAAAGAAGTGTTACAGGAATGAATGAAGCAAAACTTCGTCATGCTTGGTTCGGTGATACTGATGCCGCTAATTACAATAGCTCACCGGCTGGTATCGTAACAAACGGTGTTGACGTAGATTATTTCAATTCAGTTGACGGATTTTTCAAACAAATGTATGCAATTGTTGCAGCTGATTCAACTAAATTAACTTCTATTGCATTGAACGCACAAGCGAGTTATGCAGCGCAAAGATTTGATTCTACTGACACGACTAACAAATTAGTTATGGGTATCATGGATACAATGAGAACAGAGGCAGATACACGCTTATCAGACCGTGATGACACTATCTTTATTGTAACTAAATCTGTGTACGATCAATTAGTTCGTGAATATAAATCATATACAGCAATTGAATCCTCTTATCAGCTTAACAAAGACGGGGTACGTGAACTAATGTTTGATGGTGTTCCAGTTCGTAAGTTCTCTTTTTGGGATCGCACAATCAATGCGTACTTCAATAACGGTACTAAATGGTATCAACCTCACCGCATCGTTTACACTGTAAAATCAAATTTACAAATCGGTGTAGAAAGCGAAGAAGCATTGAACGGAATGGATGTATTCTATGATAAGAAAACAAAATTAAACATCCTTGATGCAGAGTTCTTGATGGATGCAAAAGTGATTGAGGATTACATGGTTCAAGTAGCATACTAAAATAATTGCAGGGAGTAGAAATATTCCCTGCAAAAATATTCATCACTCTTAAAACCAAAATAAAATGGCATTAGAAATTTGCGGTAAAATAGCAGGTAACATTGTGTTAGATTGCGACCACCCGATACAAGCAGGAACGGAAGATACTTTAATCTTGATCAACAGATCAGACATTGCAAGCACCACAAGAAACGGTGCAAACAATGAGATTGTAGAAAATATTATCTTGAATAGCGGTGTAGAAGGATATATTTACCAAGGCTTAAACAACTCTCACAAACCAAAGTTTTCAGTAGTAAAAATTGGTCCATTCAAAAGATGGTCGCATCAAACTGATTTCTTAGCATTCGGAGTTCTTGCCGCTGCAAAAGAAGAAATGCAGAAGCTGAAAGACGGTGATGTTTGCGCGATCATTTACAATAAATTCAAAGGAGTTTCCGGTAATGGAGCATTTGAATTATATGGACTTGATGCAGGCTTGAAAGTTGAAACTCTTGAAAGAGATTTAGCGAATCAAGAAACACAGGGAGCGTTCTCTATATCGCTTATGAGCGATGCAGATACTGGCTTAGAACCATTTCCACCAAAGACAATTTATATCACAGACTACGCCACAACGTTAGCTATGATTGAAGGATTGTTTACTGTTTAATCTTATCAAAATTTACTTCGTTAAAATAAAGGGCGGAAGAAATATCCGCTTTTTTTATAAATATGGATTCGGAATTAATCAATAGCAGAGAGTTTGCGAGGCGTGTAATAAATTACAAAACAGATCGAAAAATCCATGATGAATTACAGCTTATACATTATGAATGTTTCGATAAATATTTTAGAAGCAATTGCGGAAGTTGCATAAAAAAAGCATACGTAACAATCCGGGAATTTATAAATAACAAAATGATTATAACAAACCAAACACAAAAGCAAATGGGACAATTTGAGTTGCAAAAAAGCAAAAGCGGAATTTCAAAACAAATACATATTGATCATTCAGTAATTACGAATGATAATTTGACCGATGAAAAAGCGATAAATATTTTACGCAAATGCCCCGCTCATATCGCTACGTTTTCACGTTACCCGGCTAATTGGAAAGAATTAGTATCAGGTGTTCCAGCAGAAAAATATGAAACAGTAGATCAATTTCAGCAAGAAATAAAAGCAAAGAAATCAACTTTTACAGAATCAAAACCGAAGATTAAAAATAAAAAATAAAATTGAAAGCAACGGTTACACAGGTTTATAAACGCATTGAAATTACTGTCAATAA
>JAZKBX010000333.1:0-6790 GCA_040388455.1 Bacteroidota bacterium
TTGAAGGAGTAGATTTTTTACCAATAGAAGTAATGCATTATAAATTACCTGTATTCGGTTTTAGAATAAATGATTTTACTTACATAACCGATGCGAATTATATTTCAGATGTTGAAAAAGAAAAAATAAAAGGGACAAAGGTCCTTGTGCTAAATGCATTACGAAGAGAGCCTCATATCTCTCATTATACCTTGAAAGAAGCCATTGAATTAGTTGAAGAGATAAAACCCGAACGGGCTTATTTTACTCACATCAGTCATCAATTGGGTTTGCATGAAGATGTTCAAAAAGAGTTGCCTGCCACTATTGAACTCGCTTATGATGGCTTGAAAATTCAGATGTAAAGTAGAAACTTAACCTCTTCTCTATAGTGGAATGCCGCGTTAGGGATTGCATCGAAAATCCTTCCCTTCCATACTTGGAAGGGAAGATTGAAGAGGAAAGCCCGGCCTTTCTTGTTTAAGAAAGGAACGCCCCAATAAAAAAATTATTTTTCGAGCATTTAAAATTAAATTCATACGAAAAAACAATAAAGAAAATTTAATAATTAATCACCTGTTCCACCATATCAGCAGGTAGTTCACGGTAGTCGTATTTTTGAGTGCGTAACTGAGGTTCAAAGCCTGCTTCCAGGATGGTTTTTTGAATTCCTTTAGCTGTAAACCGGTGTGGTGCACCGGCAGCCGATACTACATTTTCTTCTATCATAATACTTCCAAAATCATTTGCTCCTGCATGTAAACAAAGCGTAGCAACATCTTTACCAACTGTTAACCAGCTGGCCTGTATATTAATAATATTAGGCAACATGATACGACTCATGGCTATCATCCGGATATATTCATCTCCTGTAACATTATTGGTAATGCCTTTATGACGTTTTAATAATGTTCCATCATCCTGGAAAGGCCATGGAATAAAGGCTAAAAATCCATTTGCATCTTTTGGTTTTTCACTTTGCACTTCACGGATCAATACAAGATGTTCAAAGCGCTCTTCAATGGTTTCAATATGTCCGAACATCATTGTGGCGGATGTGGTGATATCCAATTGGTGGGCTGCACGCATCACATCCAACCATTCACGACCGGTACATTTTCCTTTTGAAATTAACCTGCGAACACGATCATTCAAAATTTCGGCACCGGCACCGGGCATACTGTCCATCCCTGCATCTTTCAATGCTTTCAATACTTCAGTATGAGTGGATTTTTCAAGTTTGGTAATGTGCGCCACTTCCGGTGGTCCAAGTGTATGAAGTTTTAATTGAGGATATAAACTTTTTAATTCTTTAAACAGGTCCACATAATATTTTAAACTTAAACCCGGGTGATGGCCTCCTTGTAATAATAATTGATCGCCACCAAAATGGAAGGTCTCTTCTATTTTTTTCTTGTACGTTTCAATGTCGGTGATATATGCCTCTTTGTGCCCGGGGATACGATAAAAATTACAAAATTTACAGTTTGCAATACATACATTGGTTGTATTTACATTACGATCGATCTGCCAGGTAACTTTTCCATCGGGCTTTTGGATTTTTCTTAATTCGTTGGCAACAAAGATCAGATCTGCTGTTGGAGCATTTTTAAATAAAAACACACCTTCCTCAACGGATAAAAATTCAAAATTCAATGCTCGTTTTAATAGTTTATCTGTCATCATTTTATTGAATTTTGTTTTGTATGAATAGGACTTTATTATTCATTTTCATTGATAAATATTTTAAAAAAATATTGATGCCCCTCACATTTTTCGATCTGTTTTTACAAATACAAATTTAGATACATTTTATGGATATTGTTGTTTGCCTGCTGATATTTTAATATTCAAGTAGATATATAATTTCTTGTGACTTTGGTAGTAAAAAAAAGGCTCAAATGCATGAATTAAATTTAAGCCGGTTCTTTTTGTTCAGTAAGTAAGGGGAAATCTTCCCTTGCTGGTTTTTAATTTCTTTTATTAATCGAATTCAGGCTATTAACAAATCAATCCTTTATCAATAATGTTCTTTTGAAAACAATTATCTATAATAAATTAATTAATTCTCTCAAACTTTTAATTTCGTAAGTAATATCTTCTTCGTGTTTATTTCCGGCAGGATTAAAATATACCTGATGGAGGCCTGCCCCTCGGGCGCCAATAATATCAGCCTCTAAACTATCACCAATCATTAAACTGGTTGGTGCGCTGGCAGCAACCACATCCATGGAATATTGAAAAATACGAATATCTGGTTTTTTAAAACCGGCCCGTTCCGAAGTTATTATCTGGTCGAAATACTGCTTAATACCACAGTTTTTAATTTTAATATGCTGCACCTCTTCAAAACCGTTAGTTATAATATGAAGAGAATATTTTCTACTTAAATATTTTAAAACCTCGATGGAATGAGGGAACATATTTGTTTTTAAGGGAGAGATAGACAGGTAATCATTTCCTATATTTTCAGATAAAGTTTTATCAATAATTTTATATCTGCCAAGTGCTTGATGGAAACGATTGTAACGTAATGTGTTTTTATCAATCAATCCTTTGCCATAGTCATCCCACATTTGTTTATTAATATGGATATACTGAGCAATGAATTCATCAATGGAATCAACACCTTTTTCAGAAAGTTTATACTTATGGGCAAGTTCCAGAAGGGTTTCGCGGGAGTTGGTTTCAAAGTCCCAGAGTGTTTGGTCCAGATCAAAAAAAATGTGTTTGTAATCTTTCACTAAAACAGGAGTTTAAAAGAGGAGATAGAAACCGACCAAAAGAGAATAGAACCAAACATATAAAACAGGATTCGTTGTTTGTCGTTAAAATAACGAACTGCTAAAAAGCAACCGATAGGAATAGAAAGTAGCAATGGAGTTAATAACGAAATGCCCAATAAACCAAAGCGTTGCTTTACAATAATAATGATCTTATTTTTACGGGTAAATGATTTTTTCCGGATCTGATTTGGATTCTCAAGTTGTTTGAGGATTTTGCGTTTTTTTAAATATGCAATAAGCTTATCGCTGGTATAAACAAAAACGGTAACGCCTACAAATCCTCCTAAAGAAGTAACAGTAACGGCTTGGAAAAATGAAAACCCTAAGCCCAATGCAAGCGGAACTCCTCCGAAAACAAATTTAACGGTACTCATCAAAAAAACAGATAATATTTCCAACAATGATCCCATTAAACTTAGTATTGAGATGTAAGATAAGAGTATTGAGTGGGCGATAGGTACCTGGCATAATGAATGTCAAAGGTTCTTCACGTCTCACATCTCAATACTCATATCTAAAATCTATTATTTGATTACATTTTTGTACCATAAGCCAGATCACCGGCATCGCCTAAGCCTGGCACTATGTATGATTTCGCGGTTAATTCTTCATCAACGGCACCACACCAGATCGTTACATTTTCCGGAAGGTTTTTCTTTGCATATTCAACTCCTTCTGCACTGGCGATCAACGTTACAATGTGAGTGTGTCTTGGTTTTCCGCGAAGCAGCAATGCCTTGTAGGTAAGCACAATTGAAGATCCTGTAGCAAGCATCGGGTCGCATAATATTAATACCTTATCATTAAGATCGGGGCTGGCAAGGTATTCTAATTGAATATCAAAAGTTCCGTTTTTGTGATGCTTGCGGTATGCAGATATAAAAGCATTTTCGGCCCGGTCGAAATAATTTAAAACCCCTTGGTGCAAAGGCAATCCTGCACGTAAAATACTTGCAATTACAGGCTGCTCTTTTATCATTGAAACATTAGCAATGCCAAGAGATGTAATTACTTCACGTGTTTCATAGGTCAATGTTTTACTAAGCTCGTAACTCATAATTTCACCCATACGCTCGATGTTTTTGCGAAAACGTAAACTGTCTTTCTGGATAACTTCATCCCTTATCTCAGCGATATACTGGTTAAAAACTGAATTATGACTTCCTACAATGTGTACCATAAAAAATTATGAGTTATTAATTTAAAGTTATAAATCATCCATTATCAACTAATTAATTAGCAAATTATGCCTTTTTACTAATCCACTTTACAATGCGTGATAAAGAGTTTTTTTTCAGCTGTAAATATACGCAATCTTTTGCCCCAAAATTTTTATAAAAACGAGCTACTGTTTCAACTGATGAGCCCCCAAAATCGAGTGTGCTTTTTGTGCCTGCATATTGTTGAATAAACGTGTCAAATAAAAAGTGCATGGCTCCATTCACCTTACCATGATCTGTAACACCGCTTTTTAAAAAAACAAAACGATCCTTACTTTTCATGAAAAAACCTGCGGCACATAGTTTACCCTCTTTGTCATATACAGCGGAACTTTCCGCTTTGTTTTGCTTAACTAAGAAACGCATTAATTCAAGTAATATTTCATAATCCTTTACTTTAAATACTTCAAGCTCTTGTCCTTTTGTAGATTTAAAAAGATCAACTACAACTTCGGGGGCAACATCATGCTTTATGACAAATCCGGCTTTAATGGCCTTTTTAACATTACGCCTCGCATTTTCTGAATATCCTTTATATAATGCCTGGTATGGAGCATTTAAATTCAATAATTGATATTTTCGCTCGGTTTTTGAATAATCGGATAGATCGAAATCATTTGTTTCGTGTAAACAAAATTCAATGTATTTGTACTTTTCGGGAATAGCTTTTAAAAAAGAGGTGGTTAATTTAGTTGTTTGCTCAGTTTTTGAAAAGGCACCAAAATAGCGGGTGAAAAAGGGTTGATACAAATAGTTGATCTTGTATTTTGATTTTGAAGCGAGCGGAAATACTGATTCGTAATCATTTAAGACAAGCGCGGACCAATTTTCACAAACAACATCTAAATACCAGGAATAAACAAAAATGCAGGAATCAGGACTTTTGGCAATGAGTGCATCCCACTTTTTTTTATCTATATTTTTATTTTCAATGTGTTTTATCATAGGTAGATATATGATCCAGGAAACAGGAGATCTGAGAAGAAACAATTGTTCCATTTCTCATGTTTCAGATCACTATACTTTAAACTGTTGGGTAAAAGTCGTAAAAGTATTGATTTCTTTATTTTTAACTACAAATTCTTCTAGTTTTTGGATCGAGTATCGCGACAAGGCTTTAGGGTGGCCAATTACCACCATTTGTTCAAACTTTTTTTTCTGCAATTTTTTTAAGGCTTTTTGTAACAAATTGGCATTATATCCATCAATACTAACTGTACAATCAGTGTATTGTGTCAGCATTTTTTTTCGTTGTCCGGGCGCAGCCATTGCTTTCCCATCACCCAATGGTTTATGTAAATATGGATTTTTTCTTCCTAACAAAAACAATCTCCAAAAAAACAAAGGTGAGTTTCTGATTCCGCTGATAGGCAATTCAGTGAAAAAACCATTTGCATTTTCTTTTTCCGGTTCATCCTCAAACCGGTAGATATCTTTATCTGGGGCCCCCCGGAAATCGTAGTGGTAATTTTCTGAACTGTAAGATCCATTTCTGAAAACACTACTATCCAATGTAATATTATTTTGTTTGAATGCGTTTTTTAACTTACTGAATGGTTGCAAACACCAACCTCCGGCACGATATGCAAAAATCTGTTTTCCTGTCAGATCAGTTAACACTTTTTTATATCGATAAACAATGTCAGCAATTTCGGTCTCATTAAAATCAACTAATTTATAACGTTTCACATCAATGATCCAACGCTCCCCATTGTAATAACAGTCTTCCCAATGCGGATGGATGTGCAATTGTATATCATGTCCAGTATCAGATAAATATTTTATTTGATCAGTAATAGCTTTGTAATCCTTCTCAAGTTGAGGGGATTTTTTTCGAAATTCATCCAACTTCAAAACAAATCCACAGTCAACAAAAAAACAGAACCGGACATTATGTTTTTCGGCAATACGTATTAATTCAGAAGTTGGGAATATTATACATTTCTCCACTGTTCCATGGTTTTCACCAAAGTAAATTTCATAATCGAGTGTAATATAAATATTCATAAGATCTTTAACTAATTGACATTATTTATAAAGTGATGTTCAGATCAACTTCCCCAGGGAGTGTACATTGTGACTCCTTTTTCATTATAATTTTTCACCATCACTTCCAACATTTTATCGGCATCTATCAGCATACTTTTTGCTTCACCAATTATGCCATTTGTAATAACACCTTCTTGTTCAAACATTGGTTTTAATGCATCACAATTGCGCTTTGCAGAGTAATCGGGATTGTGGACCTTTGTTTTCATAAACGACCATATCAATCATTTTTACTTCAAAAATCCGTTCATCATAAACAGGAAATTTAAAATCTACAGCATCTTCCAGTGTATGCAAATTAGTACAAGCGCCATTTAAGGTGGTACCAAGCATTAATATTTTTCCTTTTTTAGTGCAAAGTTTTCTGAATGGCGAACTTTCAGTATAAGGGGTCAATTGTCCAAAATGCGAATTGGTATAATAGTCTGCCAATGGGCCTTTTGAGCACATCGAATCTGTTGGATGAAAACTGCGGTGAACGTTATTTAATTTCCTAAAATATTCAGTGATGCTCCCCATTTGTGATGGAGCTTCTTTAATATTAAAATAAGGATTTTCTTCTAAGTGCGTCTTCGCTCTTCCAATTACGGGAAAGGCTGGAAAAAGCAATGTTCCTGTTTCGCCTACCACCTCAAATAAACTATCTACAACAGTTTTTGCGCCTCCATCAACAAAGCCAATTTTACTCAAACTGCTATGTACTAAAACGGAGTCTCCATTCTTTAATCCGATTTTTTTAAGGTCTTCTATCAATCT
>JAZKBX010000334.1:0-2266 GCA_040388455.1 Bacteroidota bacterium
CGGGAGCGGTAACCATTAATAAGATTGATAACATCAAACTCTTTTATTACATTTTGAGGTATCTCAATATCATCTCCATAATTTTTGCGGGCAAATTCAAACCCTTCGAAAAATTTCTGCCAACCTGAATCTACCGAATTACTATCTTTTAAATACTGTTGAAACAAATCCTCTATCGAAGATGTATCTGCGTTACCTAAATAGGAAAATTTATCCATCATGCTTCTTCACTCTAATTTTGAGACTGCAAATTTAGGGTTTTTAGAAGTAAAAGGGAAACATTTTGGCTCAGTCTTGAAATATCGTTGATTAAAGGGTTTTATAATGGTTTCTGATCACGACTTTTTGAAGCTCCCTTTTTATGATCAAATCGCTGACAATAGCGGAAAAAGGCTCAGAAGAGTTTTCATTTACCGCCTTTTTTATTTGTTCATCACTTAGATCAATACGGTACAAAATACTCATGAATTTTTGTTGATTTGAAGTGATGAGTTGATCGATATGTGGCTCTATTTGTTCAAATAGCTCTTCATAAGCATTGAAGGCATTGCCCGAAAATTTTATTTCCAAACCAAACATATCAAAATCTTTAATGATCTGATTGGCTGTATCCTTAATTAAATCAAGCCGATTAATATATTTGGAGAGATCCGTAAAGTTTACCATCATTTATTACTTCTTTTGTCTTACGTTCTCCAACCTTAATCGTTCCACAGGTCGGTTATTGATGATATGTTCATTGATGATCTCATCCACATCATTTAATTCAACTCCTACATAGAAAACACCTTCGGGATAGATAACTATTGTTTGTCCGAAATCACAAATATCCAAACATCCGGATTTTTGAGCACGAATTTTAATAGGTAAATTCAATTCTTTCAGTTTTTTTTTGAAAGCATCTACTATTTCCAACCCATGAGCTTCACCGCAACTTTTGCGAGGAGCTTCCGGAGCCCTTTGGTTTGTACAAATAAAAATGTGTTTGTCGTAGATCATGGTATGTTTTTTTACAAATCTACGAATAAGAGATGAGTAAAATAATTTTGGAGTCATGTTGAACCTATTTTAGCATATGGGCCGTTAGATCGTGTATCAAAACAAGCCTGAGATCCTGAAATAAGTGTAAAGTGAATCACGAATAGTGGCCTAATTATAGTAATTAACAATCCACTATTAACAAACAATTGATTAAAGGATTTGTTTTAAGCATTTTAGTTTTATTTTCGATAAAAAATAATTTATTTATATTTTATGGAAAATTCAAACTCAACTAAACCGGCTTCTTTAATTGCATTATTATCCGTGTTTTTCTTTTGGGGCTTTTTGGCCGCATCAAATGGGATCTTTATACCCTTTTGCAAAACACATTTTTCTTTGAGTCAGTTTCAGTCACAATTAATTGACAGTGCTTTTTATGGGGCCTATTTTATTGGTTCATTAATGTTGTATATTTTTTCTTTGTATTTGAATAAAGATATTATTAATAAGATCGGGTATAAAAAAACAATTATTTATGGTTTACTAATTTCGATCATTGGTGCATTCATTATGATTCCCGCAGTTAATTCAGGTTCGTTTATGTTTATACTTGGTGCTTTTTTTATTATTGCCTTGGGTTTTTCTTTACAGCAAACGTCTGCTAATCCACTGGTTTTGAATTTGGGTAATCCGGCCACCGGTTCCCACCGCCTCAATTTTGCCGGAAGTATAAACTCATTGGGAACTACAATAGGACCAATACTCGTAAGTTTAGCCCTTTTTGGAAAAATGATAGCTACGGACGCAGATAAAACCGCTGTTTCCATTGGCTCTATTAATATTTTGTATGTGATTTTGGCGGTAGCTTTTGCATTAGCAATTCTTGTTCTTGTGTTTTCTAAATTTCAAAAGCTTGAGATAGAAGAAGATACATCGGAAGTGAAAATTTTAAAAGAACCATTGTTTTTAATAATTGGGATCTTGATTTTTATGATTGCAATTTTTTTATTTTTTGCTTACACAAATAAATCGGGAGACGTTACAGAAACCAGTATAGACTATAGTAAGTTCGCCTTTTTATCAGGAATCACGTTGTTTTTACTTTTGTTATTGTTTGTTCTTTATGTACTATACAAAAAAATAAAAAAACAAAATAGATTTGAATTAACTTCTTATCCACAAGTTACTTTGGGAATGATTGCAATTTTTATTTATGTTGGGGTGGAGGTTACCATTCAAAGTAATTTAGGGACATTACTTAAAACTCCTGAATTTGGAGGCCTCG
>JAZKBX010000335.1:0-12958 GCA_040388455.1 Bacteroidota bacterium
TCAATTTTAAACCAGATGAATTAAGTGTTTCCATAAAAGACGGCAAACTTTATGTTTCACTTCAGGAGAAATTATTATTCAAATCGGGAAGTGCAGTAGTTGATCCTAAGGGAAAAGAAGCCTTAAAATCATTAGCAACAGTGCTGAGTTCAACACAGGACATAAGTGTAATGATTGAAGGACATACTGATAACGTTCCGATGAAAGGAAAATATGAAGACAATTGGTCATTAAGTACTGAACGAGCAACTTCTATTGTGCGTATCCTAACTAAAGATTATAAAGTGGATGCAAATAGCATCATTGCATCTGGAAGAAGTGAATTTTATCCGGTAGCTGACAATACAACTACAGAAGGTAAAGCTAAAAACCGCAGAACAGAAATTATTCTTTCACCAAATCTATCTGAGCTTTTCAAATTAATCAATCAATAGGGTGAAAATTATAGAAAACAATCAATTTTTATAGACGTTAAGAAGTTGTAGTAATTTTTTATAGAAGCAATAATGGAAAAGAAAAAACTAACCACTGCCAGTGGAAGACCATATTATGAGTACGAAAACTCAATGACTGTAGGCCCACGAGGACCAATACTTTTGCAGGACTATTACCTGCATGAGGATATGGCACATTTCAATCGTGAACGTATTCCGGAAAGGGTGGTTCACGCGAAAGGAACAGGTGCATTCGGCACCTTCACTGTAACGCATGACATCACGCAATATACGAAGGCTAAAATTTTTTCTGAAATTGGTAAGCAAACTAAAATGTTTGCACGTTTCTCACTTGTTGCAGGTGAAAAAGGAAGTGCTGATAGCGAGAGAGATCCTCGTGGTTTTGCACTTAAGTTTTATACTGAAGATGGCAATTGGGACTTGGTTGGCAACAACACCCCTGTTTTTTTTATTAAAGACCCGAAAAAGTTTTCTCATTTTATTCATTCGCAAAAGCGCGACCCTAAAACAAATTGCAAAAGCCCAACTATGATCTGGGACTTTTGGAGTTTAAATCCAGAAAGCTTACACCAGGTAATGATAGTGATGAGCGACCGCGGCACTCCGTTTTCCTATAGGAATATGAATGGTTTTGGAAGCCATACCTTTTCCATGATCAATAAAAATGACGAACATGTTTGGGTGAAATTCCATTTTAAAACAATGCAGGGAATAAAAAATTTTAATGGTAAAGAAGCGAATGAAATGCGTGGTATTGACCCTGATCATGCACAACGCGATTTAGTTGAAGCCATCGAACGCAAAGATTTTCCACGTTGGATTTTACAAATCCAGGTGATGACAGATAAACAGCAAAAAAACTATAAATTCAATCCTTTTGACGTTACAAAAGTTTGGAGTCATAAAGATTTCCCATTAATCGATGTAGGAATAATGGAACTGAATCAAATTCCGGAAAATTATTTCCGGGATGTGGAGCAAGCGGCTTTTGCCCCCGCTCATATTGTTAATGGGATCGGTTATTCTCCGGATAAAATGCTTCAAGGCAGACTGCTTTCCTATCCTGACGCACACCGATACCGTTTAGGTGTAAACTATGAACATATTCCTGTAAACAAATGCCCTTACATGGTTGCAAATTATCAGCGTGACGGATCAATGCAGGTGGGTGATAATGGAGGCGCAAATACGAATTACAGACCAAATAGTTTTGATGAAATTGTTGCGGGTGAAAATTATAAAGAGCCTTTAATGCAATTAGAATCAAACACTGCAGCTTGGTTCGACAGAAACGAAAATGATGACGATCATTACTCACAGCCTGGTATATTGTTTCGGAATGCAATGAACCAACAAGACAGAGAAAATTTAATAAGCAACATCGTTAGTTCAATGAGCGGAATTTGTGGTGAACAGAAAGATCAAATTATTAACCGCCAATTATGCCACTTTTTTCGTATTGATATTCAATTAGGAATGGCAGTTGCAAAAGGTTTAGGGATTTCGATTGATGAAAATAAAAAAACAAAACATTAAAAATTAACATTTTAAAAAATACAATATAAATCAAAATATTATAAACCAATTAAATAAAAAATTATGACAACAACTAAAAAAAGTTTAGGAATTTGGATGGATCATTCAAATGCGCATTTAATGGAATTTACAACCGATCCAATCGAAACTAAGATCATTTCTTCAAAATTCACACACGCAGAAAAGGAGAATAGTTTGGGCAAAAGTGAAAACGTAATGCACAATAAGGAACAACATCACCAAGCCGAATATTTCAAAACATTAGGTGAGGTTATTAAAGATTACGAAAAGGTCATCCTATTTGGCCCTACAGATGCTAAAGTTGAACTATTTAATGTTTTAAAAACAGATCACCGTTTCGCAAAAACAAAAATTGAAGTGAAGCAATCTGATAAAATGACCGAAAACCAAAAACATGCTTTTGTCAGAGAATATTTTTCAAAAAGCTAATTCCGAATCAATTATTTGTCGGATTGACCTGAAATATACTAACTGCCAATAATGACAATATCAAAAGATGAGTAATGAAATATCATTACTCACCTTTAAGAACGATTAAAGAATAAACAGATTTCAAAAAAAATAAAACATGGATAATATTTCAAAAGCTAATTCAGATTTGAATAAAAAAATTGAAAAGGAAATCCAACCGGCTCTGTATGAACAAGGCCTGGATATGACCGCGATTAATCAGGAAGCTGAAAAAGATTTGAATTCAAAGGTCTTGGAAATAACATTAAAAATTAAGGATCAATATCCGGAGTTATCCAAATACATAGAAGAAATGCCGGTAACAATCCCTGATGAAAAAAAACCGGAAATTACCCTGAAAAATTTAAAAGCATATTATGATTCCCTCAATGATGTATTAAGTAAATATTTATTGGAACACCCAAATCTATAAAGGAATATCAGGTTTTTACAAAAGACTAAAATACTGCAGTTCTATTTCTATGATTTTCTGACACCTTAACTGCCCCCCAGTCACCTCTATTACATAAAATATAAATTATTCCCAATCCAAGGCTATATTTCTAAATATTAAAACAGAAAACAGCAAGTAAAACATTCTGCTTACGAACTCCCTCCTTTTAATAAATCCCATTAAGCTATCTACCATTTACCTTATAAACGAAGGTTATAAAAGTTTCTTCTTCGTTTAAATTAAATTATCAATAGCATAATACTTTCTAGTCAAAATATTGATTTTTTAACAACGCTCTTTATAATATATCCTTAAGAGAAGGTACTTAACCATTAACAAACCGATCAATATAATGGCAGGCTCCCTATTTACTCAGTTACCATGAGATTCAGAAACAACCTCAGGAGTGGTATCCTCGGCAATTTGTTAAGGGGTTAACATTAGTTCATCGAAAGTTACAATACAGCTCTGTAAATAAAAAAAACTTAAACTCTTTTATAGTGAATATCTACAAAGGGTTAAACAAAAAAATGCCACTTTTATATGCAATGTATCCATCCCATTTCAAAATTAATTATCTATCCTGCAAGAAACATTTCCAAATGATTTCTTTATAATCTGCTCCAACAAACCCCACAAAACACAACAACAGAAACGCTTTCAACGAATTTAACCTATTGCAAAAAAGGCCAAATAAAAAACACAAATGTGTGAATCATGTAACTTGTTCTAAATATTGTGTAACACATACACTTGAAAACGTACGCACCTTTGCTTCATCAAAATAAACTAACCAATAAACCAAAAAAATGAAAAACAAACTACTAAATTCATTAACCGCAGTTATTCTGCTCTTAATGCCGAATATAAATTTCGGGCAGACTGTCACACTTGGCGCTGCATCTGATTATGCACTCTTTACCACTGTTGGATTTGTTAAGAGTATGGCTATTTACAAATACGATGCCCATATTACCGGAAATGTTGGTTCTAACTCAGGAGCTGTAACAAATTTCGGAAATGTGGATGGTCTGATGGCTACCAGTGCGGCAGCTGAAACTGGTTTGATGGTTGCTGACGGTCAACTTTTTTCTGCAACACAAACTAATGTACCTCCCGGGATTTCTCTTGGCGCGCCAGGCGCGGGTCAAACTCTCACTGCAGGCGTTCACGTAATGACAAATGCAACTTTAGGATTGGATGGCATTCTCAATCTGGATGCTCAGAATGACCCTACTAAAGTATTTATTTTCAGACTTAATGGAGATTTTAATGTAGCGCTTAATTCAAAAGTCAGATTGATCAATGGAGCCTTGGCATGTAATGTATATTGGAGAGTGAATGGTGTGGTATCTATTGCTACCGGAGTCTCCATGAAAGGGACTATTATTGCACATGGCGCAATTAACTTGACGGTGAATGATACGCTTGAAGGAAGAGCGCTTGCGATTAACGGTGCAATAACCGTTTATGAAGGGAAAATATATACACCAATCGGTTGTGGTAGCCCGGCACTTCCTGGTCCGTTAAAACCAAATTTAGCTTCATTAGCCTGTTGGACGATATTTTCAGCTAATGGGTTAATTGAAAATACTGCACCATTTGCCACTTCAATAGGTGATGTTGGAAACAATAATATAGGTGCAATTACCGGTTGGACTCCAGGTATGGTAACAGGCACACTTCACAATATTTTTCCGGATGCTGCTACAGATACTGCTGCAGTTCATTTAACAAGTGTTTATAATGAGATCTACGCCTTACCTGTTGATATCATTTTAACAGAACCAACAGAACTAGGACATAGTCTGGTTCTTACCCCCCACGTTTACAGCATGGGTGCAGCAGGACTTATAACAGATACACTTATTCTAAATGCATTAGGTGATGCAAATGCGGTATTTGTTATCAAAATTATGGTAGGAGGTCTTGACACATACGCAGGTTCAGCCATTAAATTAATAAATGGAGCGCAGTCACAAAATGTATTCTGGATGGTTGCCTCAGGCGATGTCCTTTTAAACGATAATGTTACTTTCAGGGGAAATATTATTACTGAGGCGGGATCTATCAACATGAGATATACAAATGTTGATTTAGATGGAAGAGCATTTACAAAGGTTGGCGCTATAAGAGCTCAGGACTTAACTGCTATAATGCCTCCGGGCTGTGGTTCTTCACCAGTAGTTGTTACTGACCCAATTAATGATACTGTTTGTTTTGGCGATACTGCAAGTTTTTCAGTAACTGCAACAGGAACAAATCTTACTTATCAGTGGATGGATGGAAATACACCATTGGTAAACGGAGCAAATATTTCAGGTGCAGATTCTGCAACACTTTATATTTTCCCGACAAGTTTTTCTGATACCTCTTCATTTTACAATGTTATTGTAAGCGGAGACCTTATGCCTGCTGATACTTCTTCAAATGCATCTTTAACAGTAAACACTGCACCCGTTATTATATTGGAACCTACTGATCAAGTACCATGTGCAGGAAGTACAGCAACATTTTCAGTTGTAGCAACAGGATCAGGTCTTACCTACCAATGGAGAAGAGGAAATATTAACTTAAGTGATATTGGAAATATTGTAGGATCAGATTCTGCTACATTAGTTATTAGTAATGTAAGTTTATTAGATACTGCATACAATTACAATGTTGTTGTATCTGGAACATGTTCCCCTAATGACATTTCGATAAATGTTTCTTTAGATGTTAACCCTTCACCGGTTATAATAATGCAACCAAGTGATCAGACTGTATGCGAAGGAGATTCAATAGGTTTTGTAGTTGTGGCAACAGGAACTGCTCTTACTTACCAATGGAGAAAAGGATTAACAAACATTTTTGGAGAAACTAATGATACACTTACAATTGATCCTGCGAATATTTCAGATATAGCTTCTGATTATAATGTAGTTATTACAGGAGCATGTTTACCAGGCGTAACATCATTAAGTGTTTCTTTAGATGTTAACACTGCACCAATCATCACTTTACAACCTGCTGACCAAATAGTATGTGCTGGAGATACAGTAAGCTTTACAGTTGCTGCAACAGGCACAGGTCTTACTTACCAATGGAGAAAAGGAATTATCAATTTATCAAACATTGGTAATATTTCAGGTGCAGATTCTACAACACTTACTATTAGTGGTGCGAATGTATCTGACTCTTCATCAAACTACAATGTTGTGGTTACAGGAACATGTTTACCAAGTGCAATGTCAATGAATGTTTCTTTAACAGTGAATCCTATACCGGTTGCAGTTGCAAGTAGCAACTCCCCAATTTGTGAAGGTTCTTCATTAAGCATTACTGCACAAACATTGACAGGAGCAACTTATAGCTGGTCAGGTCCAAATGGGTATAACTCTTCAGCTCAGGATTCAGTGATCCTTTCAGCAACTGTTGCAAACAGTGGAACTTATATATTAACTGTTACCAAAGATGGTTGTTCAGATACTGCAACAACTGTAGTTGCTGTAAACGTTTGTTTCACTGATCTAAGTGTTGTTAAAACAGCAAGTGACATGAGTCCGTTTATTGGAAGAACAATTGTATTTACAATTGTTGCAACAAATGGTGGTACTGATAATGGAACGGGAGTAGAAGTTAACGATATATTACAAAGCGGATACACGTATGTTTCATCAACATCAACAGCAGGTATTTATGATCCTTCAACTGGTGTTTGGACAATAGACTCTCTGAATAATGGTGCATCTGAAACATTAACGGTAACTGTTACAGTTAATGCAGAAGGCAATTATGTTAACACTGCAATAATATACGGAACTGAAACTGATTTAAACATGGCTAATAATGTTTCATCTATTGAACCAATTCCAACAGATTTCTTTATACCGGAAGGCTTCTCTCCTAATGGCGATGGAATAAACGATGTATTTGTGATCAGAGGAATTTTAAACTTTCCTGAAAACACATTTGTGATCTTCAATCGTTGGGGAAATAAAATTTACGAAACAAGTTCTTACAAAAACACATGGGATGGTAAAACAACATTAGGATTAAGAGTTGGAGGTGATGAATTACCAATAGGTACTTACTTCTATGTACTTGATTTAAAAGATGGATCAGATGTTTTTAAAGGAACAATTTATCTTAACAGATAAAATAATAATTGCAGAAAATTAATCAAAAAATTAAATCAGGAAATTAAAATATAAAAAAATGAAAACACTTAAAAAAATAGCAATAGGACTGGTTTTAACTTCAGGGAGTTTAACCATTCATGCACAGCAAGCTCCAATGTACACTCATTACATGTATAATACATTATCTGTTAATCCCGGCTATGCCGGGAGCAGAGATGCTTTAACGGTAACAGCGCTACATAGATCACAATGGATTGACTTTAAAGGAGCTCCCTTAACTCAAACGTTAACGTTGCATGCTCCATTAAAAAACGAGCATATTGGATTAGGCTTATCAGTATTAAATGATAAAATAGGACCTAATAATAATACGTCCGTGATGGCAGATTTTGCATACATCATGAGGTTAACACCAAAATCAAAATTAGCACTTGGTTTAAGTGCTGGTGCGAATATTTGGCAAGCAAACCTGAGCACACTTGAATTAGATCAACAAAGTGATCCTGTGTTTCAAAATAATATTCAAAATCATGCAACTCCTAATTTTGGTGTTGGTGCGTATTATTCCAGAGAACGTTTTTATGCCGGTGTTTCGGCTCCTAATTTATTACAGAATAATTATTCTGTAGTAACTACAGATGCCGGAACTACTTTGACTGGAAAAGAGCAAAGACACTTCTTTGTTATTGCAGGTACATTGCTTAAATTAACTAACAACCTGGATTTCAAACCAACAACGTTAATTAAAGTAACTCCCGCAGCACCAATTCAGGCAGACATTACAGCATCCTTTGTAATTATGAAAAAATTATTGGTAGGTGCAATGTATCGCTCAGGCGATGCTGTCGGAGCCTTAGTAGGATTCGACATTACAGATCAGTTTCATCTTGGTTATTCTTACGATTGGTCTTATGGTTTACAAACATCTAAGTATAACAAAGGAAGTCATGAAATTGTATTAAGATATGATTTTTTAATCTTTGATAAAAAACAGATCCATTCACCAAGAAATTTCTAAAATTCTTACAAAAACTTAAAAACCTAAAACTATGAAAAAAATATATATTCCCTTAATTGTATTAATCGGGATGGGCTTTACCGCCACAGCGCAAAAAAAATCAACTAAAGAAAAAAGAGGAGATAAATACGCTTTTAGTTACACTTTTGATAAAGCAATAGACTCTTATAATAAAGCTAAAAACTTAACAACTGAAGGACAACGCCATTTGGCTGAAAGTTATAGCAACATGAATCAAAATGTTGAATCAGAAGCTGCATACGCAAATTTAGTAACCAGATCTGAAGGCGTTTTGCCTGAAGATTATTACAATTATGCTATGATCTTAAAAACCAATAGCAAATATGATGAGGCTAATAAATGGATGGATAAGTTCAATGAAGTTAAACCAGGTGATTTGCGTGCAAAGGACTATGTTGCTAATAAGGGTGGCTTATCCAAATTATCAACTGATGACGGCAAATACAAAGTAGTTCATTTAGATTTCAATACTGAAGCTGAAGATTTTGGTACTTGTTACTATAAAAACAAAATTGTTTTTTCATCAAGTGGAGCCAACCCAAAATCAAATGCAAGAAAATACAATTGGAATGGAAAGCCATTTTTGAATATGTATGTTTCCGATGTAGAGAACGGTCAGTTGAAAACAGCTGAAATTTTTGATAAAAGCCTGAATGGAAAAATGCATGATGGTCCTGCAAGTTTCAGCAATGATGGAATTTTCATGGCATTCACACAAAATAATTATGACCTTAAAAGAAAAGATCGTATAGTTAGAGTTCAAATTTGTTTTAGCAATTTCAAAGATGATAAGTGGTCAGAACCGGAATTTTTTGCTCTTAACAGTAAAGAATACTCGGTTGGACATCCTAGTTTGACTTCAAATGGTAACACAATGTATTTTACAAGTGACATGCCAGGAGGTTTTGGTGGAGCTGATATCTATAGAATTACGAAAGACGACAAAGGAGTGTGGGGAAAAGCTGAAAATCTTGGCGATAAAATAAACACCGAAGGTGATGAATTATTCCCCTTTTATGAAGAGAAAAATGGCGTTTTGTTTTTCTCCTCTAACGGACGTTTCGGTTTAGGTGGCTTAGATATCTTTATTTGTGCTACCAATGGTTCTAAACTTGGAAGTGTTCGCAATGCAGGTGCTCCTTTAAATACACAATTTGATGATTTTTCTGCGATATCAAATGACCAATTGAGTACAGGATATTTTTCTTCGAACAGAGCTGGTGGAAGTGGAGATGATGATATTTATTCGGTTGATTATTTGAAATTAGATATCGGTAAAAAAATCGAAGGTCTTGCAAAAGAGAAAAACGAAAGCCCGATCCCTAACACATTTGTAACACTATTTGATGATAAAGGAAACGTAATTGATACGTTGACCACCAAAGCTGATGGTGCGTATTCATTTTTAGCGGAAACGGATAAGAATTTCAAATTGACCGGTAACAAAGAAAATTTTGAAGAAGGCAGTACTACTGCAAATACTTTTGCTAAAGAATTTGTTGTAAAAGCAGATGTGATACTTCTTAAAAAAGAAGAAATTATTGTTAAGAAAATTGAAGAGAAAATTCAGGTTGGTGCGGATCTGGGGAAAATTTTAGAACTTAATTCTATTTATTTTGACTTAGACAAATATGATCTTCGTCCGGATGCAGTAGTTGAATTAGATAAAATTGTTAAGATAATGAATGAATATCCTGACATGATTGTTGAATTAGGATCACATACTGATTGTAGAGCAACTAAAGAATACAATCAGATACTATCTGACAAGAGAGCAAAAGTACCGGCTTGGTATGTTAAAAAAAGAATCAATAACCCGGAACGTATTCATGGTAAAGGTTATGGAGAAGAAAAACTAACAAGTGGTTGTGCGTGTGAAGGTGAAGTTGTTTCAACCTGTTCAGAAGAGCAGTTCCAAAGCGACAGACGTACAGAATTCATTATTGTAAGAAAAACAATTAAACTTGATGCGCCATTGATCTCAACTGAATAAAAATAATTTCTAACTGCTGTAAACAGTTTTTGAATTGTAAATAGTTGAGAATAAAAAAAGAGCGTTGCTTATTTAGCAGCGCTTTTTTTTTGTCTAAAACCATTTCAAAAAAAAGAAATGTGTGAATCATGTAACAAATCCTCAAAGTAATGTAACACCCAAATACGCTTCGATACGCAACTTTGTGGCCTAAACATTTATTCGAAAACAATTTCAATTAAAATGATTTTTTTTTCTTATTCGAAGGAATAAAGGCCAATAAATAATAGTAAATCAACACTTATGAAAACAACAAACCGATTCCGTTTACGCACTATATTATTAATAGCAGTGATATTTAGCATTGTCCAGGTTTCATTGGCTCAACCTCCCCAGGCATTCAAATACCAATCAATCGTACGTAATGATGAAGGAAACCCAATGGCAAATGCTGCCATAAGTATCAGAGCCACTATTCATGATGGTGCAGAAACAGGACCAGCAGTGTATCAGGAAACACACGCGGTTACTACTAACTTATTTGGTTTGGTAAATCTTCAAATAGGAAATGGAACAATTGTGAGTGGGAACTTTCCATCCATTGCATGGGGATCGGGATCAAAGTGGATGGAGATTGAAGCAGATTTCGGAGCAGGATATGTAGCAATGGGGACTTCGGAATTGTTGAGTGTCCCGTATGCATTATTTTGTCCAAATGGAGCACCTGGAACTACAGGTATAACGGGGGCACAGGGAAATGCAGGAGTAACAGGTTCTGTTGGTTCAACAGGGCTTCAGGGAATTGCGGGCGTAACAGGTTCTATAGGGGCTACCGGGGCACAAGGAACTGTAGGAGTAACGGGGGCTTTTGGGACAACGGGGATGCAGGGAATTGCCGGAGCAACGGGTTCTTTCGGTTCAACGGGTTCACAAGGAACATTAGGAGTAACAGGTTCTATTGGCACCACTGGTGCACAAGGGATTCCAGGGATAACTGGTTCTTTAGGTTCAACCGGGGCACAAGGAACTATAGGAGTAACAGGTTTTACAGGTGAAGCAGGTATACAAGGAATTGAAGGAACAACAGGTCCTACAGGTGCATTAGGTTCACAAGGAAATACAGGGAATACCGGTTCTACCGGAAACACTGGTACAATTGGTTCAACAGGAAATACGGGATCAACGGGTTCAACCGGCTCTACAGGAAATACAGGATCAACGGGTTCTACAGGAAACACTGGTTCAACAGGCTCTACAGGCAGGACTGGCTCAACGGGCTCAACAGGTAACACAAGTTCAACTGGTTCTACAGGAAACACTGGTTCAACCGGATCAACAGGAAATGCAGGTTCAACTGGTTCTACGGGAAACACAGGTTCAACAGGTTCAACCGGAAATACGGGATCAACTGGAAATACAGGTTCAACGGGATCAACAGGAAATACAGGATCAACGGGTTCAACAGGAAGCACTGGTTCGACAGGATCAACAGGGAGTACTGGCTCAACAAGTAGCACTGGTTCAACAGGCAGCACAGGTTCAACAGGATCAACGGGAAATACAGGATCAACGGGTTCAACAGGAAGCACTGGTTCAACAGGATCAACAGGGAGTACTGGCTCAACAGGTAGCACAGGTTCAACGGGATCAACAGGAAATACAGGATCAACGGGTTCAACTGGAAGCACTGGTTCAACAGGATCAACAGGGAGTCCTGGCTCAACAGGAAATACAGGGTCAACCGGATCAACAGGTAACACGGGTTCAACTGGCTCAACAGGAAACACAGGATCAACGGGTAACACAGGATCTACCGGATCAACGGGTAACATTGGTTCAACGGGTTCAACGGGTTCAACGGGTTCAACAGGTAGCACAGGTTCAACAGGATCAACAGGAAGCACTGGTTCAACGGGATCAACAGGAAATACAGGATCAACGGGTTCAACAGGAAGCACTGGTTCAACAGGAGCAACAGGGTCAACAGGAAGCACTGGCTCAACAGGTTTAATAGGTAGCACTGGTGCGACCGGCAATTCTATAAATAATTACGCTGAATTTTACGCTTTAATGCCTGGCGATAATGCGGCAACAATTGCAGTTGGTGCTGCCGTACTTTTCCCTCAGGATGGAGAATCAGATGGTGTGATAACCAGTACATCTGATTCCGAATTCAACTTGCCCGACATAGGCACTTATCAGGTGTTTTTTCAAGTAAGCGTATCGGAAGCAGGACAATTGGTACTAGGACTTAATGGGGTTGAAATACCAAGAACAATGGTTGGGCGGGCAAGTGTCACTACACAAATTGTTGGGATGTCAATTATAAAAACAACCATTGTAAATTCAACGCTAACTGTGCTTAACCCATCAGGAAATGCAGCAGCTTTAACTATTACACCTATTGCTGGAGGTACGAACTCGGTTTCCGCAAACCTTGTAATCATGAGAATAAAATAATTTCAATCGGCATTTATTTTGTGATCCTGAACATGGCAAAAATTTTTATAGGAATTTAGTATTATAGAAAATTGAAAAAATCAATTGCAATAAATTCAACATAAATGAGAACTAAAATCAGTATCGTTGCAACTCTTTTCCTCTTTCTGATGCCATTTGGCTGGAAGGGCCTGAATGGTTTGTATGCTCAATCAATCGCAATGGATGTGATCGGTTCCGCAGGTACTTATGTCTCAGCACCGGGAGGTTCAATGGCTTGGACAATTGGCGAAGTAACGATAGAAACCTATTCCTCATCGAATAATTTCTTCACTCAGGGATTCCATCAGCCCGATAAAAAAACTATTGTTACTGAGTGGGACTTTTTTATTCCGGAAGGGTTTTCTCCCAATGGAGATTATATAAATGATCTTTTTGTTATTAGAGGAATAGATCATTATCCAAACA
>JAZKBX010000336.1:0-2382 GCA_040388455.1 Bacteroidota bacterium
AATCTTCTAAATTACGTGCTTCATGTAAAATTTTACGGGCTTCCATGTAAAACAATTGGCGCTGTTCACGTTCCTCTCTTCCAAAAGTTCGTTTATATTTTCCGGCCATGCGAAAATATTCTTCGGCAGTTTTACGATATTTTTTTAACTCTTTATACGATTCGTGTGCCGCCATTTTTACATCCAGCGTATTCATCAGCACTTCTTCTGAAATGCGCGCAGGATTACCCAATCGCAATACATTGATCCCTTCACGATGCAATTTTTCTGTTAACAGATCAACAGCAGTATTGCTTGAACTGCAAACCAAAACTTGTTTTTCTGTTAGCAATGTTTGACGTATGGCTTGCACCAATGTGGTTGTTTTCCCTGTTCCCGGTGGACCGTGAATAATAGCTATATCTTTAGCAGCAAGTATTTTTTGTACTGCACTATTTTGAGATTGATTTAATCCTGTAATGTGAATTGACTCATCTATTTTATTGAATGCAGGAGGTTTTATACCATACATCACATCGCGTAACATTGCCAAACGATTGTGTGATGCGGTGATCACTTTTTCCATCGCAATATCCATTTCACGATAACTACTTTCATCAAATAATAAATTGATCCCGAGCTTTCCATCATCGCACCAATCGGGCAATTCATCAATAGAAAGCGACAATCTAATTTTATTGGGATTAATTACTTTAATAATTCCGGTAATGGGCTGTTCATCAGGATGAGTATTTGAGAAAAGTGCAGCATTTTTTCCTCCGGAAAACTGATGCGGCTCATTATGATTGGTTGTGCGTTCAATTTCTATAGAAAGATATTCGCCATGGCCGATCTCAACATTAGTAATAACTACAGGATACCATGTTACTCCTTTTTCTCTCCGGTAATTAATATTGTTACGGGAAAAATGTTGTTTGTATTGTGCGAAATCTTCATCACGCTCTACTTTTAAAAGCCTTCGTAAATTCAGTAATCTATCTATTTGTTGTTCCATTTTCTAAATTATTACCTATACGTTTTCGAATTCTTTTTTGTTTTTTTAAATAAAAAATATTTTATGAATTTCAATTCATTTGGGCGTTCCCTTTCTTAAAAAAGAAAGGGCCGGGCTTTTCGGTCCAATCTTCCCCGATAAAAATCGGAGAAGGATTTCCACTGCAATCCCTAACGCAGAATTACCTACCCAATAATAGTGAACGCATTTCTATGATTTTCATCGAAACATGAGTTAATACAATTTTACAGAAAACCACCGATAAAATGTATGAAAAAAGAGCAATAATTAAATTTTTTCTCAAAAACATATAAAATGTATAAAATATTTTTATAATTAACAACCTGATTTTAAATACATTAAAAAAATATATTAAAAATAATTGATACATAATTTGCAGATACATAAAACTCTTATGTATATTTGTCCTATGTATTCATCAGAACTAATAAAAGGAACTTTAAAAACGATCATTTTAAAGTTATTATCCGAAAACAAAGAAATGTACGGATATGAAATCACTCAAAAAGTGAAAGACCTAACCGACAATAAAATTCAGATCACCGAAGGTGCGTTATATCCAACACTTCATGCACTCGAAAATGATGGAATTGTAACTACCGAAATAGTGAACATCGGAAAACGTGTACGCAAATATTATAAGCTTACACCCAAAGGCAAAAACAGTGCTACCGAAAAAGTGACTGAGTTTGCCGACTTCATCAATACGATGAAATTTTTGTTAGACATTAAACCACAATTAGGATAATGTACACACTAAGCGACCAACAAATTGATTTTATTCTCAACGATATCAAAATTCGCGGAGTTGAGATGGAGGACCTGCAGCTAAACCTCCTTGATCATATTTGTTGTATTATAGAGTGTGAGCTTGAAGAGGAAGGCGACTTTGAAAATTTCTATCACAAAACAATTCCGAAATTCTTTAAAAAGAAACTGAAAGAAATCGAAGAAGAAACCAAGTTATTACTAACCTTTAAAAACTATTACGCCATGAAAAAAACAATGAATGCTGTGGGCATAATTGCCTCAATAAGTATTGTACTAGGTTCGATATTTAAATTTCAACATTGGGCAGGAGCCAACATAATGATGATAAGCGGAGTAATACTGATCACTTTAGTTTTTTTACCGCTGATGTTCACATTAAAACTTCGTGAATCAACTGAAAAACGGGACCGAACAATCCTGATTTTAGGAGGTACAATAGTTATACTGATTGTTATTGCATTATCGTTTAAACTTATGCACTGGCCAGGAGGTAATAGCTTATTGGGGATATCTATACTAAGCTTATTACTACTATATGTCCCTATTTATTTGTTTACGGGTTTACGGAATCCGGTAACAAAAACGAATACTCTGAT
>JAZKBX010000336.1:2392-10992 GCA_040388455.1 Bacteroidota bacterium
TCCACGATAGCAATTGTACTAGGTTCCTTTTTTAAAATTATGCATTGGCCGGGTGCAGGTGTTTTATTAGTATTAGGAATAGGAAGCATTAGTTTATTGTTTCTACCATTGATGATTATATTAAAAACAAAAGACAGTAACAACAAACGCGAGAAATTTATACTGGCCAGTAGCGCTGCGGTTGGATTTTTCCTCTGCTGGGCAACATTATTTGCGGTGATGCACTGGCCAGGCAATGGGATTTTCTGGATAATAGCAATCTGCATATCCACTTTTATCCTTATACCGGTTTATTTTTTTACCGGAATCAGAGATCCTGAAACAAAATTAAACACTATTGTTACAACTATTGTATTAGTTGCTGCCACAGGCTTACAGTTTACTATGATAAACATAAGGCCTGCCGTAAAACTAACACAAATAAAAATGTATAGTTATATTCAAGGTGAGGAGCTGCTTAAAAAAATACAAAACAGGTCAGCAAGCGGACATCAGGAAAACTCTTCTCAACACAATTTTGCAGACAACATTAATAACAAAGCTGAACAGATAAAGAGCATGATACTGATGAATGCCATTGGAGAATCAAAAATCCCAAAAGATTTTGAAAGTGAAGGTATTATTATAGAAGAAGGAAATTTGGGAATTGCTTTTTTTGATAACGGAGAGGGAATAAAGCTTTTAAGCGAGCTTAAAGCAGAAATAAGTAAATACAATGCTTCAGGTGAAATAAATAAAGAGAATAAAATTCCCGTTGCTCATTCAATTTTAGATATTGACTTTGATAAGATTGGAAGGTATAGCAACTATTCTGTTCTAAATAGTATCACACAAATACAGATGTATCTTGCAACGGCTGAAAATAAATTGACCGCGTTGAAATAAAAGAAGGATGAAAAATTAAATAGTTTTAGCTGCTTTTATAAGGAATAAATTAAACCCTTGAAATAAACAAAACGCCCTCCTCATTGACTATGGAGAGGGCGTTTAATTATAAAAGCAACAATTCTTAAAATGTTCAAAAATGTATTTGTTAAAATAAAATATTTTTATTTTTATAAATTATATCTTTTACCATTCCCTTCAATACTTGTCCTGCTTGCAAAAGCATATCAAAACCGGAAGGGAAAGGTACTGGCTTAGGCCCAAGCTTAGCCTTTGTTTCAGGCTTCAGAGCATTGATATCACCAATTGCTCCGTAGGAACGATATTCAAAAAAGTTTTCACTTGCTATCGGATCTGTTTTCAATAGTTGACCGGTACTGTTATTTATATAGTCCAGCGTACCTGCAATAATGGCTTTTTTATTTTGATAGGTTTCAATAACATTGCAGAAAATGGTTTTTGTCTTCGGTATTTTTATGTCATTACCCAATGAATCTTTTTTTACGTTTCCATTCGCGTCCAAGGCATATTGAAAACCATCCGGAATAATTTTTGTTTCTGTAAAACTGGTCTCTTTAACAGCTTCAGGAGATACGTTAATGTTTTTCATATTCACAACAATAACATAATCGTAGTCCAAGCCTTTGATCTCATGGGTATAATATCTTAGCCACTCACCATTTAAATCGGATAAACTTATTTTTGTTAATTCATCTTCAAAGGAAGGAGGAAGAGGAACACCTGTTGTGTTTTTCATTTTAAAAAGCACATAACTGGTTCCAAGGTCTTTTGCCCGTTGTAATTCTTTATCTACATCTTTATAATTACCGGAATACCCTTTTACACGAAGCAACTCACCATGCGCAACACGTGCGTCAGGCTTATTGTTCCTGTCCAGAAGAGAAAGTGCATGAGCATAAAAATATTCGGTGGCATTTTTTTTTGCCTGAATAATTTCATCACTGTAATTTACGACCTCAAAATTCGCATCTCTATTTTGACCTTCAAGGTGTAATGGTAATAATGGTTTTAAATTTTCCTGGCGCTGAGCCATTTGGGAATATTGCCGAAAAATCTCATCCCAATTATCAGGCTTTCCTTCTTTCTTTAAAAAACTGATCCGTTCTCTATCACGTTCATTCGCCTTTTGGTAAGATTGTTCCAAAACAACAATTTCTTTATCATTTTGTTTTTTGCGCTTCAGCTTCTGAGTGGATTTCCGGATGGCTGCATCATAATTGCCGCTTTTCATCAATTTTGAAGAATTTGAGCAAGAAATAATAAATGTTGACACTAATAAGCAGACAACTAATTTTTGAGTAAGAAGTGGTAATCGATTTTTCATAGGATTTTTAGTTATAAAGTAAAAATAGTATTATTTTTTGTTTGAAATGCTGTTCTGATTAAATTCTAATTTCTACCCCCTACACCCTAAATTCTAAATCCAAATTTAGAATTTTCACTCTTGATTTTTGCTTTTGCTTTATACAACCTGATGATTGAAATTACCAAACCGTGTGCCAATACTCAAAACCCGTCCTAAACCACTACTACCATTGAATTTTAGAAAACCACAATTTAGAATTCAACAAAACCGGAACTTGTGTAATTCGACACAATTATCAAAATAAACGCACCTATTTCTTCGTTTTTTCTTAATTTTGTACCTCAACAAAAATAATAACGATATGTCAGAAATATTAACAGCAAAAAGTTTTGGAATAGAAAGTGTTCTGAAAGAATTAGGAATTAAAGAAACCAATTACGGTGCCTCTACGGGCCTAAAACATATTGCTACAAAAGGAAAAAAGATAGATTCATTCTCTCCTGTTGACGGATTACTTATTGGCAGTGTAAACGCAGCTACAGCAAAAGATTACACAAATGTGATGAAAACTGCAGAAGAAGCGTTTAAAGTATGGCGTTTAATGCCAGCTCCAAAGCGCGGTGAGATCGTTCGCCAGGTAGGTGATGAATTACGTAAATATAAAGATTCTTTAGGTAAATTGGTTTCTTATGAAATGGGAAAAAGTTTACAGGAAGGTTTAGGCGAAGTGCAGGAGATGATCGACATCTGCGATTTTGCTGTGGGCTTATCCCGCCAGTTATACGGTTTAACAATGCATAGCGAACGCCCGATGCACCGCATGTATGAACAATGGCACCCTTTTGGTGTTGTTGGGATCATTTCTGCATTTAACTTCCCTGTTGCTGTATGGAGCTGGAATGCTGCATTAGCTTGGGTTTGTGGTGATGTATGTATCTGGAAACCAAGTTCAAAAACTCCATTATGTGCAATAGCTTGTCAGAATATTATTGCGGATGTATTAAAACGCAACAATGTTCCTGAAGGTGTTAGCTGCCTTGTAATAGGCAATGAATCCGGTGATTTGATCAATAACGATAAACGAATTCCATTAGTATCCTTTACAGGTTCAACACGTATTGGCCGTCACGTATCAAAAACTGTTGCTGAACGTTTCGGAAATACTATTTTAGAATTAGGTGGTAACAATGCGATCATTGTTTCTGAACATGCTGACTTAGGTATGGTATTGGTAGGTTCAGTATTTGGTGCTGTTGGAACGGCAGGTCAGCGTTGTACTTCTACACGCAGATTAATTATTCATGATAGTATTTATGAAAAAACAATACGTATTTTACAACAAGCATATGCTCAATTACGCATTGGAAATCCTTTGGATGCAAACAACCACGTGGGTCCGTTAATTGATCAAAATGCAACAAAAGATTATTTGAACGCGATTGAAAAAGCAAAACAGGAAGGAGCAAAAATAATTGTAGAAGGTGGAATATTAAAGGGTGAAGGATACGAGAGTGGATGTTATGTTAAACCTTGCATTATCGAAGCTAAAAACGAATTCCATATTGTACAGGAAGAAACCTTTGCTCCCATCCTTTATGTGATGAAATATAAAACTATTGAAGAGGCTATTGCGATGCAAAATGGCGTTCCACAAGGCTTATCATCATCCATCTTTACCAACAACATGCGCGAAATGGAATTATTCCTTTCACAGGCAGGTTCTGACTGTGGTATTGCCAATGTAAATATTGGAACTTCCGGTGCTGAAATTGGTGGTGCATTTGGTGGTGAAAAAGAAACGGGTGGTGGACGCGAATCAGGCTCTGATGCCTGGAAAGCTTATATGCGCAGACAAACCAACACTATCAATTATGGTAATAGTTTACCTTTGGCACAAGGGATAAATTTTACGATTTAATACAGCGTTACTACTAATTTGAAAAAAAGCGCTCCGATAAAATATCGGGGCGTTTTTTGTTCAAAAGGAGATAGTAATATGCAAGGGATTGCGGATTATCAGGATTAGTGTATATTACATCCGTAGCGTGTTTCGGCTGTTGCATTTTTAGAACGAAAGAAAGATGAAATATCTTGTTGTATATTTTTTTATTATTTGCAATATCCTAATTGCTTGTGGACCTTCCATAGAAGAAAAGACTGCAATGGAAAAATGTAGGCAAGATGAAATAACTATTGAAGAGGCTATAAGAGCAAATTTAAAAAGCACATTTGATGCGCCATTTCCAAAAAAAAATTTTAGCCTGACTAAAATTTTAGGTGATAACTTACAAATTTATGGTAGCTGCTATCCTTTAAGTTTCAAAGTTTTATCTACACGAAAATCTAATCTTATTATTAATAATGAAACAGGGGATACTCTTTTTATGGGCACGGTTTGCAGGTATAGAGGACTTTATTATTTCAATGAGAAAATTAATGATACCACATTTAGAATTTTTGCATTGAAGATTACAGATAGTTTAATTTATGGACTTCAAAATTATTTTCAATACTCTCAAATTGATAGTGCTATTGAACGAGGGGATTTTCCAAAACTCATAAGGTACACAGATAAAAATACAATACGACTACACCCAGATAAAAAAGAACTAAAAATGCTGTTTACTTCTATTATTGACAATACTAAGCCTTTTGAAATAATACGAACAAATACTATTTCACCAACTAATACTATAGAAAATATCACTACCACTATAGAATCTGATGATTTTGAAATACTTTCTAAAGTATATCCAAATCCAGCAATAGATATTCTAAATGTCGATTTACGACAAAAAAATGTTTTAACACCATATTATTTATGTGACTTAAATGGGAAAATTTTATCACAAGGGCAATTCCAAGAAATTACAAACAAAATTGACGTTAGTGGCTTATCAAACGGTATTTACACCCTGACAATTGTTACAGAAGAACAACAAAAAGAAACGGTGAAAATAATTAAATCAAAGTAATATTATTGCTGTGTATGATATGACCATGGCGTGTTCGCTTTCCAGGATACTTTATTAAAAAAACATATTATTTAAATAAAATTTGTACTTTAATACCTCAAAAATTTAAGACTTCGTCCATGAATTATCCTAATTCAATTAATAGTAAGTTACCGAATGTTGGGACAACCATATTTACGGTAATGAGTAAATTAGCTACTGATAACAATGCCATCAATCTTTCTCAAGGTTTTCCAGATTTTAATTGTAATGAAGAACTGGTAGGACTTGTGAATAAATATATGCTTAAAGGCTATAATCAATACGCCCCAATGGCAGGATTAATGAGCCTTAGAGAGATCATTGCAGAAAAGACAGAAGATATTTATTCGGCAAAGTATGATCCTGAAACAGAGATAACAATTACAGCAGGTGGCACACAGGCTATATTTACTGCAATTTCAGCAATGATACGTGAGGGAGATGAAGTTATTATTTTTGAACCTGCATATGATTGTTATAAACCTGCAATAGAGCTGAACGGAGGGAAAACAATTTATTTACAATTGAAAGCACCTCTTTATTCTATAGATTGGGAGGAAGTAAAAAAGGTAATTAATTATCGTACAAAAATGATAATTATTAATACCCCACACAATCCTACAGGTAGTATCATGACAGCCGGAGATATGGCAAAACTGGAAAAAATTACCAAAGGAACCGACATTGTTATTGTGAGTGATGAAGTTTACGAGCATATTATTTTTGATGGCTACGAACACCAAAGTGTGGCACGATTTCCAAAGCTTGCCGAACGGAGCTTTATTATTTCATCGTTTGGTAAAACATATCATGCTACAGGCTGGAAAATGGGGTATTGTGTAGCACCAAAAAAACTGATGGCAGAATTTAGAAAGGTTCACCAGTTTGTTGTATTCTGTGTTAATACACCTATACAATATGCTTTGGCTGAATTTTTAAAAAACAAAAAAAACTATTTAGGACTTGGAAATTTTTATCAAAAGAAACGCGACTATTTTAATAAAATGATAAAAAATTCCAATTTTAAGTTTGAACCTGCATCCGGCACATATTTCCAATTATTGAATTACAGTGAGATCAGCAAAGAAAAAGATTCCAATTTTGCAATTCGTTTAACAAAAGAATTTGGTATTGCTTCCATTCCTGTTTCGATGTTTTATCATCATTCGATTGATAATAAAATGTTGCGGTTTTGTTTTGCGAAAAAAGAAGAGACCTTAGAAAAAGCTGCTGAAATATTAAATAAAATATAGACCTCACACACATAGCACAGACTGGCTCAAACAACCACTGGTTGTTTGCCCTCCCCGCTCCATTTGGAGAGGGGGAGCTATATAAAAAAGAAAAGGCTTCTTATGGATGATTTAAAAATCACGATCATACAATCCGGTTTACATTGGGAAAACAAGGAGATGAATCTCAATATGTTTTCTCAAAAAATAAGTGATATTACGGAAAGCACCGATTTAATTATACTTCCGGAAATGTTTACAACCGGCTTTAGTATGAGTCCAAAAAAATTTGCTGAACCTATGAATGGTGCAACAGTAAACTGGATGAAAGAAAAAGCGAAAGAAAAAAACTGTGTAATTACCGGTAGTTTTATTTGTGAAGAAAATGGAAAATGTTTTAATCGCCTTGTTTGGATCAATCCTGATGGCAGTTTTAGCACCTACGATAAACGCCACTTGTTCCGCATGGCAAATGAGGATGCACATTACAGTGCCGGACAAAAAAGAATAGTTGTTGAATTAAAAAGATGGAAGATCTGTCCGATGATCTGTTATGATCTGCGTTTCCCGGTTTGGAGCAGGAATAAATTGGTACAGGGAAGTAAAGATGATACAAGCCCACACTACGAATATGATCTGATGATATATGTCGCAAACTGGCCTGAAGTGCGCAGTTATCCATGGAAAACATTATTACTTGCCAGGGCCATTGAAAACCAAAGTTATGTTGTAGGACTGAACAGAGTTGGAAATGATGGCAATAACATTTATCATTCCGGTGATTCTGCAGTGATAAATGCAAGAGGTGAGATTATCAGTAAAACAAAGATTAAAGAAGAATCAACAGAAACAATAACATTAAGTCACACTGAACTGATGGCGTACCGGAAAATTTTTCCAGCCATGCTGGATGCAGATGCATTTGAAATTATAAATGATTAATTAAACTTGTAGAGTCCGTTTAAATTTTATTTATAATATTACAATTGCACAATGGAAGCTTACTCACCTTTCTCGACTTCGCTCGAAATGACAGCGCGCATAGGCAGTCTGAGCTTAGTCGATAAATTTGTGTTGACTCTAAAAACAGTTTGAGTAAATCTTAAAAAAACATGAAAATAGCATACGTTTGTTATAATATCCAGGAAAAATATGTTACCCCAACAGTGCAGGATGAAGACGTTCTTTTATTGGAATTCTTAAAGGGGAAAGGACTTAATATCCGCAGAGAAGTATGGACAAATAAAGAGGTTAACTGGTTGGATTATGATCTGGTTTTAATAAAAGCGCCCTGGGATTATCACGAACATATAACCGATTTTTACAATTGGTTGGATATGCTAAACAACTCGTCCATTCCTTTGCTCAATCCTTACGAAATAATAAAATGGAACAGTGATAAACATTACCTAAAAGAGATATCTGATTCAGGATTGAGTATTATCCCAACAGTTTTTTTAGAAATAAACTCAGCTCTGGAAAATGTATCTATTTTCCAAGAGCTTAATAGCGAAAAGATAATTATAAAGCCTTGTATCAGTGGAGGCGCCAAAAACACTTTTAGTCTGACACCGGATAATTTTTCAGTTTATCAAAAAAATATTAATGACTTATTAAAAGAGGAGGCATTTTTAATACAACCATTCATCAAAGAAATTGAAACTGAAGGTGAATGGTCCTTCATTTTTTTTGATGGGAAGTACAGTCATAGTGTTCTAAAAAAGCCTCGTTCGGGTGACTTTAGAGTGCAACATTGCTATGGTGGGACCATACATGCTGATAATATTGAGACAACACATATTGAAACTGCACAGAAATTTGTTGATAAATTTGCGGAAGGTTGCTTATATGCCCGCGTTGATGGTGTTATGGTAAATAATAAATTTCTATTAATGGAACTTGAATTATTGGAACCCTTCCTGTTCTTATCTTATCATCCGAATGGTTTTGAGAATTACTATACTGCTTTAGTGAAAATTATCTCACAAATCGTTCCAAGGAGTATATCTTCTTTTCAAAAAGCAAAAGGGTAATAGAAGATTTAAATAAAGGGTTAATCTAATTTTTCACCCCTCACACTTTCTCGACTCCGCTCGAATTGACAGTGCAAGGACTTTGGAGCCATCACAAAACATTTCCATTGAAAGCTAACGCACTTTC
>JAZKBX010000337.1:0-4553 GCA_040388455.1 Bacteroidota bacterium
AAACAATTGAACGGTACTATTAGTGGTGAGCACGGTATTGGTCTTATTCAGCAAGAGTATATGGGGATTGTGTTCTCGGAAAAAGCATTGAATATTCAAAAAGGAATTAAACAAGTATTTGATCCTAAAAAAATATTGAACCCTGGAAAAATGTTTGGGTAAAAAATGGACGTTAAATTTTCATATTTGTAATGTATAAATTACATATTTAAATAAAAGTGTTAACCATAGTTAACACTTTTTGTATTTAATTGTTATCTATACTTTACAATAAATTGTTTTTAATGTTAGTTTAAGTTAACAAATTAATGAAAAAATGTTATCTTTGTATAACAAAATTTAATTTGTTATGGATGCTATATATTTAAAACACCAGGAGCTTTTAAAAAAACTTACTCCTTTTTTTACAAGGCCATTAGAGGATGAAATTGAGTGGGAAGAGCAACTAATAGGGATCAAAGGAGCCCGTGGAGTGGGTAAAACCACCTTTTTGCTGCAACATATTAAAGCAAAATTCGGTTTTGACAAATCGGCTTTGTTTGTGAGTTTGGATGATATACGTTTTACTCAAAAAAATCTGGTAGAACTTGCCGAAGAATTTTTGAACAAGGGCGGAAAATACCTTTTTTTGGATGAGATACACAAATACCCAAACTGGTCGCAGGAGCTCAAGAACATTTATGATTCATACCCCGAATTAAAAGTGGTGTTCACTGGTTCGTCTATTTTACATATACACGGTGGTAATGCTGATCTGAGCCGCAGAGCCGTGGTTTATTATATGAAGGGCTTATCCTTCCGGGAATATTTGCAAATAGAAACCAAACAAAATTTTGAAGTTTTAAGCTTAAAAGAACTATTGGCAAATCACGAAGAGATTGTTAGGGGTATTACCTCTAAAATCAAGCCTTTGGTGTATTTTGATGATTATTTGCGGTATGGTTATTATCCTTATTATTTGCAAAGCAAAAAAACATATCACAATAAGCTGGCGAACACTATCAATTTGATCCTGGAAATTGATTTGCCTTACTTAATGAATGTGGATCTGAAATATGTGTATAAGCTAAAGCAGCTATTATACATCCTTGCTACCAGCGTTCCGTTTCAGCCTAATATTTCGAATTTGGCAGGCAGTCTTGAAATATCCAGGCAATCGGTGTTGGCGTATTTGGATTATCTGCAAAATGCGGAATTGATCTATTTGTTGAAAGACAAAGG
The DNA here is from genome assembly GCA_040388455.1 of Bacteroidota bacterium. GTDB lineage: Bacteria > Bacteroidota > Bacteroidia > 2-12-FULL-35-15 > 2-12-FULL-35-15 > 2-12-FULL-35-15. The sequence continues at coordinate 1,222 of JAZKBX010000337.1, forward strand.
GAAGTCCTATAGCATGTTGGCAAAACCCAATAAGATCTATTTGAATAATCCTAACCTTTCGTTTGCACTGGCTGCCGAAAATACCGACAAAGGTAATTTGCGTGAAACATTTTTCTATAACCAGTTAAAACAATCTCACTCCGTTGAATCCAGCGAAAAAGGAGACTTTTTAATTGATGGCAAATTTACATTTGAAGTAGGAGGGAAGAGCAAGAAGTTTAACCAGATCAAAAATATTAAAAATTCCTATTTAGCTATAGATGATATAGAAGCAGGGATAAATAATAAAATTCCGTTGTGGTTGTTTGGCTTTTTATATTAAAAAAAAATCTGCTTCAAGAGCAGATTTTTTTTTAATATTTTATTGTTCAACAGAAATTATTTCTTTTTTTCTGCAGCAGCTTCTTTGTTTTCTTTGTGACGCATATCAGGTGTTCCGTCTTTTTTAACCGGGCCAGCTGTTTTAGCTTCAGGTTTATTTTCTTTGAAACGTTTATCAGGAGTACCATCTTTTTTAGTTGGAGTGCCTGTTTTGCTTTCTTGCATATCAGGTTTAGCAGGTTCTGAAACTTCTGCTTTCTCAGCCTTTTTAGGATGTTCTACTTTTGCTTCTTTCGCTTCTTTTTTAGCTTCCGGTTTTTCTTCTTTCTTTGCTTTTACTTCTTTTTTAGGTTCTTCTTTTACCTTGTTTTTAGTGCCTTCTTGAGCCACAGCGATGGTTAGCATAAATGCGAACACCGTAAATAGTGCAATAATTTTTTTCATTGTTCAGGTTTTTAGATGGGTTTAATTTTTAATTGTTTACAAATGTAATTATTTCTTCATAACCAAAACACATGCCATACTATTTTGTTTTTGTATTTAACCTCCCAACGTTTATTCAATTGTAATATCATATTTGGCCAAAAGGCCTTCTAATCTGTCTTTTGAGAACCTGGCCTTTTTGATAAAATTCTCATTTGGGTCGATTGTATAGTTATAAGCAGTTGTAAAATCAGTGTTTTTTAATTGTGTTTTATTAAATATTGTTCCTTCTAAATTGCAGTTTTGAAAGGAAACACCTGAAACATCTGCATTTGAAAAATTGGTTTCTTTTAAAGAAGAGCTAATGAATTTTGTTTTCGCCATTTTTTTTGATGCAAAGGAAGCATAGTCCAATAGGCAGTTTTCAAAATTTACACTGAACATAAAGTCATTACATTCAAAAAAGTTAATACCAATTAATTTACAATCTTTAAAAAATACATCAGTAAGTTTGGTTTTGTTGAGCTTTGCCATTGCCATATTACAGTTATTAAAAATACATTCATTAAATGCATTGGCAGATAAATTACTGTTTGAAAAGTCGCAGCTATTGAACGTACATTTTTCAAATTGTCTTTTTTTTAACTCTTTTTGAGAGTAAGATACTTTTTCGAAAACTTTATTTTCATGATTGATAGGCTCCATAATTATTGTTTATACTTTATACTAAAATAAAGGGCTTGTATCCAGCGAAAATTACCAGCTATTAGGTATTTTTTATTAGGTTTGTATCAACTCAAATATATACCTTGATTTTACGTTAAACAAATGTATTTTTTTGGTAATTGGAATAAGAATTTATTAATTACATTTTATGAACAAAATATTAGTTGCCAACCGTGGTGAGATTGCTTTACGCATCATGCGTTCCTGCCGGGAGATGGGAATAAAAACAGTTGCTGTGTATTCCGAAGCGGATAGAAATGCTCCTTTTGTAAAATATGCTGATGAGGCAGTTTGCATAGGGCCTCCGCCTTCTAACCAGTCGTATTTGTTGGGTGATAAAATTATTGAAATATCTAAACAATTAGGTGTAGATGGTATTCATCCCGGATACGGATTTTTATCAGAAAATGCATCTTTTGCAGCAGCAGTTAAAAAGGCCGGATTAGTATTTATCGGGCCATCGCCTGAAGCAATGAACATAATGGGTGATAAGCTGTCAGCTAAGGCGGCAGCTAAAAAGTATAAGATCCCAATGGTTCCAGGTTCTGATGGAGCAATTACAAGTGTGGTAGAAGGTAAAAAAATAGCTTCCCTTACAGGATTTCCTTTATTAATAAAAGCAAGTGCCGGTGGTGGTGGGAAAGGTATGCGTATTGTAGAACGTATCGAAGAATTTGAAGAACAGATGAAACTGGCTGTTAATGAAGCAACATCTGCATTTGGTAATGGAGCTGTATTTATTGAACGTTATGTTGCCGGTCCGCGACATATTGAGATACAAATTTTAGGTGATTCCCATGGAAATATCGTTTATTTATTTGAACGCGAATGCTCTATTCAAAGACGTCATCAAAAAGTGATAGAGGAAGCGCCATCATCGGTGCTAACGCCTGAAATCCGTAAGGCAATGGGGGAATGCGCTGTTAATGTTGGTAAAGCATGTAATTACGAGGGAGCAGGAACAGTTGAATTTTTGCTGGATGAAAATAAAAATTTCTATTTTCTGGAGATGAACACCCGTTTGCAGGTAGAGCATCCGGTAACGGAGATGATCACAGGTATTGACCTGGTGAAAGAACAAATAAAAGTAGCAAGAGGCGAAAGATTGTCATTTACTCAGGCTGATTTGAAAATTCATGGACATAGCCTTGAAGTACGTGTGTATGCCGAAGATCCATGTAATAATTTTTTACCCGATATTGGCAAATTAGTTACATATAGACGTCCGCAAGGGCTGGGAGTGCGTGTGGATGATGGTTTTGAAGAAGGGATGGATATACCGATCTATTATGACCCAATGATCTCGAAACTGATAACATTTGGCAAAGACAGGGAAGAGGCGATCAGCCGTATGATTCGTGCAATTGATGATTATAAGATCACCGGAGTGGAAACAACTTTAAGTTTCTGCAAATTTGTATTGAAGCACAAGGCATTTACTTCGGGTTATTTTGATACACATTTTATTAAAGATCATTTTTCACCGGAAATGCTAAGTACAGAAAATGAAGACGAAGCAATAGTTGCAGCATTGTTTGGCGCTAAATTGATGACTGAAAAGCAAGTTTCCTCAAAAGTTGAAAACAAGGAATCCATTGAAAGCAGATCAAAGTGGAAAGCGAATAGGTTGATTTAAAATGAATTAGAGAATTAGAGATTTGGAGAAATAGAGAAATGGAGATTTGGAGAAATAGAGAATTAAGGAATTGGAGAAATAGAGAAATTTAAAATTAAGGAATTACGGGTTTTTAAATTATTAATTCAACAAATCTCCAATTCAACAACTCTCTAATTCAAAAAAAGGGTACGGGATTTGTTTTATAAAGCCTCATGGCAAAAAGAATAGTCATATTTATTTTTCT
>JAZKBX010000338.1:0-8003 GCA_040388455.1 Bacteroidota bacterium
CTCCGCTATAAATAGGATGAGGTAGGCGGGCGCTACAGATAAAAATTGCAAAGAGTAAAGAGATATTGAATAGTATTTATTTTTGACTAAGCCTGGTAATGGCTTTCATACTATCTTCATTTTTAGGATTGAGCTTCAATGACTTTTTATAATTAACCAAAGCCAGTTCTTTTTGTCCCATTAAACGATACGTTTCTCCCAAACCATGATAAACACTCCATGAATCAGGGTAATTGGTTTCATTTAATTTAAAAATTTTCTGAGCATCTTCCGTTTTTTTTGCTTTCAGTAATTTATACCCGAAGGTATTATAATACTCATCACCGTAAGGAGTTTGATAAGGAGACAATCCCGATAGTTCGCGTTGAATAATATTGGTTTTGGTAATAAAATAATCAAAAGGAATAATTCCATCAACCAAGTCTGCTTCGTAACCGGAAATACAATTTCCTAAATAGCTGCATCTGTCATAAGGTGCATAATTACAAGTTGCGTAAGCCTTCAACATACGATCTCCTTCAATTAGGTAAACCGAATCGTTTTGCTGCATTACCATTTCATCGAAATTACAAAATGCTGCCAATGCTAATTGAGAATAATTTTGTGATGCGTTTTTAAAACCACCATAAGAAGTTTGCCAAACCGTTTGTATCAGTTGAACTCCCCCTTCGCAAGGGTTTATTTTCCGTATCACACCAGCTACATTACCTGCACCTGCATGATACGCATGAAGAACTAATAACCGGAACCATAGATCAGTTTCATTGTAAGGTAAATGAGCGGTGTCAAGCATTTTTCTTACGTATGGTATACAAATACGACTCAATAAACGGGAAGCTCCTAAGGCAGATTTTTCGATATCTATACGTTCATCCACTTTGCCATTTACTATTAAACCCATATTGCGTGCAACAGGTTTCATCAGTTGAAATGGCCCATTAGCGCCTACTGTAGATTTAGTATTCATTTTTCCCGGACTTTCAATCAGTAATATCGCTTGCGCATACCAAGGGTCAACACCGTTTTGTTTGAATACATTTATGGACCTGTTGATAGTCGGCATCACTTTTTTAAATTCATAAAAATCTTTTTTTCCGGCAGTAATATAAATGGTCAAACTATCCGGAATGTTTTTGATTTTACGAATACTATCTTTATATAAAGCATGCTGAACTTCAGATAATTTATTCCATTCTTTTATAGAAATTCGGTCGAGCATCTGGCGATTGGTAGCTAAACTTACAATAGCTGAATCAGGAGTAAGTCGCATTATCTGTTGCCAGAATTTAGGTTGTGGAAGCGTGTGCCAGCCTTCGGAATACAATATCGGATCATTAATGAATTTCATTTTAGTTACATCATTGTAACCTACAATGTACTTTTCAACAACAGAAATTTTATTAAAATCCGGCTGTGCTGATACGGAAAAGTAAAACCCCTGCACTAACAATAGTGATGCTTGAAGGAAAAATCTATATGGATTGTTTATTGTTTTCAAAGTTTATTTTTTTATAAAAATAGTTTTATAAAGACAAGTTTTGCGCAGTATGATTGAAAACTTTTGAACAAACGTTTTCAACAATATTAGTACTCCTACGTATTATGTAACAAGAAGTTTCAATAATATTTTCCTCATTACCGTTATGTTAATTGTTTTTTATAAATTATTAATTTGAAATGACTTTCACTTGCATCAGTAAAAATTATTGTATGGAGGGTACAATGTTTTGTAATATAAATTTCCGTCAGAGTTTTATCTTCGTATTTTATTGTTTCATCGCAAGATTTTTTATACTCAACTCTGGAAAGTTGTAAATTTATTTGTAAATTTTAATTTTAATTCGTACCTTAGTGGTTCATACTTCAAATAAACTTTATTAAGCGAACTGTTCTTCTCTTAATAAATCGTACCTTTGAGGGGTCATTTTAATATTTATAAAACAAGAGATAAGCCAATGTCAAAAGTAAACATTCTAATAGTTGAAGACGAGAGCATTATTGCTAAGGACATTCAACATAGCCTAAAAAAACTCGGATATACTGTTGTGGATATGTGCTCTACAGGAGAAGATGCGATTAGAGCTACAGAAGAGTTTAAGCCCGATCTGGTATTAATGGATATTATGCTTAAGGGTGAGTTGAGTGGAATTGAAGCTGCTTTGCAGATTCGTGAAAAGTATGATATCCCAGTGATATACCTGACTGCTTATGCTGATGAAAGTACATTAAACAAAGCAAAAATATCTGAACCTTACGGTTATATAATAAAGCCATTTAAAGAGATCGATTTGCGTACCTCAATAGAAATGTCTTTATATAAACATGAAAAAGAAACAGATGTAAAAAAAGAACGTGATTTTTTATATTCGCTTGCAGAAAATAAAGATTCAAAAGATATTCTTTTTGTAAAATCAAATTCCCGTTTGGTAAAAGTAAAATCCAGCGATATTTATTTTGTAGAAGCATTGAAAGATTATGTGGTGATCAATACTGCTACCACTCGTTATACTATTCATGCCACAATGAAAGATATTGAGAAAAAATTATCTTCAACTGATTTTGTACGTGTACATCGTTCATTCATTGTGCGTATTGACAAAATTGTTGCTATTGAACAACCAAATTTACTTTTGGAAGATGACAAAAAACTTATTCCTATTGGAGGTTCTTACAAAGATGCTCTGGCTAAATGTTTGAACATCGTTTAGGTCTATTGATAAATCCTTTAATGAAGGAGATGTAAAAAAAACTAACCTTTGACCAAAGCGTTTTTTAGAGTGCATAAATTTTTTTACTATACAAATTGCCCAAGATACACTTGTTATCTTGGGCAATTTATTTTATGTCAATGTAGAATTGGCTACTACAAATGACAAAAATCTCTAATTATAAATAGTAAACTCCCATCACGAATACTCCCTGCAGGATCATTGTGCCGTCAATGCCAGCCACATAAAAGTATTCACTGCGTTTAGAATTACTCATTAAAACCAACACCCCGTTTATTATAGCAGAAAGCAGCAGAGCGAAAAACACTTTCAGGTTGATCATTCCAAAAAAATATTCAGGGACGATCAAAAAGATATAAAGTAACATAAATCCGAAGGCAAGCCACCTTGCTGTGTTTTCGCTTAACAGTAAGGGCAGGGTAGAAACAGAATCGGCTTTATCGATCTCCAGATCGCGTATATCGAATGGTATACAAATTGCCATCATAAAACAAAAACGAACAAGAATGTGCAAAAGATCGTTTTTTGAAAAATGTTCAGTACCCCTTAATAATATTGGTACTACAGCAGTTACCATTGTCCACACCAATACAAGTGTTAATAATTTTAACCATGGATTTTTACGCAGTTTTATGAAAGGGAGGAAGTAAATCAGGGATAAAATCAACAGTGGGGAAAGGTAAAGTAAAATTTTGGGATCGTTGAAAAAAAAAGTGATTGAAACACCTATAAAACCTATTAATGATAATAGTTTGATCGAAGTTTTATTGTTAAAGATCCAGTTTCTCCGGATAGAGCCAGGATTATTTTCGGATGGTGATTTGTAAAAGATCCGTTGAAAATTATAAACAAAAAGGGAAGCAAAGAAAACAAGTAAAGAATATGATAATAAATGATCTGTAAATTGGAGTTGAATAATTGAGCTTTGTACTAAACAAACCGCTCCTAAGGCAACATAAATATTGCCGAATAAAATAAAATCAATGAAGCGTTTAAAGGAATTCAATTTGATTTTTTTAGCAACGTTAGGGTTGTTGAATGATTCCCCTGACAGGGTTTCAAACCCTGTCTGGGATAAAATATACCCCTCCGATAAGGGTTAGTATACATTAGGCTTATTTTAAAACAACCTAACACGTTACCTGGTATGCAGTTTTAATAACCCTAACAGGGTTTGAAACCCTGTCAGGGATAATTGTTCTTAATTAGCCATTAATTTTTCTATGTCATCCGCCTCAATAGGAATATTAGCCATTAAATTAACCGGACCATTTTCAGTAATTAAAATATCATCTTCTAAGCGTATGCCTAAGCCTTCTTCAGGAATATAAATTCCCGGTTCGCATGTAAATACCATGCCTGCTTCAAACAAGCGATATTTGCTGCCTACATCATGCACATCCAATCCTAAAAAATGAGAAGTGCCATGCATAAAATACTTTTTATATAAAGGCGCTCCAGGCTTTTGTTTTTCTACTTCACTTATATTCAACAAACCTAAAGCGATCAATTCTTTCTCCATTAATTTACCGACCTCTTTGTGATAGTCGGTAATGTTATTGCCAATAACCAGCATTTTTATTGCTGCACGCATTACGCGCAATACAGCATTGTACACTTCTTTCTGACGAGGAGAGAATTTTCCGTTTATAGGCAAACAGCGTGTTAAATCGCTGGCGTAATTTCCATATTCAGCGGCTACATCAAGCAAAATCACTTCACCTGATTTGCATTCCTTATTGTTATCGGTATAATGTAATATACATGCGCTTGAGCCGGATGCAATAATAGGTCCGTAAGCAAATCCTCGTGAGCGATTGCGAACAAATTCATGAATTAATTCAGCTTCAATCTCATATTCCTTTACACCGGGTTTTACAAAACCTAATAACCTGCGAAAGCCTTTTTCGGTAATGTTGCAGGCATTTTGCATCAAATCAACTTCATATTTAGATTTGATAGCACGCAGTTCATGCATGATGGGTGCAGAACGGTTGTAATTATGCAGGGGGTAACGTTCCTGGCAAAACTTAATAAAACGAGAATCACGTGTTTGAACTTCTACAATAGCGCGTGTATGTTCATTTGTATTCAGGTATACATTTTCTGCTTCAGACATCAACGCATTGAAGGTCACAAAAAAGTCTTTCATCCAAAAAATCCTTCTTATGCCTGAGGTTGAGGTAGCCTCTTCCTTTGTATATTTATGTCCTTCCCAAATAGCAATATGTTCATTGGTTTCTTTAAGAAACAAAATTTCACGATTGGCCTCCTCTTTGGCCTCCGGAAAAATCACTAAAATACTTTCTTCCTGATCAATTCCTGAAAGGTAAAATATATCAGTGTTTTGGACAAACATCATGGAGCCATCCGCACTGGTAGGCATTATATCATTAGAATTAAAAACCGCAATAGAATTGGGCTTTAATTTTTTTGCAAAACGTTTACGGTTTTCAATAAATAACTGCGAATTGATAGGGGTATATTTCATAGTAGGTATTAAATTTGGTCTTCAAAGTTTGGAAATAAAATCGATATAAAGAAATTTTTAATCCCGTATATGGGAAGAGTCCCAATTCCTTTTTGACTATTTGAGACATTCAGTTAAAAAAAAAGGATTGAATAATAAAGATCGCTTATTTGAATTTGTTTTAAATAACAATGAAACTCTTATAAAAAGGGGGCTTCAGGCAATGTGATTTGTTGGCTTGTAAATGAAATCCTTATTTACTTGATAGAAATGATTTAGGATATTACATTTGTTGCGCAAAACGAAAAAAAATTATTATAATAGATTTTAATTATGAGTACAAATCAGGCAAATTTTCTACAATCATCACTCGGAAAAAAATTAATAATGGGCCTTACCGGCTTGTTCCTAATTTCCTTTTTAGTAGTGCATGCTTTTATCAATTCGTTAATATTTTGTAATGACGGTGGCGTACTGTTTAATGAAGGCTCCGAATTTATGGCGCACAATCCCGTGATTCGCGTTATAGAAATTGTACTGTTCATCGGAATTATTCTTCACATTGTGCAAGCATTAATTTTAACATTGCAAAACAACAAAGCTCGTCCTGTAAAATATGCTGTAAATAATGGAAAAGCAAATAGTAAGTGGTACTCCCGCTCTATGGGTCTTTTGGGGACCCTGTTGTTGATCTTTTTAATTATCCATTTAAAACATTTTTGGGTGGTAAGTAGGTTTACCGATGAAATTACAAGTGGAGAAGAGACCATGTACGGTGAAATGAAAGAAGTTTTTGAAAACCCTTTAATAGTAGTAACATACGTGTTAGGTGTTATTTCTTTAGGTTACCATTTGCTGCATGGTTTTCAATCAGCATTTCAAACGCTGGGGTTAAATCATCCAAAATACACACCAGTTATAAAAGCAATTGGATTTTGGTTTTCAATAATAATCTCTTTGGTTTTTGCTGCAATGCCAATCGCATTGTATATGGGCTGGGTAAAATAGTTTTTTGAATTTTTGATTTATATATTTTTTAAATCAAATTTCATCATTCAATCATTCAATATTTAAAACGATATGTCAAAATTAGATTCAAAAATACCGGAAGGGAACCTCGAAGAAAAATGGAGTAAATACAAAGCCTCTTGCGCACTTGTAAATCCTGCAAATAAAAGAAGTTTGGAAATTATTGTTGTTGGTTCTGGTCTTGCCGGAGCTTCTGCAGCTGCTTCATTAGCGGAACTTGGTTACAAGGTAAAAGTGTTTTGTTTTCAGGATTCGGCTCGTAGAGCCCATTCTATTGCTGCTCAGGGTGGTATTAATGCTGCAAAAAATTACCAGAATGATGGTGACAGCACCTACCGTTTATTTTATGATACCATTAAAGGAGGAGATTACCGTGCCCGTGAAGGAAATGTGTATCGTTTAGCGGAAGTAAGTGCAAATATTATTGATCAGTGCGTAGCACAAGGTGTGCCTTTGGCACGTGAATATGGCGGGATGCTGAGTAACCGTTCATTCGGTGGAACGCAGGTGCAGCGTACATTTTATGCTGCAGGTCAAACAGGACAACAATTATTATTAGGCGCATATAGTGGTTTACAGCGTCAGGTAGGGTTGGGTACAGTAGAAATGCTTGCCCGTCACGAAATGCTTGAAGTGGTTACCATTGAAGGAAAAGCTCGTGGTATCATTGCTCGTGATCTGGTTACCGGAAAGTTGGAGCGTCACTTCGGACATGCAGTACTGTTATGTACTGGAGGTTATGGAAACGTATTTTATCTTTCCACAAATGCAATGGGCTGTAATGTAACAGCAGCCTGGAAAGCACACAAAAAAGGCGCATTCTTCGGCAACCCTTGTTTCACACAAATTCATCCAACATGCATTCCTGTTTCGGGAGATCATCAATCGAAATTAACATTGATGAGTGAATCATTGCGTAATGATGGGCGTATCTGGGTTCCAAAGAAAGCGGGTGATGTTCGTAAAGCAAATGAAATTCCGGAAGAAGAACGTGATTATTATTTAGAGCGCAGATATCCTGCATTTGGTAACCTTGTTCCAAGGGATGTTGCTTCACGTGCTGCAAAAGAGCGTTGTGATGCAGGTTTTGGAGTAGGTAATTCTAAAATGGCAGTATTCCTTGATTTTAAATCTGCTATCGAGCGTTATGGACATAACCAGGCCGTTAAATTGGGAGTTCAAAACCCAACTGCTGCTCAGCTAAAAGATTTCGGTAAACAAGTGGTGGAAGAAAAATACGGTAACTTATTTGAAATGTATGAGCAGATCACCGGTGAAAATCCGTATGAAGTGGCCATGCGTATCTATCCTGCGGTGCATTATACAATGGGCGGTTTATGGGTTGATTATAATTTGATGACCACCGTTCCCGGTTTATATTGTTTAGGTGAAGCCAACTTCTCCGACCATGGCGCTAACCGCCTTGGAGCATCGGCATTGATGCAAGGTTTGGCAGATGGTTATTTTGTTTTACCATATACTATTGGTGCATATTTATCGAAAGAAATAAGTGTAAAAGCGATCTCAACTGATCATGAAGCATTTGGTAATGCTGAAAAAGCTGTTCAAGGACAAATTGATAAATTCTTTGCAATTAAAGGAACAAAATCAGTTGACCATTTCCACAAAAAATTAGGAAAAATAATGTGGGATAAATGTGGTATGGCTCGTAACGAAAAAGGCTTGAACGAAGCGATTTTAGAGATACGTCAATTGCGTGAAGAATTTTGGAAGGATGTTCGTGTACCGGGAACTAATAATGAATTAAATCCTGA
>JAZKBX010000339.1:0-1849 GCA_040388455.1 Bacteroidota bacterium
CAATCTCACATCATACTTTGTTTGAGATTGCTTCGTTCCTCGCAATGACGTTCTCGATTTAATATTTGCTAAAAATAATTTCATTATTTTATTTTTTGAACCTCTGCACTTTCAGTGCAGAGTGGTTTAGTTATTGTTATCAAAAGTAATAAATAATAGCTGGCTTGTTTGTGATGTTTGTCATAGACTTGCCGCCCCCCTCCTATAATAGATTCTTCGCGGTGCTAGTCAGATTATTTGTTGTTCTTTTCAAACAAAATATATCTTTTATTCTTCAAATGTTCACGTTGGAAAATTAACAAGCCTCTTGATGAATCACATTTCTTTGGTTTTGTTCTGTTAGCGAATTTGTCGCCCAGCCAATAATGCCATAAATCACAATGTTACTTGATTGCGCACATCCTTTTTAATCAATTCTGTAAATAGTTTTGCATCATACAGCTGATCCTATGAATATATTACTTTCCATACATTGGGTTTTAATAACTTCCATTTGGTATTTCATAAATGGAGTACTTCATAGCATTGCCGTTATAAGAAATCACAAAGGAGATTATGATCGTGAATTACTGCGCCTTTTAATGGTAGGGCACTTACTGATTTTTTCAGGACTGATCCTATTCGTTTGTTATCTGATGGTTTTGAATAAAATACAGTGTGGTGCTATCATCTCTATTATTGTTGCTGTTTCAATGTTAGTATTTTGTGCAATGATCTATCCTTTTCTGAAATCTTTTGGAACAATTGCAATAAGTATAATGTTAATTATAGTGTGCATTCGTGCCTATCGGTCCTTTCCTGATATTTATGAAATAATGCAAAATTATAAATGAAGGATTTTTTTCTTTAACGAAAACCGAAAAAACGAAATTCAAATGTTGTAGTATTAATAAAAAACAAATTTTCATCATGAGTTTTCAAGAAAAGGTTTCATACAAAACAGAGCACGTTCCCATCGATATAATTTATCTGGGAATAAGGTATAAAGGCGAAGCTATCCCTATTCCCTCAAGTTGCAGGGAAGAAGTGTGCTATGATCTCGAAATTATCCTCAATGGAGAGTCTTTTGGGTTTATTCATTCAACCGCTGATGGATGGAAACTCGAAAAGTCCGCTGATCAGGGCCTTGTTGATGCCATTGGAGGAGAGATTTTTCTATGGTATGAATGAAAAAGCCGAGTTTTCAATAAAGAAGCAAAAATCACTTAAATCACCCCGATTTAATGATTTTTCAGGTAGCTTTTTGTTTTATTTTATTGTAAAGTAGCACGGTATTGTGTTGTTATTCAATCATTTAGCTGTAAAAGTCTTGTTGGAAATTTACCAACTGAAATTTTTATCTGAATTATACCGTATGGAAAGACTAAAAATCTGCCTTTTTGAGTAAATACAGTTATCCTTTTGCCATTCAATGGATTCCATGAAAATGTTTTGGATTTCGCCAACAACCGTATTACTTTTGCCATGCAAATAAATTTAGTGAACACCCTAAAAGAATGAATGATCTGATCATTTATTCCTAAAACCGCTAAGAATGATTAAAGTACTTGTACTCCTTCAAGGTAGCACTTACAGCTACAAAATTCTTCAACAATCATCGGACAATACACTAAATTCAAATGTGAATTCACGTTTACACTATTCCGTTTCTTATAATCAAACTCAGCAATAAAATTTTAATAGATCACAGCGGAAGCCGAAAAGCTGCAAAAGGAGTAGGCAATAAAAATTAAAAAAATAAAAATGGATTCAAAAATCAAACTAAGTATTGTTACTGCACTCTTTGTTTCAGTATCAATGTTCTTTGGTTGTAAAAAAGAAACCTCATTAACCCCAAACGCATCTTGTC
>JAZKBX010000340.1:0-25765 GCA_040388455.1 Bacteroidota bacterium
TCTGTTTTTTCTGATTTTTCGCTACGAAGGTATAAAAAAAGATGCATTGAACCGGGGTGTTTCACAAACACTAAATAAAAAAGCCCTCCAGGAGCTCTTTAAAATAACAAAATATCATTTTTTAGTACCACCCACACTCTTAATCGACAACACCATATTCATCATCTTCATATTTGAAAAGGGGTTCAGTTTCTTTTTTAATTAATACCCCTTCTGCATTAAACTGTAATTTATGTAATGTTTCATCATGACTAATTTCAACATTATAAATGGTCTGCCCCTTACTATCAATGCTTTTTCTTATATCAGCAAGAAACTCTTCATCGAAATGTTTGTTTCTGATATACTCGTTTATTTCGTATGGAATTTGTTCCAATGATTCCTTTTCTGATTTTTTATCTGATCCTTCGTTGCTCATCTTACGTATATTTTAAGTTCCCTATTACAATGTTACATTCCGTTTACCTCCAAAACAATGAACCCGGTCATTCGCTTATCCATTTTTGCGCACAACCAATCTAACATAGTTAAGATTTGGGGTAATGTTGCGCTAGGGATTCCTTCGACAGATTCTGGATAAATTCCACGTAAATCCTTTTCTGTTTAGAAAAGATTGTCGCCCTTCGGTGGAGCCTGTCCCGAGGGCAGCCGAAGGGCTCTGGATAAAACTCCAAGCCCCCCAATTCTTTTCAGAAATGGAATGCCCTAATTCAAAAAACGATAATTATGCAATTTAAATAAAAAAAAATCTGAATTTTACGAAACAAGAACCGATTCTTCCTTAACAACTAATCGTTCACCCAACACGGCTTCAATTTCTTTTTTGTAAACCACTTCTTTTTCCAGTAAAAGTTTTGCTAGTGCATCCAACTTATCACGGTTTTTTTCCAATATGCTCCTGGCACTCTCATGAGCTTGTTCCACCAGTTTCCTAACTTCTTCATCAATAAGTTGAGCCGTTGCTTCGCTGTATGGCTTCAGAAACGAATTTTCATACACTCCCGTAGAGTCATAAAAGCTGATGTTCCCTATTTTTTCGCTCAAACCAAGATTAACTACCATCATATAGGCCTGCTTGGTAACCTTTTCGAGATCATCAAGGGCTCCGGACGATGCTTCCTTGAAAACGATCTCCTCTGCCGTTCTTCCACCCAAAGCAGCGCATAGTTGGTCAAAAAACTGAGCCTCAGTGATAATTTGCCGCTCTTCGGGCAGATACCATGCTCCACCAAGAGATTTGCCCCTGGGGATGATAGAAACCTTTTGTAAAGGGTCCACATTTTTAAGCATCCAGCTCACAATTGCATGACCGGCCTCGTGATAAGCGATTATTTTTTTCTCGGAAGGAGAAATTATTTTACTTTTCTTTTCAAGCCCCGACATGATGCGATCAATGGCATCAAAAAAGTCTTGTGTTTCAACCGCTTTTTTCTTTTTCCGAGCTGCTATAAGAGCTGCTTCATTGCATACATTGGCTATATCGGCTCCTGAAAAGCCCGGTGTTTGTGACGCAAGGTATTCCACATCCACTTTTGTATCCAGTAAAAGTGGTTTCAGGTGTACTTTAAAAATGGCCAGCCGTTCCTGCTTGTTAGGGAGATCGAGATGAATATGCCTGTCGAAACGGCCGGGACGTAATAAGGCAGGATCCAATATATCGGCCCTGTTGGTAGCTGCCAGTACAATCACTCCTATATTAGGGTTAAAACCATCCAGCTCTGCCAACAGTTGATTAAGTGTACTATCCCGTTCATCATTCGCTTGTATAGAAAGTGCGCGGCCACGAACCCTTCCAATTGTATCAATTTCGTCAATAAAAATAATACTCGGTGCTTTTTCCTTTGCTCTGTCGAATAAGTCTCGAACGCGTGAAGCACCAACTCCCACAAACATCTCAATAAATTCGGATCCGGACAAGGAAAAGAAAGGAACTCCAGCTTCCCCTGCAACAGCTTTTGCCATAAGTGTTTTACCGGTTCCGGGCGCACCAATTAATAATACACCTTTGGGTATTTTAGCACCTAATTTTGTAAAATGTTCAGGGTGCTTCAGAAACTCCACGATTTCAATAATCTCTGTCTTAGCCTCTTCATATCCTGCCACATCTTTAAAGGTTATTGGACTGTATTTTCCTTTTTCATAAAGCCGGGGTTTTGACTTTCCAAAATCAAAAATGGAACCTCCCCCTCCTGAAGCAGAACCAAGCCTTCTAAAAATATAAAACCATAAAAAACCTAATAAAAGGAGTGGAAAAAGCCAGGATATGATATTCGGCCACCAACTATTGGCGGTTGTATAAGTAACAGGGATCCTTTCTTTCTCAGAGAATCCGGCTTCCGCTTCTTCAAGCTGACGGTCAAACACTTCTACTGATCCTACGGAAAAATAATAATGTGGCCCCTTGTTAACACTTCCCAGAAGCCCTTTTGCAACATCTTTGTATTTTTCCTTTTTCAGACTTTCCGGTTTTATATAAACCTGTGCAATTTCTTTATTAACAACATCTATTTTTGCCACATCATGGGAAGGAAGTATTTCCTGTTTAAACTCTTGCCAGGTGATGGATTTCGCAGCAGAAGATCTTCCGGGCAAATAATTGAACAGAATAATTGCAATGAGTATAATAAGGTATATCCAATAAATAGAAAATGGACGGGACCTGGGCTCCTTTCTCTTTAGATCATTTTCTTCTCTTCCGTTTTCCGATGTTTTTGGGTTCATTCGATTATATATTTTGGGAATTTCGTCAGAGCGATAACATTATGACGGAGAATATTGATAATAAGCTCAATCAAAAGTACGGTACTGTAAAAGAGGGAACAATGGTGTTGCTCAAGGATGGCAGTGATTTTAATTACAAAAAATACTGAGGCTTTTTATCTTTTGGTAAGGAGGCTTAACATTTCTTATTTCCTTTACTGAAGAAAGCGGTCTACTTCAAGCTCATAAGCCTTTATACTAAAGACCTGTCAGGTTTTGAAAACCTGACAGGTCTAAATAAATAAAAATTGTTACCACTGAAAAGGGCATTCAAGACTTCAACGCTACAATGAATCCTTAATATTCAAACAAACCATATTCGGATTTTATGGTCAATCGTTTTTTATCGCTTGCCTCCACTCTTCCTACGATCTGAGCATCCACATTAAATGATCCGGAGATCGCTATTATATCGGCTGCAATGGCTTCGGGAAGGTATAATTCCATACGGTGTCCCATATTAAATACGGTGTACATTTCCTTCCAATCTGTGCCGCTTTGTTCCTGTATCATCTTAAACAATGGCGGGATCGGGAACAAATTATCTTTTATCACGTGAACATTATCTACAAAGTGCAGCACCTTGGTTTGTGCACCACCACTACAATGCACCATTCCGTGAATTTGTGAGCGGTATTTATCTATTATTTTTTTGATGATTGGCGCATAGGTTCGGGTTGGTGAAAGAACAAGTTTGCCGGCATCTATCGAGAGTTTAGAGTTAAGAGTTGAGAGTTGAGAGTCGAATTCTACATTTATTTTTTCTGTCAAGCCAACCTTTCCGCTGTAGATCAATGATTCAGGAACAGCGGGATCAAAACTTTCGGGATATTTATTTGCAAGGCTTTTTTCAAATACATCGTGTCGGGCTGATGTTAAGCCATTACTTCCCATTCCACCATTGTATTCGGTTTCATAAGTTGCTTGTCCGGATGAGGACAAGCCTACAATCACATCACCGGCTTGTATATTTTTGTTATCAATAACATCCGCACGTTTCATCCGGCAAACAACAGTTGAATCTACTATAATTGTGCGCACAATATCGCCAACATCAGCTGTTTCGCCACCTGTGGAATGTATACCAATCCCATAGCTGCGTAATTGTTCCAACACTTTTTCAGTCCCGTTAATGATCGCTGAAATAACTTCAGCGGGAATCAGATTTTTATTCCGCCCTATTGTGGAGGAAAGTAAAATAGTATCCACTGCGCCAACGCAAAGCAGGTCGTCTGTATTCATTATAATAGCATCCTGGGCAATACCTTCCCAAACAGAAATATCACCTGTCTCTTTCCAATAAAGATATGCTAAGGACGATTTAGTGCCGGCACCATCAGCATGCATTATAATGCAATAATTTTCGTCCCCGCTTAAATAATCAGGTACTATCTTACAAAACGCTTTTGGAAATAATCCTTTATCAATTTTGGCAATTGCATTGTGAACATCTTCCTTTGATGCTGAAACTCCACGTAAATTATATCGGCTATTCGTATTCATATGTAGATAATTTGTTTTTTAATTGCCATATGGAATACGCCAAGCCATCTTCATCAGTGTTTGTGAGGTTTGGCGCATGGCTATTCATATCTTAAAAATAAAACACCCTTCTGTAAAAAAAACGGAAGGGTGTTTAATTAAAATTTTTTTTGAAATTTATTTGAAATTTGCATTCCCTATCTTCAAATCAGTATTTCTAATGCGAAGAACAGGCTTTCAAATTGATTTACTCTTCCTCTTCCTCTTCCTCTTCGGTTACTTTCTTCGGAGCTTTAGGAACTTCTTTCGGAGCGTTCGGATTCACGTAATCTTTACGTAATACGGAGAATACGGTACGTCTGTTTTTTTGATGACCAGCTTCTTTTTCTTCAGTAGTACCCATTTTATTAATTTGAGCATCAGTGATCAACAAACGTTTTTCACCATATCCTTTTGGAACCATTCGTTCAGCAGGAATTCCTTTTGAAACTAAATAATCAAAACAAGATTTAGCACGTGCATCTGATAATTTAAGATTGTCAGCATCACCACCGCGTGAATCGGTATGAGCACTTAACTCAATAAGAAACGTTGGGTTGTCAATTAAAGTCTGGTACAAGAAGTTTAATGAATCCTGAGACTCAGGACGCAAAGATGACTGACCTAGATCGTACAATACATCCGGGAAACGGATCTCTTTTTCGATAGGAACTAAAGAAAAGCTTACTCCTTTAAATATTTTTGCATCTTCAACTCCAACAGTAGTTACTTTGGCTTTTGCTGAACTGTTCACATAACCGTTCGGTGCATTTTTAGATACGATATCATTACCAACCTGTGTAGTGATCACATAGGAAGTATTAGGGTTTACGAAACGTGCATTTCCGTTTGCAGCAAAGATATACTTTCCATCTGCATCTGTTTTTGTTTCAACAGAAGAACCATCTGATCCTAATAACTTAACAACGACCCCAGCAATAGGTTCTTTAGATTTAGCATCGTTTACAGTACCTGTAATTGAAAACAATAATGGTGGCAACACAAATGACCAGATATCATCAGACCCTTTTGTACCTTCACGATTAGAGGAGAAATAACCTCTTTCTTTAGCGCCTTCAAAAATAATTCCGAAATCATCACCGGCTGAGTTGATAGGGTATTTCAAATTAGTTACATTGGCCCATTCGCCTTTTCCTTTTTTCTCTCCTCTGAAAATATCTAAACTTCCCATTCCTAAATGTCCATCTGAAGAGAAATACAATGTACCATCATCATGAAGGTAAGGAAACACATCATTACCAGCTGTATTGATCTCAGCTCCTAAATTTACAGGCTGACTCCATTTTTTGGTTTTCTTATCATAATTAGATACCCAAATGTCATTTCCTCCTTGACCACCGGCCATGTCAGATGAAAAAAGCAGGGTTGCTCCTCCGAAAGAAATGGAAGGTGAAGCGAATTTGTTTGAATCGTTACAAAACCAGAATTTTTCAGGCTCACCCCAAACATTCCCTTTTTTAATTGAAAACCATAATTGATTTAATGAATTTTTATTTTTTTCAGCTAAACAACGTGTAAATACTAACAAATCTCCTTTTCTGGTCATAGAAGTTAAACCTTCATTGTCATTTGTATTAACCGGGCCTGGCAATGGAGCAGGAGTACTCCATCTTCCATTTTTATCCATTTGTGTTTCAAAAATATCGCTATAAAATTCGCCAAGAGAACCATCAAATGCACCACCTGTAACACCGGGCCGCATAGAAGTGAAAAACAATTTGTTGTATTTTTTATCAGCGTAAGTAGGACAGAAATCGGGATCTTTACTGTTTATCAATGTCATGTTCTCCACTTTGTAACGAGAAGGGTGATCTTTCCATTTCGTTGCCAATTCACATGATTTGATACCATTTTCACCTCTTGGATCAGAAGGAGCTTCTGTTTGGTAATTTGTATATTCAATTAATGCTTCGTTATATTTTTCCTGTGCTTTTTTAGCATCCGCTAAATACAATTTTGCCAAAGGATTGGTATAATTAGCTTTAATTGCTTTCACGTACCACGCTTCTGCCTGCTTGTTATCACCTGTTAATCTATAACATTCCGCTATTGTGAAAATAATAACAGCTTTGTCTTCTTTTTTCTTAGCTTTTGTATAGGCTTTTTTGTAAAGCTCTATTGCATTAAAATACTGCCTGTTTTGGAATGCGGCATCAGCGTCAATAGAAAAGTTTTTCTGGGCCATTACGTTTGACGAAAACGCTAGAGTCACAACGAATGCAACAAATAATTTTGAAATTCTATTCATATCAATTTTTAGGTTTATCTATTTTAAGAGTGCTAAATTAAATAAATAAATGAAACAAAAAAACTATTTTGTTTCATTATTTATTTAGTTATAGCCAAAAAAAAGTAAAATACCGCTTCAAAACATTTGTTTATCACGGCATTTAACTCTTTAAAATTCACTATTTTGTAAACAACAATTCTCTGTATTTTGGCAAAGGCCAGCTTTCATCATCAATAAGTAATTCTAATTTATCGACATGATAGCGGATTACATCGAAAAAACATTTCACTTTTTCGCAATAATCGATAGCTTGTTTTTTAGCATCCGTAATTACATTTGCTGCTTTTCGTGCCTCTATCATCTGATCTACCTTCGTTTTAATAGTATTGATATGTTCTGAGATCTCCAGGATCATTCCCAACTGAATTTGTCCGGCTTTTTTAAAGTCAGCCTCATTCATTATATCTTTAAGTCCTTTTACGTTTTCAATCAATGAACTTTGGTATTTAATGGCAGTAGGAATGATATGACTCATGGCTAAATCAGCCATTACACGTGATTCGATCTGGATCTTTTTAGTGTACGTCTCCAAATAAATATCGTAACGGGCATGTTGCTCGCGGTCCGTTAAAATACTATGACGCTCAAACAGCTCCATTGTTTGTTTTGAAACAAAAGCACCTAATGCTAGTGGCGTGGTTTTAATGTTTGAAAGGCCTCTTTTAGCAGCTTCTTTCACCCACTCTTCCCCATAACCATTCCCTTCAAAACGGATCTTTTTCGACTCAACAATATACTTCCGAAGGATTTGAAATATCGCTTCGTCCTTATCCACATTTTTGGAAATCAATGCGTCCACATCATTTTTAAACTGGATCAACTGATCGCCTACAATAGCATTCAACACTATCATTGGACCTGCACAATTTGCAGATGATCCAACGGCACGGAACTCAAATTTATTCCCTGTAAATGCAAAAGGTGATGTTCTGTTACGGTCAGTATTGTCTAATAAGATATCTGGAATTTTCCCAACACCCAGTTTCAGAGCTGTTTTTTCGTCAGGACTCATTTTCCCTGATTTCACTTTGGTCTCCAACTCATCCAGCACATTTGAAAGCTGAGTTCCAAGGAAAACCGACATGATTGCAGGAGGCGCTTCATTAGCACCCAAACGATGGTCATTGTTTGCAGAAGCGATAGCCGCACGCATCAGATCAGCATTATCATGAACAGCCTTAACCGTATTTATAAAGAACGTTAAAAACTGTAAATTGGTTTTAGGCGTTTTTCCGGGGCTCAATAAATTTTTGCCAGTGTTGGTGCTCATGCTCCAGTTGTTGTGTTTACCGCTGCCGTTAACGCCTGCGTATGGTTTTTCATGCAACAGAACACAGAAATTATGTCGTCTTGCAATTTTCTCCATCACATCCATCAATAACTGGTTGTGATCTACCGCTAAGTTACATTCTTCAAAAACAGGGGCACATTCAAATTGGTTTGGAGCCACCTCATTGTGACGGGTTTTAATAGGAATACCCAATTTTAATGATTCAATTTCAAAATCGCGCATGAAAGCTGTTGCACGTTCAGGGATGGATCCAAAATAATGATCCTCAAGCTGTTGACCTTTTGCTGGAGCATGTCCGAAAAGGGTACGGCCCGTCATCGACAAATCCGGGCGGGCATTGTATAGTGCTTCATCCACCAAAAAATATTCCTGTTCCCAACCTAAGGTAACATTCACCTTCGTTACATTTTTATCGAAATACTGACACACATCAACAGCTGCTTTATCTAACAAATGCAATGTTTTTAATAAAGGAGTTTTAAAATCGAGTGCTTCACCGGTGTAGGATACAAAAATGGTAGGGATACATAGTGTTTTACTTATCACAAATGCAGGCGATGTTGGATCCCATGCTGTGTAACCTCTTGCTTCAAATGTATTACGGATACCACCATTCGGGAAGCTGGATGCATCCGATTCCTGCTGAACCAACTGGCTGCCTCCAAAACGTTCAATAGCACGGCCTCCTTCTGTTGGCTCAAAAAAAGCATCGTGCTTTTCAGCGGTGGTACCTGTTAATGGCTGGAACCAATGTGTATAATGTGTAGCTCCTTTTGAGTTTGCCCACGCTTTCATGGATGCAGCCACCTGATCAGCCATTTTACGGTCGATACGAGAACCCTGCTCAATGGCAGACATAACACTATTAAATGCTTCTTCCGATAAATACTCACGCATGGCATCAATGCCAAATACGTTCTCTCCAAAAAATTCAGATACTTTGTTGCTTGGCAAAGTAACTTCTACGGGGGTTCTCGAAAGAACTGTCTCTAATGCTTTAAATCTGTGAAATGCCATTTTTTTATTGAGTTTTGATTTATAAAATGTGTTTGATTTCCTATTATTAAATTTTATTGGGGCGTTCCCATTTTTTCCAAAAAATGGTCGGGCTTTACGCTACAATCTTTTCTAAAAAGAAAAGGATTTTCACTGCAATCCCTAACGCAAAAAAGAAAGATGAATCCCTGAAATTATTCAATCCTAATTTTTCCAGGGGCAAAAGTATAAAAAAAGGCAAAAAACTACAAAAAATATTGATTTTTTTATTAACACCCCCATAAAAAAGTTAAAAAAAAGATTAAAAAGATGTAAATTTACAAACCCACCCCTGTTTTTATCGACCTGAAACCAAAAAAACTTAAATTTCATTTATTTTTTCGTAGTTGACCAGAAAATGACTTTAGTATAGATTTTTTGCAATAAAAAAATTAGTGGTGAACCTGCAGTGCGAAATATTACGCTCCTCTGGAGCTGAAAAAATGGTGGAGAGGCAATTTTCTGCAAAGATTTAGCCACGCTGTGGCCAATAAACGCATAACAACAGTTTATTTATTGAAGAAATCCAATTTAACATATAATGGTCAAAACATTCAACAAAAACATTGGTGCTTAAGATTTATTTTTTTAGATTTGTCGGCAGTTTGGCTTTGTCTTATAAAACAATCACCAAATAATTGCCGGGATTAAAACCTTTTAACAAGCTTCCTTTTAAAACATTTACATATATAAATCTCCAAACATGCTAAAAAACATTACTTCTAAAATTCAAGTATCAAAGTTTAAGTGGGTGTTTCCACTCATGGTGTTTTTCGTTGCAAACTTTCAGCAGGCGTATGCGCAAGATATGGGTGTTACTGCTTTAGTTGCTCCAATCACTCCAATGTGTGCTGCAAACAATCAATTGGTTGTTGTAAAAATAAAAAACTTTGACGCTGGTACAATAGATTACAATGTGGATACAGTTGTTGTAACCGTTGAAATTACCGGTGCAAGTACACAAACATTCACTGATACAGTATATTCAGGAACTCTTGCCTTCGATTCGGTACAAAATGTTACCGTAACAGCCTTGTGTGATTTAAGCACTGTGGGGACCCACATATTCAAAGTATACACTTCTGTTTTATCGAGTGATGCAAGCGACCTTAACGATACATTAGCTTTAGCAAACATTGTTGTAAATGCAGTTCCGGCTACTCCAACCATCACTGCTTATGGGTCAATAACCTTTTGTGAAGGAGATAGCGTACTTTTAGTTTCCAGCAGTGCAACAGCAAATGCCTGGACCGGTGGATCCTCGGACGATTCACTTTATGTTTTAACATCCGGCCCTTATTCAGTAACAGTATCAAACGGAAGTTGTTCTGCAACATCAACAATTACTACTGTCACAGCAAATCCATATCCGGCTGTTCCTACCATTGCTGTATATGACACCACTGTTTTTTGTATGGGTGATAGCGCCATATTGGTTTCGAGCAGTGCAACCGGGAATTTATGGACAGGTGGATCAACAAATGATTCTCTTACTGTTTATGCATCCGGCCCTTACACAGTTACCGTAACAAGTACAGGCTGTGCTTCAATATCAGATACTACCACAATAACAGTAAACCCATATCCTGCAATTCCAACTATCACAACTTCAGATACTGTTGTATTCTGCACGGGCAGCAGTGTAATTTTATACTCCAGCAGCGCTGTTGGAAATTCCTGGACAGGTGGAAGTACAGCCGATTCCATTATTGTTGCAACAAGTGGCCCCTATAATGTTACAGTAACAATTGTCGGTTGCTCTTCCGTTTCTGCTGATACCACAGTTACTGTAAATCCATTACCAACCGTAACGTTAGCTTCTTTTACTACAACTCCATGTTCGGATGATGCTCCATTTGCTTTAACAGGTGGTTTACCTGCAGGTGGAACTTATTCCGGTATAGGTGTTACCGCTGGTACCACATTCAATCCGGGAAGTGCAGGAGCTGTTCAGGGGATCACTTATACTTATGTTGATCCTAATGGCTGTGCAAACTCTGCATCCAGCAATATGACCGTTGTTTTTTGTACCGGAATTGAAGAATATACTACGCAAGGTGTAAATGTTTATCCTAATCCAACAACCACCGGAATCTTTAATATTGCTATCAGAAATGCAAGCTCAACTGAAATGATGATCAGCATTGTGGATATACAAGGGAAAGAAGTTTACAACGCTTTGGAAAAAAACATTTCGGCTGATTACAATAAACAAATTAACATCATGCACCTTTCAAAAGGTATCTACTACATTAAATTGAATACGGATGCTGATGTAAAAATTCAAAAATTAATTGTTGAATAACCAGTAAATGTTGTTCGGATTTTATGTGTACAATTTTCATGAGAATTGTACACATAAAATTCACAATCTATCCGATTGGGAAGGAAGGGTAGTTTTTTTAATAACACTCCTCCTATCATTCTCTTATGAGAGAACTCCTTTCTCAATCATTGATTAAACCGTTATAATAAGAGCCCCTGGTGAGAACCGGTGAAAAAATTTCTTTTTCTTAGGGAAAATAATTATTTAAAAAATTAAAACAATATCAAATGAATAATAATATGTCTTCCGGCAATAACAGCAATTTCCAAAAATCATGTGCAATTTTCAAAAAAATGCTTTTAGCATTCGTTTTAGTTGCATATCCTGCTTTAAATACTGTTTTTGCTCAAATAGCTGTTACAGCACCATCATTAACTTTAGCCGCTTGTCCGTCATTTCCAACAAGCGCGGGCACATTAGGAGACCTTGTGATCACTGAAACTGCTGTAGGTGATATTTCAGGGTCAGGGACCGTGATTCTTACAGCTCCAACTAATTTCGAGTTTACTGCTGCCGGCACTGCCACTGCCACAGGTACTGAAATAACCGGAATTTCAATAGTTCTCACCAACGCAACTACACTCACCCTTACATTCACTGTAAGCAGCCTTACCGAACTAAACGCTTTAACATTGAGTGGTATTCAGGTAATTGGAATAAATGCAGCTACTCCTGCAAGTAATATTACACACACAGGAGGAACAGCTACATTTAACCAAAATGTAAATGTTGCTATTCATGCAGTACTTACCTCTACTTTAAGTCCTGTTTTAAGCAGCACTTTAACCCCTCCATCCGTATGTAGCGGCACAGCATTTAGTTACACACCCACAAGCGTAGCTGTGGGGGCAACTTTTGCATGGACAAGACCGACAGTAGTTGGCATAAGCAACCCGGCAGGCAGTGGTACAGACAACCCGAATGAAACTCTTTCCAATTCAACATCCGGTTCGGTTTTCGCTACCTATATTTATACTGTTACTGCCGATGGTTGCACCAACCCTGATACTGACAGTGTAATTGTAGAAATAAATGCTTTTTCTACTTCCAGCACATCTGCAACAGCTAATCCAAATCCGGTTATATCGGGTGATTCCACCTTATTAAGTGCGATTGGAGGCACCCTTGGAACTGGCGCTTCATATAACTGGTATTCAGGCGCTTGTGGCGGAACACTTGTAGGGACCGGTAGTTCTATTTATGTAACTCCGACCAGTGCTGCTACTTATTTTGTAAGGGCTGAAGGTACATGTAACACTACATCATGTACCTCCGTTACGGTAAATCTAACTTCCGGAATTTCAGAAAAAAATATTGGTTCAGGCATTACTATTTTTCCAAACCCATTCACCTCCCAAACAACAGTTTCATTTACTAAAGAAATAAAAAATGCAACAATAAAAATGATTGACATTTTGGGTAAAGAGGTTAAAAGCATTGAGTTTTCAGGAAGCCAGTTAATGATCAAAAAAGGAGAATTGAACGCTGGGATTTATTTTATTCAGGTTGTTTTAGAAAAAGAACTGATCGCTCACCAAAAAGTTGTGATTCAATAGAAAATTGACAATTAAGCATCTTTCCTCTCAGGTATTTTAATGGTTAACACAAGGGGGGAATAATCAAACCCTTTTGTTCGGCTTTTGATTTTTGCCCCTTTAAAATCTTCTTTCAATAAGAGCAATGCATCATATCTGATATACCTGCACCGCTCGAATTGCGTTTTTTTAGGAAAATAATGCAATAATACCAAACCGCTAACAAGACGATTAACTGATGCTATACCCAGCACTTGTTACAAATTAATCCAATAGTTTTATTTTTAAAGGCAGTCAAACCTAACAGGTTTTGAAAACCTGTCAGGTTTCTTATCCCTTAATTTATTGGAATAAAATATATTAGAAAAATCGTACTTAATAACCAATGCTATCGGGCAATTTCAAGAAAAAAAAACAAAAACTGTATCTTTTCAAAAAAACTACATTATGAGGTTAAATTGCAGGAATTGAGAACTGCAAAATTGGAATCCAGAAACCAATAAAAAAAACGGGGCGACACTGAAAAGCCTTAAGAGTAGGAACAAAATTAAAATTATCTAAAAATGAAAAAAATAATTCTAACTCCAGTTCTGCTTACATTGATAAGTACAACTCTAACTTTTGGACAAACAAAGGTAAATTCGGATAATATTCCAAATGTGACCTTTTGCAATGCCGCACATGAAAATGATACAATTAAGTATTCCGATCTTGCTAAGTGTGTTGAAATCACACAACCTTACAAAGAACTGAAGATCAAATCTTTTACAGTAAGTTTTTTATTCCCACCTGCTGACGGCAAAGGAGAAGCACTGTTTCTGGACTATTCAAATACAGGCGGTAAATTAAGTGAACAAATTTTGGATGTTTTTAAAACTCTTGAAGCAAAAAAAGTAAAAAAAATTTTAATTGAACAAGTTGTGATACTTGATGTAGATGGAAAAACAGAAAGGAAAATGAAAGGAACTGTTATAAATTTAATGTAACAAATGAATAACCTGAGGCAGATCCTCGAGATATCGTGTAATATTTGCCACAGATTGCGCAAATTCACACAGATAAATTTTTGATAATTTGTGAAATCTGTGACAAAGCAAATACCTTCCTGCAAGGGTTTATACGGTTGTGTTTTGGTTTAAAAAAATCAGAGCACAACCGCTTTTTTATTTCAGGAACTCTCATTTTATGGTAAAAACTCCGATTTTTTGCTTTACTGATAATGCCACATTATATTTTAACCTTTGATCATTAGGGTCATAAACATTAATGAGTAACATCATACTGTCCTGTAATTGTTATCATTCTCCTTCAATAAAAGCCGCCCTAATTTTGCCCCACGCAAACCAAACATTAGTATTAAATAAAACAGCAAAAATTGAGCACAGAAAATAAAGATTTAATGAGGATGGCCCGAAAGTCACTGGATGGCAAATGGGCTTTAGCCATTGGCACATTTGTGATCTATGTTCTACTCACCGGTTCAGCTGGTTCAATGGGGGCATTCGGCTCAATCATCTCCTTAATAGTTGCGGGGCCTTTTACGCTCGGTGCGGCTATTTTTTCATTGTCTATCTCCAGGGGCAAAGAAGCAAGGTTAGAGCAAATTTTTCAAGGTTTTAATCGTTTTACAACTGCTTTAGTGACTTACCTGCTCATGGTGCTTTATATACTGTTATGGACGCTTCTGCTGATCGTTCCGGGAATCATTGCTGCCTTATCTTATTCCATGACGTTTTACATACTTTCAGATGAGCCATCTATTGAAGCAGAAGATGCATTAAAGAAAAGTAAGGCGATGATGGATGGTTATAAATTGAAATTATTTTATCTCTGCCTGTGGTTTTTTCTATTGGCCCTATTATGTGTTCTGACCTTAGGAATTGGCTTTCTTTGGTATATTCCTTTTGTGAATATAACCATGGCAAAGTTCTATGATGATATAAAAAGAAATTAAAGCGATTGAAGTCCCTTCAAAACCATTAACCGGCATCCGGAATATTTTTTATTTGTTATTGCCATTTTTAATTTTATAATTTTGTTTACACAGCCGGCCAAATAACCCTGGCTGCCTGTTCGAATTATATTTAATGGAAATACCATATGAAGATTTTTGCAGAAACAGAACGGCTTATTTTACGGGAATTACTTCCTTCTGACGACAAAGGAATGTTTGAACTTGACTCAGACAAAGATGTTCATAAATTTTTGGGCAACAAACCTGTCGAAAACATTGAACAATGCAGAGATGTAATTGAATTTGTAAGGCAACAATATATAACCAACGGTATTGGCCGGTGGGCTGTGATTGAAAAAACGACCAATAATTTTCTGGGCTGGGCCGGACTGAAATTAGTTAAAGAAGAGACGAATAATCACTCCAATTTTTATGATATTGGTTACCGCCTTATTAAAAGGCACTGGGGGAAGGGCTTTGCGACTGAATCTGGAATAGCATCTCTTGACTATGGATTTAAAATTTTACAACTGGAAACTATTTACGGTGCTGCCGAAAGTAACCACAAAGCTTCAAAAAAAATCTTAGAAAAAATCGGGCTCAATTATATAGAGACCTATGATCGTGAAACCACACCAACAGACTGGTTTAAAATAACAAGACAAAATTGCATCGATAAGAAAATATACTTGTAAACCCAACTGAAAATCAGTTGAAGTCTCTCTTAAAATTCTTCTTTTAATAACAGCAAAGCACCTATTTTGATAAGCTTATCGGCAGGAGTGGAATTTTTCCTGTAAATAATGCGGTAGGTATAAACGCCTTGTGGTACCAGTTTATCCTGAACTTTTCCATCCCAGCCGCGGTTAATATCATCTGATTCAAAGATCTCCTCACCCCACCTGTTAAAGATGTACAATTTGAATTCCTTCAATCCATTTCCTACAACATAAAAAACATCATTAATATTATCACCATTAGGAGTAAAGGCCTCCGGAACATAAATAACCTCAATATCATTTACAGTAAGCCCTATCGACATGCTGTCTAAACAGCCGGGCCCATAAATAGCATACAATGTGATGGTATAAAAACCAGGATTATTATAAATAGCAGTGGTATTGAAGTTGGCAGAATCGAGCACCCCGTTTCCAAGATCCCAAAGCCATGAATTATAGTTGATACTGTTGTTTTCCAGAGTAACATCGGTACCCATAAGAATGGTTTCGGTAGTGGTCATCTGAAAGGCAGCATCAGGCCTTAGATTTACATCTACTGCCGCAATAATAACTGTATCATCATAACAACCCAACACATTTTTAACGGTCAATGAAACATTGTAAACTCCCTGATCGGAATAAATATGAGTTGGAGGGGCATTACCTGAATACGTACTTCCATCGCCAAAATTCCAAATCCACTCTACTGCACCAAGAGAAGCATCCGTAAAGTCCACAGTACTGCTTTGCAGGAATGCAGCTGTTGGAGCAGGGAGAACATAAACTGTTCCGGTAGCAATATCGGGGCAGCCATCTATTGAAGTTACTGTTAACGTAACATTATAGGTTCCCGGGGCACTGTATTTGTGAGCCGGATTTTGAAGCGTGGAGGAAGTGCTTCCATCGCCAAAAGTCCATAGCCAGGAGGCTGAACCCGGAGAAATATCAAAAAATTGATGAAAAAGCGGAAAACAAACGGTATCGTTGATGTAAGAAATATTTGCCGTTGGAACGATTAGAACAGAAATGATATTCGGGCTGACCAGGGTATCCGTATAAATAGTATTTCCTGCAATAAGTGTAACAGAATAATTTCCCGGAATAGAGTAAATATGGATAGGATTTTGCAACGGTGATGTTGGACTTCCATCACCAAAATCCCATTGCCACCAGGTAGTAATACCCATGCTTGTATCGCTGAACGCAACAGATGTGCTTCCGCAGATAGCAATTGGGGCAAATGTAAATCCTGCATTCACCACAGGAGGAAGCACAATATTTAAGGTATTATTGCAGATTCCGGCACAACCATTTGAATCTGTTACCACAACTGAATAATTGTAAGGCCCTGTGCCACCATATAAATGAGTAGAGACAGCCCCGGTATCCACCCCGCCATCACCAAACGACCAGCTATAGGTATAAGGAGAAGTGCCACCTGCCACATTTTCACTGAAAACAGTATTCCCGCCCAGGTAGTTATTTATTGAACTGCAGGTTACTACAGGCAAAGGGTTTACCGTGATCACAAAAGGAAGTGAAGTAACGGGTGAATTTATCGGACATGGGTAAGAACTTGTCATGATACAGGTAATTGCATCTCCGTCATTAAACGTGGAAGAGGTAAACGAATTGGTGGTTGCACCTGCGCCTGTGCCATTCACATTCCATTGATAAGCCGGGTGATCTCCACCGTTTAATGGTACTGCAAAAAATGAAGAGGATTGTCCTTCACAAATTACCGGGGCAGAAGATGAAACATACACATCGGTATTTAAAAACGGCACCACGTGTACATAAAACGTGTCGATCTTAGACCATCCGCAGCATGGTGATTCTGTTTTAAGGGTGATCATGTATTTTCCTGTGGTAGTAGGAAATGCATACGTAAAAGTAGGGCTTGAGCCGATTTGTGTTGGAATTGCAACTCCAGGATCATACATTTTCCATTCATAACCTAAAACAGTAAATACCGTGGGGAAGGCTGCCGTATAGGTTTCTGTATTTCCCGGACAAACGGTATCGGAGCCCGTAACAGAAGGAAGAACAACTGTACCATCAGAAAAAATACCTGTAAAATCAGTATACATATAAGGTACACCATCCACAACAAGTGTTATGGAATGACGGCCCATGGTTGAATATTGTGTCATAGCAGAATCAGTGCTTCCACTTAAAGGTATTGAACCTCCGTCAAAAAACCATTGAATGATACCTGTTGCATTGGTGGTATAATTAACATCCGAAAAAGTGCAACCTCCGTTTTTTACATAAATAGCAGGCTCCACAGTAGCCTTCATATCCGATTGAGCGATAGCAATACCTTCAGGATCTTCATAAAAAGGCAAGCTCACACCGGGAACTCCATTGCCGCCATTTCCACCTTTGCCGCCTTTCCCCCCATTTCCACCTGCTCCTCCAGAACCGATATCACAGCCGATACCACCATTCCCGGAACCGGAACTGCCTCCGCCAACACCACCGGGAGTGCCACCCAGACTGCCATCACCTTGTAATCCTGAATTAAGGAAACAATCTTTCAAAAAAGTGTTTACGCTATTGGTATCAATATACACTGCGAAAGAGCCTCCACCACCTGCTCCTCCTGTTGCTCCAAAACCTCCCTGACCACCTTCACCACCACCACCACCACCGGGGCCTGATCCATTATAATTTCCTACGCATTGGTTAACACAACCCTGTGAGCCGCCACCACCACCGCCACCACCGCCACCGCCATGTACGCCCTGATCACCATCCTGACCATCTCCCGGGATAAAATAAGTACCAAAAACAATTACTCCGTTTGCACCATCAGCACCATCGGCACCATCAGCACCATCAGCACCATTGTCTCCAACGTTTGCAGGGCCCTGATCACAACCTACAGAAATAAAAGCAGCGCATACGCCCAGCCCACCAGCTCCTCCCGCTCCTCCACCAATTCCCATTCCTATTTGTCCGACTGCTCCCGGAGGCGCACTATTACTTCCTGAAAAAAAACAACCTTTACCGGACCCTCTTGATCCACCGGCACCACCGGCACCACCATTATTACTGCCGGGGTATGTTCCTGCTCCACCTGCTCCACCTGCAGTACAGCAGCCCCCATCTTCATCCCCTGGTTGCCCTAAAGTACCGTTAGCACCATCTAAACCATCAATACCGGGTACTCCACCGGGCCCTCCTGTACAATTACCTGATGTAACTGTTAACCGTGATAAATTGTAATTAGAACATTGGCTCACGTGGATTCCATAAGCGCTAACACTGATGCCGTTCACATCACTAACCACAATGGTGATATCATGAATGCTGAAATTTGAAATATTACTGCATTCCACCGCCACTACTCTATTGGGATTTGGAAGTTTATTGGTGGAATCCCTGAAAATTACGGTTTGTTGTGAGTTTGTTTTTTTCCAGTTATTGGCCGGGTCAAATCCCCCGTCCATGGTGATGCCGCTGATCATCGGCAGTTGGTTGGAAATGGAGTAATTGCCTACGGAAAGCCTCAGCTGATTATCAATGGTATTTACAAGTGTAAACGCGTAAGGAAGAGAAGCCGGGTTGGCCTTTGTACCTGCTGCACCGCTGGAAGCTCCTGTTGGAGATACGTAGATTATATTACATTCCTGCGCAAAACCGGTTACTGTTCCCAGGCTCCAGCTTAGAATTGAAAGAAAAGCAATAAATAAAAATCTGTATTTAAATCTAAAAATCATTTATATATCTATTCCAACGAATTACGAATTTTAACGAATTACGAATCTGTGTTTGTTAAATTGTACTGTTAACTTACTTCTTGCTTTAATGACACCTTAAACGTTCAAAAGGTTGCTTAATGCAATTTTTTTGATGGTTACCTCAATTATTTAACAAAAAAACTCTTCGTAAGGTTCTCGACTCCGCTCGAACTGACATAGTGGGTTGTCATTTCGAGCGGAGTCGAGAAAGTGCGAAGGCATTAATTTAAATCAAAAAAACATATTGATAAAAATCTACTTTACTCCTGATAAATCAATTTTGTATAATGCTTCTGTCCTTTGTATTCCAGCTCTAACAAGTACATTCCTGGAACAAGCTTATCTTTCAGATCATTCATTTTTATTTGCTGATCCCCTTTACTTACCTTTTTCTTTTCCGAAATTATTTTTATGCCTTCTAAATTCACCAGGGAAATGTTCATTGTACTTTCCTTATCAGGAGCAATATCAATATTTAACTCAGCTGAAAAAGGGTTTGGGAAAACCTGTACGTTTTCATCCGACAGTATAAATTCATCAATGCCCACATTCGTTGTCACGAACTGAGGTTTGGAAGTGGTATCCGTACATCCATACGAATTGGTAACGATCAGAGAGATATCATAATTGCTGTTTGGAGGCGCGTACGTGTGTACTGGATTTTGTATATTGTCAGTACCTCCATCACCAAAACTCCACAACCAGGTGATCGCATCAACGGAATTATCGGCAAAATGAACCTCATTTCCATCAATATAGGCCTGGAAGTTGGCTACAGGGTTTGGATACACAAAAATCTGGCTGGTCACCGTTGAGCTGTCCGTTCCGGTAGCACCAAACGCCATCAGCGTTACATTATAGGTTCCCGGATTTGAATAATAATGCGATGGATCGGACAAAACAGAACTTGTTCCATCTCCAAAATCCCAATGATAGGTGATCCCATAAACACTGTTATTGGTGAAATCTACAAGCAATGCAGCGCATCCATTCACTTTAGAGGCAACAAAAGAAGCGCTTAATTTGGAAGAAATGATGACCGTGCCTGAACAGCTACCTGCGCAGCCATTGGAATCGGACACGTTTACCTGGTAATCATAAGCACCTGATGCCTGATAAATATGTGAAACAGTGTCGCCAGCACCTAATGCCTCATCACCGAAAGTCCAGCTATACGTATAAGGAGCCCCCCCTCCTGAGCTCACAGAAGAAATAAAAGTGGTAGGTTCACCGGAAAAAAACATGGTGGCACTGCACGTTACTACCGGAAGGTCAATTACCGTAACTGTTATTGCATTGGAAGTATCCTTCTGTCCGGTTGAACAGCCCAGAGAGGAGCTCACAATACAATTCACACTGTCGGCATTCAGCAATCCTGCTGAGAAAAATAATGGGTAATTACCTCCTGCGGGAGCCCCGTTCACCAGCCATTGATAGGATGGGTTAGGGCCGGCATTGGCCACATCTGCGCTAAAGGTGAACGAACCTCCGCTACATACTACATTGGTAGGACTTTCGGAGAGAACAGAGATCACCGGTTGTGAAATACCTTCAACCGTTACCGTCATTGTATCGGGGAATGATTCGCCACAGCAGTAATCTAAATTTCTCAGGTACACCTGGTAGGTTCCTGCCGAATCGAAGGTATAAGTAGCGTTTTGATTGGTCGGTCCTGTAATTGTATCTGTATCATTATTCCTTACAAAATACCAGGTATAATCATCAGCAACATCCGAAGAGGAATATGTACCTGCATCGCCAATACAAACCGTGGTATTTGTGGATGAAATAACCGGAACAATACCAACCCCATTACTGAATATATCAATAAAATCACTGAAGGTGTATGAGATCCCATTGTTTACCATTGTAAATGTTTTTCTACCCAAGGTGGTATATTTTGTTGTTGCAGTAATCCCACTTCCTGATGCAGGAGAGGCTCCCGCTCCAAAAAACCAGATAACGGTGCCGGTTGCATTGGTTGAAAATGTTACAGGCGCATTGGTGCAGCCCGAATACTGAACATATACAGAAGGTTGCTGCAGTGAATACATATTTTGTTCCACAACAGGTGTTCCGCTGCCATCTTCGTATAATGTATAGGTTACTCCATCCGAACCCAGTCCGCCAATTCCGCCATCACCACCGTTTCCGCCTTTACCACCAAATCCGCCAGCTCCTACATAGCCATTGTTTCCTCCGCCTTGTATTCCGCCTAGACCACCGACACCGCCAACTCCACCGGCACCGCCAGTTCCACCTATCCCGCTAACACCGGAAGTGAGCTTGGTATCTTTAATAATTCCATTCACACCATTGTTATAAATATATATTGCAAAAGAGCCACCGCCACCAGATCCGCCAGTTGCGCCACTTGCGTGCTTAGCTCCTTCACCACCACCACCACCACCTGCACCGGTGCCATTTACGTCCTCCGGAATACCCCAAATACACTCACACAGAATTCCACCAACAGAACCACCACCACCTCCGCCACCGCCACCGCTTCCGTCAGTTCCATCTGTTCCGGTACCACCATTCCCGGGTACGTAAAATCCAGCGGTGAATGAAGCAGTACCATTTGTTCCGGGAAGCCCTGCAAGGCCATCAGCACCATCGGTACCGTTAACACCATCGTTCAATGAAGTTCTGGTAGGTGATGTAGGATAAATGCAGGTAATACTTTTTTGTCCGCCAGCACCGCCATAACCACCTCCGCTAAGGCTAACCTGTCCATTTTGTCCGGGATAGCCATTGGTTGCAAAATTTGGGTCTCCGCAAATCTGACAATCACAGGTTCCCCTGTCTCCGCCATCTCCGCCATTACCGCCCGCTTTACTTCCCGGGAATGTTCCTGAAGCCCCTAATCCGCCAGCGCGTAAAGCAGGAGCATCATTGTTATCTAAGCCATCATTCCCCGGTAATCCCTGCGCCCCGGCTATTCCGCTTGCACCATTAGTTCCTACAGTACCATTGCCTGCATTACCTGCAATAACTTTACAACGTACGATCTGGTAATTGGAGCATCCGCTCAAATGAATTCCATAAGTTGAAATTCCATTGCCAAAAGCATTGGCGGTGCGTATGGTCAGATCATGAAATTGGAAGTTTGAGATAGCACTGCAATATATTGCCACTAAACGATTGGGGGCAGACTGTACATTTGAATTGTCGCGATAAATAGTGGTGGCAGTAGCGTTGCTTTTTTTCCATGTAGTGGCATTGTATCCCCCTTCAATGGTTAAATTCGCTTTCATGTTTATAGCAGCAGAAATATTATACGTTCCAGAAGACATATAAATTTTATTATCTGTTGCATTTGCAAGGGTAACCGCATACGTTAATGAAGCCGGTGCAGCTTTTGTACCCACAGCTCCTGTTGATGCTCCATTTGGAGTAACGTAAATAACAGTGCATTGCTGTGCAAATGCCTCAGCACCTCTCCAAAGACCCGTGGAAAGGATAAGCAGCATTAATAAAAATTTATATTTCAATTTCAAAATCATTTGTTTGTCGTATTCTGTCATCCCGAGCTTTTTGCGAGGGATCTTATTTTATTAATCCTGGTTCGACTTCGCTCACCACAAGCATTGCCTTTGATTGAGAAGAAGCGCAAAGATTGATAAATCATTACCAATTTTTAATCTATTATTATTTTTTTTATGATCACCCGTTCCAGACCATCACTGTTTTGGCTAGCTCCCGCTGCTAACGGGGTGGCCGGCAAAATAAATTTCACAAAATAGATCCCTTTCGGGTGCCCCGTTAAATCAATGGCTAATGAAGGTGTTCTGATGTTTGATCTTTCATAAACGATCTCACCAAGAACATTCATTATTGTAAATACTTCAATGTGCTCCAAACATCCTGAGCAATCTTCAATTTGAACGGTAAACTTCCCATCATTTGGATTTGGAAAAATCTGTAGTTTGTAATCTGAAACCAGCGCTTCGTCAATCCCCACTAAGGAAGCAACTACCACCACAACACTTGTTGTAACACCAGAACAATTAGCGTTATATGAGGTAAGTGTTACGGTATAAGTCCCTTCAACTGCATATACATGTGTTGGGTTTTGTTCTCCGGAAGAGGAGCCATCACCAAAATCCCAAAGCCAGGCATTAGAATTGGCACTTGTATTTGTAAACATTACCATTCCTAAACCATTGAGAGCAACAGTATCGTCAGATTGAGTGAAGGAGGCCGTTAAACCAAGCGCTCCGCAATTATTCTGTATGGTGATAATATCTGTAATGGTATCAGAACAGGTAGTGTTGTTCACTATCATGAATACCGCATATTGACCAGCAATGGTATAGATATGTGTTGGGTTTTGTGACGTAACATTTGCGGAGCCGTCACCAAAGTTCCAGTTCCAGGCTATAGGAGCAGGGGTGGAATTGTCGGTATAAGAAACAGCTGTACCCACTGTTCCCGTTGCCGGGACATTGAAAGCAGCAACAAGCGCAGGTACTACGGTTACTGTTACATTATCCTGGGCAGGACATCCGGCAGGGCTGGTTACCGTTACTGCATATACTCCGGATACGGTGGTTTGCAATGTTTGAGTGTTACCGCCAATGGGAGTACCATCCAATGTCCAGCTATAGGTACAACCGGGATTGCCGCCATCCAGTAAAGGAAGTATTTCATTTGAACAAACGGTATAATTAACGCCCAGTTCAATGATAGGATCTTTAATGATGAGTAAAAGTGTATCTTTCCCTACACATCCGGTAGAGCTTGTAACAGTAACCCTGTATGATCCGGCAGCAATGGTTTGTAAGGTTTGGGAGTTCATCCCTGCCGGGTTGGAATTCATTGTCCAGAGATAGGTTTGCATCCCGCTCATTCCGGCATCTAATACAGGTAAAGTACTGTCAGTACAGATCAAAATATCGGGCCCAAGGCTGATCGGCAGTTGTGTATAGATGGTTAAATTCATCATATCGCTGCTGGAGCAACTGCCATAGCTCACGTTCACCGAATATGCTCCGGCCTGTGTGGTTTGTAATGTTTGAGTATTTCCACCTGTTGCAGTTCCGTTGAAGGTCCAGGTATAGGTTGCTCCCGGATTACCCGCATCCAATAAGGGCTTCTGATCCGTGAAACACATGGTGGTATCGGTTGCAATACTCACTGTTGGAGCAGAGATCACTTCAATTTCCCTGGTAGTAACGGAAACACCACAGCAACTTGTGGATGTTAATGTAATTACATAGGTACCGGGGGTGCTGTATGTTACGTTACCCGGGCTTTGTGCGGATGATGAAGTAAGTGAACTGCCCGGTATGCTCCATGCGTAAGTACTTGCTGTTCCGGTGGTGGATACATTTACCGCATCGCCAATACAAACAACATCTTTGGAAGTAGCCACTTCGGGAGGGGCAAAATTTGTTGGAAGATTTATAAAATTTGCAAGTGGATACGGTACACCATCTATGATGAGGGTGATGCTTCTAAAACCAGGCATACCACTATCGTATTGAACGGTAACATTAGCACCTGAAGCGGTAGCAGGATTTGCTCCAACTCCAAACACCCAATCAATATTGCCGGTTGCTACTGTTGTGAAGGTAACATCGGCATTGGAGCAGCCCGAAAATGTAGCTGTTACAGCAGGTTCAAAAGGGTTGTACATATTTGAGAACATCACCTGATCCTGCCCCGGTTGCTGATACAAAGAAACACTTGCTCCGTCAGAACCGTCACCACCATTTCCTCCCGGTCCGCCTTCGCCACCTTGCCCACCTTGTCCGCCTTCACCAACATTACAACTATGGTCAAACGTAAGGTTATTCATTAAATTACCACCAAGTCCTCCGGCACCACCGATACCTCCGGCTCCACCGGTACCACCTGCACCACCGTTACCACCTGATCCGGGATCTAATGAACAATCCCTTACCACTCCGTTTATACCATTTGCCCAAACAAAAATCCCAAAAGAAGCACCTGCACCTGTGCCACCGAAGCCGGTAAAGCCACCCTGACCACCTTCACCGCCACCACCACCACCACCACCGGTGCCGAAAACATACGTTAAGGTATCTCCAGTGTTGGGGTGTACTGCTGCAGGCTGGCAACCTTTTGCGCCACCACCACCACCGCCACCACCGCCACCAGCGTTTTTACCCTGTGTTCCGATAGAGCCCGTGCCTGGAATGTAATATCCGCCTGTGTATGTTGTTACTCCTTGAATGCCATTTAAACCGGGTAATCCGTCTATCCCAACAGTTCCGGTAAAGCCATTATTAGAGGTTGGACTAGCCCAGCATTGCTGAAGATATTGTATCTCACAAACGCCTGCACCACCAATTCCACCAGGAACTCCGCCATAACCAAGTCCAAATCCACCAGCCAGTCCGGGATTCGTATAATCGCCTTCGGCATTGTATAATGTAAAACCGAGTATCTGGGATGTATCCAAAAGAAATCCGCCCCTTTCGCCACCTGTTCCACCCGGACCTCCGGCATAACTGCCTGGAAACGACCCACCAGCTCCTGCACCGCCAAGCCTGCAACAAATTCCGCCACCGGTATCATGGTCTCCTTCTGCTCCTGTTT
>JAZKBX010000341.1:0-2397 GCA_040388455.1 Bacteroidota bacterium
TATAAATTGGGGGCGTTTCCTTTCTAAAAAGAAAGGACCGGGCTTTTCACTTCAATCTTTTCTAAGGAGAAAAGGATTTTCGTTGCAATCCCTAACGCAAAATCACAACTAAAGAGCATTGAATGCAAAACGCAGAATTCAAAAAAATAAAAGTACATTATACTGATTCCGGTAAAGGCCGCGTAATCGTATTATTACATGGCTTTTTGGGTTCACACGAGATATGGAGCGAGTTTATAAAAAAGCTATCAAAAAAATTTCGTGTTATTGCCATTGATCTTCCGGGGC
Source organism: Bacteroidota bacterium (assembly GCA_040388455.1). Classification (GTDB taxonomy): domain Bacteria; phylum Bacteroidota; class Bacteroidia; order 2-12-FULL-35-15; family 2-12-FULL-35-15; genus 2-12-FULL-35-15. The sequence goes on from JAZKBX010000341.1 coordinate 289, forward strand.
ATGGTAAAACGCCTTCTATTGGCTACTATCACAGCATGGAATTGTTAGCACAAAGTGTAAAAGCCGTTCTTGATAAAGTTGGAGTGAGGCGTTATGTAATTGCCGGGCACTCAATGGGAGGCTATGCATCATTGGCTTTTGCTGAACTTTATCCCGAAAATGTTAGTGGGCTATGCCTGTTCCATTCCACATCCACTTCCGATCCTGAACAAAAGAAAAAAGACAGGGAGCGTATAATTCGCCTGGTTAAAAAAGAACACAAACATTACATTAATGAAGTGGTTACATCATTATTTGCTCCGGAAAATTTAAACAAAATTATTCCCGAAGTAGAAAAAGTAAAATGTATTGCAGCTGCGATTTCCAAACAGTCCATCATTAATAGTTTGGAAGGAATGAAGGAACGAAAAAGCCGCGATATGATCTTAAAGTTCGCGGATTATCCTGTGCTATTTATTATTGGTAAAAAAGATACTGTAATTAATTACGAAGCCATGTATCCGCAAATAGGATTGTGTATGTATCCATCCGTTTTGATGCTTGAAGATGTTGGACACATGGGCTTTTACGAAGCTCCAAAAGAAACTGTGAACGAACTGGAAGCATTTGCGATGCGTTGTTTTAGGAATCAGTTTTAAGAATTTTTTTGTGGAAGACTAAACCATGGAGACACGAAGAACACAGAGAACCACGGAAAAGATTATATTAAATAAATACAGGTTCAAAAAACTCGACCACCTTGCAACTCCATGCTCTCTAAGTCTCTGTGGTAAGTCGTTGGTTTTTATTCTTTTTTTGGTGAAACAATAAACGCATCAGGAAATCCAGATTCACGAATTTTTGACAGAAGCAATTTTGCATCATCATAGGTATCAAATCCACTGATCCGCACTTTAAATACACCTCCTTCATTAACAATTACAACCGGCTGTTTAAAAGCTTTTTTAAGAGATGCTTCAGTTGCCTTAGCTTTTGACAAATGACTATTTACACCCACCTGTATAGCAAAAGCTCCAACCTTTGTTATTACCGGGGTTATAACAGGGGCAACACTTACCGAATCAGCAGTCTTTGGTGGGTTTATAATTGGTTTGATGGTATCCGGAAGCGTATTAGGTATTTCTATTTTAAAATCCTTTTTCGAAGAAACTGTTGAAACTGCAATAATTTGAATTTTGCGTTCAATGGCTGCAGCAGGATTAAAAATAGAATTTTTAGTATCATAATAATCATCACTCACATTTGGGCGGGCTTTTAATTCACCAATATCTTCATTAAAAAAAGCGATGCTGGCTTCGTTCTCATTGGTATTATTAACATAAGGCACAAATATTCCGTTTTCGTATTCCATAAAATAGTTGCGAAGACTTGATATTCTTCGTTTTGCTAGATTTACATTGTAATCAGTTGAAGCAAGCGGACTGCAATATCCTTTCATGGTGATGCTTACTTTTTCACCATCTTTTAAAACTTTTAACATCAGTCGTGCAAATTTTTCGAGGTCCTGCATTCCTGCATCAACAGAGTCTTCAAACAATACATCAATATCATTGTTTGCACGGTCCAGATCTGCGCCTTTTGCACCTTTCGAATATTCTTTTTTATATAGGTCGCGCATCGCAGAATAATCTTCATAGGTTTTTTTATAATTCTTTGTTGTGGTTATTGCTAACGTTTTTTTGTCAGGCTCATCATTATGGAAATACAAGGTAAGCGGAACAAGTAGTTTCATCTCGGCCACAAATATTTGTGTACTATCCACCTTTTTAGGCGGTTCTTCAATGCCAGGAACTCCTGGAATTTTAAACATATAAATATCATTACAACAACTTTCTTTTTCTTCAAAGAAAGAGCCGGGTCGATTAGACGATAAAAAAGCTTCGGTTCTTTTTGAACTGATCGAAAAATAAATATCGTTGTAACTGCTATTGACCGGAATACCTACATTTTGTGGTTCTCCCAGTTCATTGTTCTTATAATAGCTTTTAAAAATATCAAAACCTCCTAAGCCTTTATGCCAGGTGGAACTGAAAAATAATTCCTGGCAAGGTTTACAATAAAAGGGTGTGATCTCATCATCAAGAGTGTTTACTTTTTTACCTGCATTTA
>JAZKBX010000342.1:0-18950 GCA_040388455.1 Bacteroidota bacterium
AAAGATTGAAGTGTAAAGCCCGCCCCTTTCTTTTTTCAAGAAAGGGGAACGCCCACAATCAAGCTGAGACGTATATTATCCAATCCTTTTCAAATTAATTTCTTTTGGCGGAGCAATGATCAAGGGCACAGTTTCCACAGTTACTGAACTTGTATCCAGTCCAAATGCTTTTTCTTCGGACAAGCCCTTCCGTTTAAGAAAGGCATAAATATCTAAGATCAATTTTTCGTAAAAAGGCAGATCGTTTTCAAACGAAATAAATTTCTCGATCACAACGAAACGAAAATCACCAATAATATTATTTTTATTCAGTGATTTATAACGGCTTGTAATATCAACTTCTTTCTTATTTACCATATCTTCCACTACTTTTCTGAACATCATATTAATACGGGGCGCAACACGGAAGCCCAATATGAAATCGATTCGAATAACATCATCGTGAATGAACTCATTTACTTTGTAGTCCATACGGTAGGGTTCATCCACCACATCCACGTGCACAAACCAGTATATATCGGCTCGTTTGGGTTGTTTCTGCGTAATTGAATAAATGATCTTGGATTCTATTTCCTCTCTGTCATTCGCACTGGTAAGATAAACAAGGTGAGTTGCGTATTTCGGAACACTTAGATCACGGCTTAGATCTTCCAATACAGGCAGGTATTCTTCCAATCTTACAAACTCCACATAACGGTTCCTGATTTTTCGGGCATAAAACCATGCGAGCATCACCGTAATGAGTACACTGCCTATCATCAACGTTATCCAGCCGCCATGTGTGAACTTATGCAAATTGGCAATTAAAAAAGAGCTTTCTATGGTAAGGTACACGATCAGGCAAAGACCTATAAAAATAGGATTGTATCGCTTAATGATCATGTAATACATCAGAAGGGTTGTGGTCATTAGCATAGTAAGTACAATTGCCAGACCATAAGCAGCTTCCATGCCGGATGACTCCTGGAAATAAAGAACAATTCCGATACATCCAAATAACAGAAACCAGTTGATAGATGGTATGTAGATCTGACCTTTAAGTTCGGTAGGATAGTTCACTTTTACTTTTGGCCAGAAATTGAGGCGCATGGCCTCGTTAATCAAGGTGAATGAACCGCTTATCAGCGCCTGGCTGGCAACTATTGCCGCAACTGTTGATATTGCAATACCGGCAGGAATAAACCATTGAGGCATAATACTATAAAAAGGGTTGCTTGTTAGCTTTTGACCTTCCTGAGCAATCAGCCAGGCGCCTTGTCCAAAATAATTTAAGAGAAGGGCTGTTTTAACGAAGATCCAGGTAACACGAATGTTCTTTTTACCGCAATGCCCTAAGTCCGAGTAAAGCGCTTCTGCTCCTGTTGTACAAAGAAAAACAGCACCCAACACTAAAAACCCTTCCGGATGAAGGAATAAGAGTTTATAGGCATAGTAAGGGTTAACGGCTGCAATAACGCTGATGTTGGTGGATATTTGAAGAGCGCCCAGGATACTTAACATTAAAAACCATACTAACATAGCCGGACCAAAAAATTTACCAATGAATTTTGTTCCAAATTGTTGTATCCCAAACAATACCGTAATAATGGCAATAACAATGGGAATGGTGTGAATTTCAGGATTAATGGCACGCAAGCCTTCTATTGCTGAAGCAACAGAAATTGGAGGAGTAATAATGCCATCAGCCAACAAGGTACTTCCACCAATAACCGCTGGAAACATTAACCATTTAATTTTTGCTTTTTTCACTAAAGCGTATAAAGCGAAAATTCCACCTTCTCCTTTATTATCTGCACGCAGTGTTAGTATTACATATTTTACAGTGGTTTGTAATGTAAGCGTCCAAAAGATACAGGAGAGCCCGCCTAAAATAGTGTCGGAATCAATAACATTATTTTCCCCAACAATGGCTTTTAATACATAAAGTGGTGATGTTCCGATATCACCGAAAATAATTCCAAGTGTAATTAAAGCTCCGGCAGCGGAAACTTTTTTTAAATCAAGAGATGACATAATTTTTAATTAAAGTGGTATTTCGTTTAAAAAATTTCGGTTTAAAGTGAAGTTGAATTTGCTTCCAACGCCAACAGCGCTATCTACCCATATTTCTCCTTCCTGGGCTTCAATAAATTGTTTGCTGATAGCTAGGCCTAAACCTGTACCCGACTTACTTCCGGGCACTTGAAAATAGCGATCAAAAATTTTATCCTGGTATTTTTTGTCAATTCCTTTTCCAAAATCCTGCACAGAAAACAATACGGTACGAGGGTTGGTTTTTATCTCGATAGTGATCTTACTATTTTCGGGTGAATATCTTATTGCATTAGAAAGCAGGTTCACAAGCACCCAGGCTGTTTTTTCAACATCGGCATCTATTACAGGTGGCGTTTCATCGTAGTTTAATTCAAGTTTAATTTGTTTTTGTTCCGCCTGAAAATGCACTGCTTCCAATGCATAATCCACAATTTGTTTAGGATCGGAAGGATGTATATTAAGTTGGATTTTCCCCGATTCCATTTGCGCCATGCTAAGCACCTCTGTAGTGATCTTTAATACACGGGCAGTATCTTCTTTAATGTTTTGAATAAGTTGTTTTTGCTCGGGGTTCAAAGTCCCGATGCGTTCATCACCCAGTAATTTTGTACTTAATTTAATGGCCGCGATCGGAGTTTTAATTTCGTGGGAAACTGTTGCAATAAAATTTGTTTTTTCCCTGTCGCGTTTAATGATTGGTAATGCGATGTATCCGGGGAAACGTGAAATAAAGATAATCGCTAACAATAAAAATAGCCCTCCACTTATCAGCATATACAAAAATGCATTTTGTGCTGTTTCCTGAGCTTGTGCATTGCGCTCTTCCACCGCTTTCATATTTAATTCCATTATTTTATATAACAACTGATTGACAGAAGAAATAATTTCTGGTGAACTTTTCGTTCTTTTTATTTCATTAACATATAAAGAAATTGAGTCGGTGAGATCTTTTTCTCCTTGCTCTGTGATATTGGCTTGTTGCATAGCAAGGGTGTTTTCAAAGGCAGTAGTATTAAAATTTACAGAATCATTAGTAGCTAAAGAGAGTTCTTTCAACATATTTTTTGCATGAACAATACTGGTATAATTATTCATTAAAATTGCATTGGAATCATTCGCCAGTTTTTTTGTGCTGTAGGCCGAAATGCCTGTTATTATTATGGATAGCGTGAATAAAAAAAGCAATCCAGCTTCTATTTTTCTTTTGACGTTCATGGTTGTATTTATGTTCTGAAATTAAATCGTACTGTTTTTACTTTAAATTCTGAACAGAATTGCAATGATTATCCTGTTTTCTGTTTTAACAAGATCGGGAGCCCAACCTGCCGGCAAAGGTGTGGTAGTATATCCCGTTGGAGAAGTCACACCTCCATGCCCGGCAAAATAGGGTATGCTCGATTCTCTGTGAACATATTCTATTTTGAAAGATATACTTTGGTTCGGCATCCATTCCAAATTAGTGGAGCAGTCCCAACCATTAAACTTATCGCCTGGATTAGCACTGAAAGGGTGTGTTCCTGCGGTTGTAGTTGGATTGGTTGGATTTGGCAAAGGACTTGCATCACCTGTAGGATAAAGAACCAGGTAACGCCCGGGGTTTGTCATTACACCTCCTCCAATGGTCCAGGCAAATTTGTTTTTATGAAACCATACACGGTTATAGAACATGCCACTCATGAAATGTTGTTCAGGTGTTAATGAATCACCACCAAATCCAACCACTCCGGCTCCTTTTTCAAAACCAAGATCACTTGTAATGGAAAACGCCATTCTACTAATTCCGTTTGATTTAGGACGGTTAAAATATTTTACCAATAAACTATTATCTGAATGAAACCGGTGCCTGCCGGGCAAACCTGCGGCATCGCTTCCGTAATAGTCATTCGTTAAAAGTTTAACATTTTCATTCGGACACCAGGTAATATTTCCACCAACACCGGGCATTTCATTGAACATTCCGTAACTCTGCCAACCATTGATGATCCATGCTTCTACCTTTAGCTTTTTTGTTGGAAACGTTTGTATCCGCACACCATTGAAATACCATGGCGTATTATCGGAAGTAAATGAGGCCTGGTATTCCCAGTTTTCGACCTGATAGTACGAGTTGAGCCCGATATACGACATGAACATTCCAGCATCTACATTTACACCATTCCAAATATTAAAATGATATCCGGCATACCCTTCACTTAAATAACGATATACATTTGCAAGGTCATATTGCCCGCGATACTGGCTGTAGTCGTTTCTGGGAACCACTGTGGACCGGGTTCCGAATTGTGTCATAATTCTTCCCCGTGCCCCATTAAAATTGAAATCCCCTCCTAAGTTTACACTTGAAATTTGCATCTCATTGTTTCTAGCTAAAGCAGTTGATCCCACCACGGTATGATCGATAGGGTTTGCAAATGAATAGGTGCAATTGGCATCTATCATAACAGAACCTGTAAAATACTTGCTTTGTAGTACTGCTGAATCTCTCCGGTCGTTACCATTTTGCCATGTAAGATCCATTCCTTCAAAGGGGATGAATAAAGAATCCGTCTGAGCGTAAATAAAAGTTATAGCGCAAGTAAGAATTGAAGTAAATATTAATTTCAGCATAACCATATTCAATTTGATTAAACTACTATGCCAAAATTTAATCCGAAAATAAAAAAGCATTTAAGAGCTTGAAAATAAAAGAGATAAAAAATCTAAGAAAAAAAAATAACCCTTCCAAAATGGAAGGGTTTTTCAAAATGGTAGGCTTGTTTTATTTTTCGATATGGTATTCTTCCATTTTTCTATAAAGTGTTGTTAAGCCAATACCTAAAAGCTCAGCGGCCTTTGTTTTATTTCCTTTTGCCAGGCGTAGAATTTTTTGAATATGAATTTTTTCCATACTTTCAAGTGTTGTTGCGGATGATATTATAGAAGTGTTTTCACAATGAATAATCTCTGCCGGTAGCAAGTCAATAGTAAGGGTCTCAGTATCACATAAAATAACAGCCCGCTCAATAATGTTTTTTAATTCACGAATATTTCCATGCCATTCATAATTTTTTAATTGTTGAATGAATGTTCTATCCATTGAAGTAATGCGCTTTTTTATTTTTGCAGAATAAACAGTTAAAAAATAATTCGCAAGCTCTTCAATGTCCTTCTTCCGCTCACGCAGAGCGGGGACTGTGATTTTGAAAGTAGATAAGCGGTAATATAGATCGGAGCGAAAATGTTCCTGCTCACTTTCTTTTTTCAGGTCTCGATTGGTAGCTGCAATGATCCTTACATTTACTTTTGTTGGTTTAGAGTCTCCAACTTTTATAAATGTTTGCGTTTCCAATACACGTAATAACTTTGCCTGAAGGTCCAGGTTCATTTCTCCCATTTCATCTAAAAACAAAGTCCCTTCATGCGCCTCCTCAAAGAGTCCTTTCTTATCGCTGGTTGCTCCTGTAAATGAGCCTTTGCGATGCCCGAACAATGCGCTTTCCAAAAGGTCTTTTGGAAAGGCACTGCAATTAACCGCTACGAATGATTTCGCTTTTCTGCTACTTGCATTATGTATTGCCTGAGCAAATAACTCTTTGCCTACGCCTGTTTCACCTTCTAACAAAACAGTAGAATCAGTAGGTGCCACTTTTCGGGCTATACGAATGGTTTCTTGTATGGTTTCTGATTTTCCTAATATGGTTTCGAAACTGAATTTATTTTCTAATTTATTTTCGAGCTCTGCAATTCGTTTTTGAAGCTGCACTTTTTCAACCGCACGATTTATAGCCGGAATAATTTGTTCATTATCATCCCCCTTTGTAAAATAATCAAAAGCACCCAGCTTAATGGCTTTTACGCCATCGTGAATAGTGCCAAAGGCGGTCATTACAATAACTTCACATAAAGGGTACTTCGTTTTTATTTTGTCAACAAGTTCAATTCCATTGGCATCGGGAAGTTTAACATCGGTAATGATCAGATCGATGTTTTTTTCCTGCTCCAGCAGTTGTAATCCTCTGATTGCATTTGCTGCCTGGAAAACCTGGAAACCTTCAAGTTCAATGATCCGGGAGAGCAGTTGACGAAGTTTTTCCTCATCGTCTATAATGAGTATGCGTGATTTCGCTTTCATATTCTTAACAAAGGTATTTAAAATAAAACCAGGATTTTAATTTTTTGCGTTCTCTTATTTCAGAACATTATAAACAAAAAAAACGCCCATTCTTCATCAAAGAATGGGCGTTTTTTAAATGTATTTAAATTGATTATTCAATAACTAATTTCTGAATTGCAACATCAGCATCGGTTACTAATTTAATGTAATAGATACCTTTTGCCAAACTCTTTACATCAATTTGTTTGCTGTATTCAGCTGTATTGTTTTTATCCAATTCGTAATAAACTTCTTTACCTTGTAAATCAACAATGCTGATCGACAATTGATCGAAGTTTACATTGCTTATGGTAATATTAAATTTACCGTTGTTAGGATTTGGGTAAGTTGTAACAGCCTGAGAAAAAGAATTCTCCTCAATTCCGGCACACTGTTCAACTATAATGTTTTGTGATGTAGCATTTGAACAACTACTTACGGTTACTGTATACGTGATCGATATCGGACCAACCCCTGCAGTTGAAGGATTAAACATTCCTGAACTAACACCTGCTCCTGCATAAGTACCCCCTGCCGGAGAACCGCCTGTTAAGGCAAATGCCGGAGCTTGAAAACATACTGTGTCAGTAAATGGCGCTAAGCTCACTGTTGGTTTATTGAAAACAGTAACAACAACGTTCTGGCTACCACCTGCACAACCACTTGCATTGGTTATGTAGGCATATGTGACAGTTACCGGAGAAGTGGTTGTATTCGTTAGTATTTCGCTCACGTTAGCAGTTCCCGAAGTTCCGGGCTCTGTTATACCCGATACGGTGGCACGGGTCCAGGTAAAGGATACACCCGGTGTTGTGCTTGTTGCTGTGTATGTGAATGTTGTTCCACTGCAAACTGATGGTGTTAAGCTGCTACTTAATACAGGTATCTGGCCAACAGTTACAACTACGTTTTGACCTGGTGCGTTGGTACAACCATTTGCTGTGGTTATGTAAACATAAGTAACACTGATAGGTGAAGTGGTAGTATTGGTAAGTGTTTCATTCACATTCCCGGAACCGGTCGCTGCAAGGTTAGAGATACCGGTCACTGCGGCTCTTGCCCATGTAAAAGCAGCTCCCGAACTTAAACTTGTTGGGGTATACGTGAAAGCTGTTCCTGTACATATTGAAGGTGGTGTTAAAGAACTGCTCAACGATGGATTTGGATTTACCGTCACCGTTACGTTTTGTATGTTACTGCATAAAGTAAATGTTGTGGTATAAACATAAATAACATTGATAGGTAAACCGGTAGTATTAGTAAGCACTTCGCTGATATTAGCTGTGCCTGTTGTGCCAACCTCTGTTATGCCAGCTATTGTAGCACGGCTCCAACCGAATGTAGCACCCGATGTTGTACTTGTTGCTGTATAAGTAAAGGTTGCCCCGCTGCATATTGCAGTTGGTGTTAGTGAGCTGCTCAATACAGGTGCAGGGTTTGTAAATTCATCGGCACCGATATCAGGATTGCTTGCATCACGGGTATCATTGTCAATATCCGCAATGATACCTGTTATTGGAGTTCCTGTGTGATCAATAGCGCAGTTGCTTGCAACCACAAGATGAAGGTCAGTAACAGAAGTAAATACAGGTACAACGGATAAAGAATTAACATCTTTTCCAGTAGCAATTTTCCATGCGGCAAGATTTGCTGTGTTGCTTCCAAAGTAACCTAAATTAGGTGCTGTTCCCGCATCATAATCATTATAATTAATATCTGTAAATACAGTATTTGCCGCATTACAAATAACGCTGAATCTTTCGGTTCCAGTAGTTTGAGAGTTTGAAAATATATTATTACGCACATTCAATGAATTTGCAGTTGTTACTCCACTGGTAACATTAAATGCGGCCGGCAATCCGGTTATATCAGTTTGATTAGTATTCATCGAAACAGTATTGTAATAAACATTGTAACCGCCACCATTTGTTATTATTATTCCGTATCCGTTATCTCCCGAACCATCACTCGACCATCCGTATCCTGCTATATCAAAGATCATATTATTAGAAACGATAATATTAGAAGCTGTTGATGATGCACTTAAAAGGATACCATTACAACCATAACCACCTGTATTGGTATTCTTAACATCACTTATTTTATTTGCATTAATAATACCACCGGAAATAGCACCAGCCACCATGATACCTGAAGTGGTACTTGTTCCGCTTGTCGTAACCCCAAAAATTGTATTGTTGGAAGCAATAAAGTTTGTTTGATTAGAAATAAACATACCTCTGAATCCGATCTTGTTAATGGCTGTAGCAGAGCCAATCAGGTTGTTAGATATTGTGGTTACACTTTCACCTGTTGCAGGGCCCACTACAGCAATTCCATACGAAGATGTATTTATAACATTGTTCTGATAGGTATTGTTAGCGTTGGCTGCTTCTGCAACACCACCTATGGTGGTACCACTTGAAGAGATGATTCCTGCTAACGTAGTAGTAGGAGCATTTCCCGTAAGTATGCAATTTTTAACAGTATTGTTTGTTGCACCATCCGTAACAGAAGCACTGCCTATCCAAATAACAGCAGAAGAAGTTCCCGTGTTTGTATTGGTGATTGTAAGGTCTCTTGTTGTTCCACCTGAATTGGAACCATCAAAAGTAACATAATCTGCACCGTTTAATTTAATTAATGCGGTAGCACTGCTGCCTGTTAGAGTTGCCGTAACTCCTGTAGAAGGTTTAATGAGTAATGTATAATTGGAAGAACATCCGTATCCTATCGAATTCAATGCATTAGCACCTGTTTCAGTAGTACCTGTAAGGATATCAGCGATAAGATTCCCTGCCAAACCATTTGTATTAATAGCAGCAAATAATCCACTCGCTCCGGTCAGGGTTGTATAGGTCCCTCCGGTACCAACGGTAACAGTTCCGCTTAATCCGCCTAATATTTTATAGCTGTTTATGGTTCCACCGATAGGGAATGCTGCAATTGTTAAAGCCACGCTGGTTGGAGGGGCTGCAAAAGTTCCACTATTGGCGCTGATATTAGGTGTTGGAGAAACAACATCCTGTGCAACAACAAAATATTGCACCGTATCCCCAACAGCAACACCTCCAAATACTAAGGCGTAATCAAGAACTAAACTGAAAGGACTTGTTGAGTTGGTTGCCTCGGTATATTTCCATCCGTTAGTTGTATTGGTGTTGGTGCCTGGCAATGTGTTTAAATTACTTGTTTTTTTGAACCATATACGTGGTTTTGTTCCGGCAGTGGTGTTTATACCTGTCCCATCAGTAATTGTAGCCGAAACCGTATCATTAACCAAACAGCTGTTATTGGTCAAAGCTGTGTATGAAATAGCTGGAGCTATCAGGTCAATAGCCACACCGTTAAACTCGTCAGCACCAATATCCGTAGAAGTACCTGTACCGGTATATCCAGGATTTCCCTGGCGGATATCGGCATCAAAGTCATCGGTTATGGGTGCAATATTTACAGCTCCACTTTCTATCTGTGTGGCAACTGTAGTGTTGATATGTAAAAAGTTGAGGTTAGAACCTATTGTTGAAACAAAAGTAGGATTCTCTGTTATTGAAGAAACATCTCTCGAAGCAATAGTTCCAGCGGTAAAAGCTCCTGCTTTATAAGCAGCCATTGTCTGTGCCGAGCTAACGCCATCCGAATAAATAAGGTTTGCAGTTCCCGGGGTGCCGGCATAAAACAGGTTATTATTAGATGTTGCGGCATAATTCGCAAGTGAATTTGCTGAACCGGCACTTCTGCGGTAAGCAACTGTTAAGCCTGTTCCTAATGGAGTAGAAGTGTTTACGATAATGTTATTTCTTAGGTTAAGTGCTGCTGTAGTGGCAGTTGTGCTTGTGGCATGAAAAATACCACTGGTACCGAAATTAGTTGCACTTGATGTAGCATTTATATAAACCGTATTGTAATAAGCATTGATCGTTGAAGAGGAAGAAGTGGAAGTAATGCTGATACCTCGGATAGCGTCAGTGAATGTGGATGCAGGTGTCCTTAGGTCACCAATTATATTATTGTAGACATTTAAAGTGGTGCTGCCTGAAATACTTAAACCATCCACTGCACCGGAAGCGTTGCTATTGCTTAAATAATAAATTTTGTTTTTAAAAACATTTTGAGTTGTACCGTCCGTTATGGAAATACCTGTAACGGTTCCACTGCCTGACGACAAAAGACTATCAACAGTATTATTAAAAAAGTTTTGATTACCCCATTCTGAAAGAATACCGGTAATATCCGCTCCACCGATGATATTAGCGATCGTATTTCCTGATATATTGTTTGTTGCAGATGTATTATCAGCATACCCTGCATTAATTATTGTTATTGTTCCTGATCCCGCTGTTATGTTACGAAATGTATTGTTAGTAACGGTTTTTTTAGGCCCTGGTGTAGTTCCATCACTGCTTCTCCATCCGGAGATTGTTGTAGAACCTGCGAAAGCAAGGTTAGAAAAATTATTACTGGTATTTATTTCTGTAACTGTTGAAGGAGAAAGAGCATACGAATTATAAAAAAATACGGTTCCTCCTGCTCCTGTGTTATTGTACCCCGTTATTACAGCGTTAGAATTAACCGAATGTGAAGTGCCGGCATTGTGAGAAACATTATTGGAAATAAAAGTAACATCTCCGGTAGTATTTACATTTAGAGTGGTAAACGTATTTGTGCTGATATTTGTTGACCCCTTAAAAGTTGAATTGCTTATATAAACATGATCCGAGCTGGTTGCAACTGTATTGGTTATTCCACGAATGTCATTTCCGGTAACCGACAATAATGCGGTAATTGCACCATCCGTGTTGGAAAGACCTTTTAATGCTCCCGAATTAGCTGCACTGTATGTTACCAATCCACCTGTTGAATTCCCTAACTGATTATCTTTAAAATTAATAGCTGTAGTTACAACACCTGAATTTACAATTCCCGTAAATGTTCCGGTAGTGGATGCTATAACATTGTTTCTGATAATGTTGTTATTGATATTTGCCGTGGCAGAAACTGCCGTGTTTGAAATACCGGTAAAAGCACCTGTCCCGGTATTGGTACCTGAAATTATATTATTAGTGCCAATTGAGAGCGTTCCGGTTGCAGAAGCGGAATCAACAAGAATACCGGTATATGCCGAAGCTCCGGTACCAAAAGAAGAAGTGTTTTGAATGGTATTTCCTGTAATAGAAATTGTTCCGCTTGCAGCATTATAAATACCTCTGAATTTACATATCGCAGTAGTTGTTCCACTTGTTCCGATAGCAATTGAATGTGCTGTGGTAGTACTACCTATAGTATTTCCGGAAACAGTAAAGTTCCCAGCTGTTCCTGCAGTATTTATACCATTAAAGGTATATCCGATGCCTGCTGTACCTGTTGTAAGTATGGAAGCAATGGTATTGTTTTGTATGCTTACAGTACCCGTAGATTTGGCGTAAATGCCGGCAATATAAGGTAGTGAAGTCGTTGTTGTGATCGAGATACTTCCCGTACCTGTTGCTGCACCAATTGTATTACCTGTAGTGGTACCAATATTTACAGTACCTCCCAAAACACTGATTCCTGAAAAAATTCCGGGGGCTAAAGTAGCACCGCTGGTGGTAGAGAGTGTGATGGCAGCAATAGTATTACCTTGAATGCTGGATACTGGTGTTGCCGCAGCTGTTAATTCTATTCCTAAAAACCGACTTGCAAAACCACCATCATAGGTTGTTACACCGGTAGCGGTGGAAGTTGCATACCCAATCGTATTATTACTGATGACATAACCGCCACCGCTTGCTGTAACAATATTAATAGCCCTGTGGGTTGCGCCAGCTGAAGCTGTTCTGGCTGCTGTTTGAAAAAATTTATTGCCTGTTATTGTCCAGGCAGAACTGAAAGCGGAAACAAAAACACCATTGGAGGCCGACCCCGGACTATAATAATCCTGGATGTTATTATTGGTAATGGATATTCCGCTGTTATCGATCAATGCTGAAGTCCCGGCTGATCCTATCGCATTAAATGGTAAGTTAGTTCCTGCTGAGGTGATCGTACATCCTGTAATTGTATTTCCGTCATTTCCAGTGGTTGTACCAGTTGAAAAGGCTATGGTTGCCAAGGTAGCTGATGTACTTGAACCCGAAACAGTACAGTTCTGTAAAATATTATTGGAAGCATCTGCATAATACACAATAGTTGCTGCACCTGTGCTGCTTGTGCTTGTATTGGAAATGGTCAATGAATTCCCACCGGTATTCAAACCATCAATGGTAACATTATCAGCACCATTTAAACCAATAAGTGGTAATGGTGAAGCCCCAGTTACAGTTATGGCCGCTCCACCGCTTGGTGAAATGGTCAAAGTTGCCCAGGAACCTGCCGTAGGTTGATTTAAAACAGCAGGTGCTAATTCTGTTGTGCTTGCAGTGATACTTATCGTAATTGCATTACCTGTTTGATTGTTGTTAAGGTTAATAGCATCAAAAGCGGCTTTTAGTGTGGTATAAGAAGCATTGGCTCCGGTAGAACCTGCAACGGTGACCTGAGCTTCCATATTAACTGAAAATGCTACGACCAAACACATCAGGATAAACTGTAGCCTTGGTTTTAATTTGAACGCTTTTTTTGCAGAATTGTAAATGTTTTTCATGTGATTTTTAAAATTTATCAGATTTTATTTTTCTTTTTTGAAAATGAAGCTGCGAATATAGGTAAATATTTGGAAATGAAACCACTCGCCTGATTATCAGGCTTGATTGATAAAAATCTATCGTTAAAGCACAAATTGCTATCGTTTTCACTAAAAACGTCAATTTTTTGGCTATTTCTCCTTCTTTTTATTGTAAATTGGTGCTGCATAAACCGCACTTCGTCTAAACCCTATTTCAAATTCTTTTTTAAGCGAAAAAAATCGTAAATTTGTAATCAAACCTAATAATCAATTTTACTATGAGCGATGCAATAAAACATGAATGTGGAATAGCGATGATCCGTTTGCTGAAACCACTGGATTATTACATCAAAAAATATGGTACTCCCTTATATGGGGTTAATAAATTGTATTTGCTTATGGAAAAGCAACACAACCGCGGACAAGATGGTGCCGGTGTTGCGAATATAAAGTTTGATGTAGAACCGGGAACACGTTACATTAGCCGGACACGTGCTGTTGGAAGTAACGCGATCAAAGAGATCTTCGGGAAAATTAATAGCAAGTTCGAAGACATCTACACAAAAAATCCTGATAAATTTAAAAATGCCGCATGGCTTAAAAAAAATGTAGCCTATACTGGCGAATTGTTTTTGGGCCATTTGCGCTATGGTACTTTTGGCGGTAACGGACTTGAGAATTGTCATCCGTTTTTACGCCAGAATAACTGGATGACCCGCAACCTGGTAGTTGCCGGAAATTTTAATTTAACGAATGTTGACGAGCTTTTCGATCAATTAGTTGAATTAGGTCAACATCCTAAGGAAAAGGCTGATACTGTTACTGTTATGGAAAAAATAGGTCATTTTCTGGATGAAGAAAATGAACGTTTATATCAAAGATTTAAAAAAGAAGGACATACGAATGAAGCCATCTCCGGTTTGATAGCAAATCATTTGGATGTACAGAGCATTTTGAAAGATGCAAGTAAAAAATGGGATGGGGGATATGCGATGGCGGGTTTATTAGGGCATGGAGATGCGTTCGTGCTCCGCGATCCAAATGGTATCCGTCCTGTATTTTATTATTCTGATGATGAGGTGGTGGTAGTGACTTCCGAACGCCCTGTTATACAAACTGTTTTTAATGTACCTATTGGAAAGGTTAAGGAACTAAAACCAGGACATTCCCTGATCATTAAGAAAGACGGTACTTTTGGAGAGCATGAAATAATTGAGCCACAGGAAAAAACAGCCTGTTCATTCGAGCGGATCTATTTCTCCAGGGGAAGCGATGCTTCTATTTATAAAGAGCGTCAGATGTTGGGACATCAGCTTTGTCCTGCTATTTTAAAAGCAGTTGATTATGATCTTAAAAACACTGTTTTCTCCTATATTCCAAATACAGCAGAAGTTGCTTTTGGAGGTATGATCGAAGGTTTACACGATTATCTGAACGGAATAAAAAAGCACAGGATATTAAAAATGGGCAGCAATGTCAGTGAATCTGAATTGACTGAAATTCTTTCCATTCATCCACGTGTTCACAAAATTGCAATTAAAGATGCTAAGTTACGCACGTTTATTACCAATGATAGCCAGCGTGACGAAATGGTTGCTCATATTTACGATACCACTTATGGTGTGATAAAAGAGGGTGTGGATAGCCTTGTAATTGTTGACGATTCTATTGTTCGCGGAACCACTTTGAAACAAAGTATTTTAAAGATCCTTGATCGTTTAGGACCTAAAAAAATTGTAGTAGTTTCCTCAGCACCACAAATTCGTTACCCCGATTGTTATGGTATTGATATGGCTAAGTTAGGCGATTTTATTGCTTTTCAGGCAGCCGTTCAGTTGTTGAAAGATAATTTCAAAGAAAACCTGTTGGATGAGCTTTACGAAAAAGCAAAGGCACAGGAAGGTTTGCCAAAAGAAAATATTACCAACGTAGTAAAAGAAATATATAAGCAATTTACAACCGAACAAATTTCCAAAAAAATTGCTGAACTTCTACTTTCTGAAGATATTAATGCCGAAGTTGACATTATTTATCAATCCATAGAAGGTTTGCACAATGCTTGTCCTAACAATACAGGCGACTGGTATTTCACCGGAAACTATCCAACACCTGGTGGTAACAAAGTGGTAAACAAATCCTTCATCAATTATATGGAAGGCGAAAATGTGAGAGCGTATTGATTTTAAATTTTTGATTTTTTTTAAAAATTAGTATAAATTGCAAAAACGTTTTTAAATCCAACCTGATGAAAAAAAATCTACTCTTTTTTTTTGTTTTTTTATATATTTCAGTAAACGCGCAAACGTTTACTAACTCCACCGGAGGGTCCATTCCCGATAATAACACCGAAGTTTGTTTTCCATTAACAATTAGTGGATTGCCAACACAAATAAACACTACCACTTTCGGCTTAACAAAAGTCTGTATTGATGTTACTCACACTTGGGATAGCGATTTAAAAATAAAATTAAAAGCTCCGGATGGAACATTTATTTTATTGGCAAGCAATAATGGCAGTTCAGGAAATGATTTTACCAATACCTGTTTTTCAGCTAATGGGAGCAATGGTGCAATAGGTTCAGGAACGGCACCATTTACGGGAACATTCGCTCCATTTGAATCCACTAATTTGTTGAACAACCTGCAGGACCCGAATGGTGTTTGGTATCTTTGCGCTTTAGATGAGGTGAACTCCGATACGGGAGATGTATATTCATTTTCAATAACCTTTGGTGCAAATCCCCCTGCTGATACTATATTTGGTGGTACCCCCGGTGGCCCCTGCGGTATGGCGAATGGAATGGCCTGTGTATGTCCTGATGGATCTCAACTTTGTGATCTGTTGCCTGATATGACAGCATCAGCTTTAATTATTCAAAATAATCATACAGAATATCCCGGTTATATAACGTTAAGTAACGCAACCCCCAATATTGGTTGGGGACCAATGGAAATACATGGTTCTGATTCCTGTTATTGTGGAACGGTGTTAGTGCCTTGCGCTACAGTTACTTGTCCGGA
This sequence comes from Bacteroidota bacterium, assembly GCA_040388455.1. Lineage (GTDB taxonomy): Bacteria > Bacteroidota > Bacteroidia > 2-12-FULL-35-15 > 2-12-FULL-35-15 > 2-12-FULL-35-15. Next base: position 15,831 of record JAZKBX010000342.1, read on the forward strand.
TGGAAGTTACCCTAAACAGAAATTAGTACAAACCATTTATCATAAAAATAATGGGGTGATTACATCAAGTAATGTATTAACGAATAGTGTAATGAGTTATCATCCCACTCATGGGCATATCCATGTTGATAATTGGGCGGGATTCTCATTGCGTAAATCCACTTCAAATCCTGATGCTACCACATGGCCCATTATTGCTACAGGAACAAAAGTTTCGTTTTGTTTGATCAATCTGGGTGATTGTACAAGCGATTATGGTTATTGTAAAGATGGTAATTATGGAACTGTTTTAACTCAGGCGGATATTCCTAATTCGCCATTTGGCCTTGTTAATGGCTGTGGATCGGATCAGGGGATTTATGTAGGTAACCTTGATGTTTATAGCCAGGGTATGGCGGGTATGTCAATAGATCTGACAGGGGTTTGTAATGGCGATTATTATATTGTTTCTATTACCGATCCGGATAATAATTTCCTTGAAAGCAACGAAACCAATAACTGGGCAGCAACACCAATTACATTAACACAACAAATCGTTGGCCCAACAGCGTCTTTCACTCATGTTATTAGCGGAGGAACTCAGGTGCAGTTCAGCAATCCGCCAAATATAAATTATACCTATCAATGGTATTTTGGTGATGGTGCAGCCTCTATTAATCAAAACCCATCCCATGTGTATACCAGTAACGGTCAATTTCCTGTTACCTTAATTGTTACCAGCGATTGTGGTAATGATACAACCATGCAACTGATCGCAGTAAATAATGTTGGCATAAAAGAATCCGCAATTGCTGCTTTAGGGTACTCCATTTATCCAAATCCAATTACGGAATCCACAACGGTCAGTTATTTTATTCCCGAAAGATCGGATGTTAATTTTGAATTGTATAACATGATAGGCGAAAAATTTTATTCTTTGTCAAGAGGAGCGCAGGATGTCGGACATTATGAATTTAATTTAAACCTGAAAGATATTGGTTTACAATCAGGGGTTTATACTATGCAATTGAAAACCAGGAATAAAACAGCAGCTATTCGATTGGTTCAACTAATAAAACAGTAGAAAACACTCACCAAACAGCACCACAAAATGGCTGTAATTTTGTGGATAGATAATTTAAAAACTTGTTTAGCCGATTTAAAGGTGATATTTATGAATTGATGCAACTTTTCATGCTGTTTAATCATCTATTAAACGACCACTTGTGTTTTAAAACGTAAAGTTTTGTTTAATTCCAACATATGAAATTTTTTTACAACCAACTTGCATTCTTTTTTTTGTTCCTCGCATTAGGCTCCAGCTTAAGTGTTAAGGGGCATTCTGTGCAGGTAGGTTACTGCGTAAGTTGCACAGGGGAACTTACATTATATGTGGAGCATTGGCACGGTACAGAAGACCCAAATAGCACTACAATGACCATTGATTTAAATATAAATGGTGTAACAACAACGGTAACCGGTTCCCCCATAGCTAATTTACAAGATATTCCTTTTGCGAACTTGCCGGGTTGTGTTAATCCAATAAACATTTTCGGATCTTGTCCCGGCAACGCCAACACATACAATGAATGGGCGGTTTTTAAATTTCCTGATTTACCTTGCGGTGTGCCGGTTATTATTACTGTTCGTTCGGGAAGCACGGCCTTTACTCAGGATGGTTGCGGCATGTATCCCGTATCTTCACCGGTAATTGTTGTACCTTGTGACATTAACCCTCCGCCAGTGGCAACGGAGAATGATACGGTATGTGGTTCTGGAAGTTCAACATTAACCTTAACTGGTTTTTCAGGTGGTCTTCAATGGCAATCAGCCCCGGCACCAGGTGGCCCATGGACAAATATCCCTGGTGCGAACGGCAGCACTCTTCCTACCGGAGTTTTAACTACCAGCACTTTTTACAGGGCCTTGGAAACAGGAGCTTGCGAAAGCAATGTGGTTAGTATTATTGTTAATCAGGCACCAGTTTCCAATGCAGGCGCAGGTTCTTATCTGGGAACTGGCGCTGGCATAACTACCTGTCCCACCAGCACTCCCGGTAATCTGGGCACAGCAAATACTACCGGTTATTCCTATAGCTGGTCCCCCGCTGGAGGGCTCAGTAGCACATCAATATCAAACCCAACAGTGCTCTTAACCACTCCCATTACCCGGTTCTATAAAGTAACAACTTCTGCTTTTGGTTGCACTTCTGTTGATAGTATCTTAGTAACTGTAAATCCAATCCCTGTATCCAACGCAGGTGCAGATATAACCGCTTGTTTTAGTAATTTCCCGGGCAATATTGGCACCGCAACCACATCCGGTTATACGTATAGCTGGTCACCCGCATTGGGTCTCGACAATGCAGCAATATCAAATCCTACGGCAGTATTAAATGTACCGGGCACTAAAAGTTATACTGTAACAACCACTGCACTTACCTGTACTTCAAAAGATACTGTGGTGGTAACCGTAAACCCATTACCTACAGCAACAATAGCAGGGACTACAGCTGTATGTAAAAATGACTTTTCGCCTGATATTACTTTCACTGGTGCGGCCGGTACTGCACCGTATACCTTCACCTATGGAATAAATGGTGGCATAAATCAAACAATAACCACTATCAGCGGTAATAGTGTAACAATTGCAGTACCTACAAGTTCAAATAATACGTTTGCATATTCTTTAGTAAGTGTGCAGGATGCCAGTTCAACAACCTGTTCCCAGGCACAGAGCGGAACTGCAACGGTAACCATAAATCCATTACCAACGGCAACAATAGCCGGAACAACAACAGTGTGCAAAAATGCAACAGCCCCATATATTACCTTTACCGGAGCCGCGGCTACAGCACCTTATACTTTCACCTATACGATCAATGGTACCGCTCAACCCGCAATAACTACTATCAGCGGTAATAGTATAAGTATCCCGACACCTACCACTGCTGCGGGTACATTTGTATATGCCCTTGTAAGCGTAAAAGATGCCAGTTCAACTACTTGTTCTCAATTACAAAGTGGAAGTGCAACCATAACCGTGAACCCGCTGCCAACAGCAACGGTATCAGGAACAACAGCAGTTTGTAAAAATGACGCAAGCCCGAGCATCACCTTTACCGGTGCTGACGCTACGCCT
>JAZKBX010000343.1:0-2881 GCA_040388455.1 Bacteroidota bacterium
CCCCGGATATAATTTACTGCGGGATCTATATTCCATTCACAACGGTGGTACTTTAGGTCATAGTTATCAGAAACTCCCGACAAAACCGACCTCCACTTACCAGCTTGTGCCTTTTGCTCTGATGATGGAATGTCTATTGTGTTACTGTTTGGGGAAACAAATTGAGCATCAACCTTTAATGAAAAAATAAAAAGTGAAAACAATAACAAAACAGTTGTTTTCATATTTACCGAATAGAATATCATTCTATAAAGATAATAAGATTAATTCAAAAAAAATCCCCTAAAAAAGGGGGTTTTTTTTAAATTAGTTTCATAAGTTCTTTCATAATAAGTGTCATCTTTTTTTCGGCCTGTGCGGCCACATGCTGCACCTCTTCGTGAGTTACCTGAACAATTTTGCCCGGTACTCCTAAATCAGTAATAATAGACATCGCGAAACACGGAATACCCATGTGTCGTGCAACAATTACTTCGGGCACAGTGCTCATTCCAACAGCATCAGCTCCAACGTTAAAAACATATTTGTATTCGGCAGGTGTTTCAAATGTTGGACCTGTTAGGCCTGCATATACACCTTCCTGCACTTTTATGTTATTTGCAGCAGCCACTTGCTTTGCTTTATCGATAAGGTCTTTGTTATACGCATCGCTCATATCCGGGAAACGTGGTCCAAGTTCAGCAATATTTTTTCCTATCAATGGATTGGATGGAAACAGGTTAATGTGATCATTAATGATCATCAGGTCGCCAATTTCGAAATTCGGATTAACACCACCGGAAGCATTGGAAACAAAAAGCTTTTGAATACCTAAAAATTTCATCACCCTTACCGGAAAGGTAACCTGTTGCATATCATATCCTTCATAAAAATGAAAACGCCCCTGCATGGCAACCACGTTCTTTCCACCCAACTCACCAAAGATCAATTTACCTGAATGGCCCTCTACCGTTGATACAGGAAAGTTTGGAATTTCTTCGTAAGGAATAGTATGTTTAATATTTATTTCCTTTACCAGGCCACCAAGTCCGGTACCTAAAATAATTCCAATTTCGGGCTCAACGGATATTTTACTTTTAATGTAAGCTGACGTTGTTTTGATTTGTTCTAACATAATGAATAATTTGTTCGTTAAATTCGTTTTTATCCTTTTCGTAAAAATCTATTTCAATCGGCATATAAAAAAGCGGCATGTGGCTTAAAATGTCTGAAAAATCAGGGTTTCTTAACCGCATTGCATCTTTTTCGGTGGTCACTATTATTTTATTTGACGATGCAATATTATCAAATATTTTTTTAACTTCTTCTAAATCATTTTTTGTGAACGTATGATGGTCCCGAAACTTAACAGGTATAAGAGTTTTCACTTTATCTTTTAAATAATATTCCAGAGATTGAGTATTGGCTATTCCGGTAAGCAGGACAACGGAATAATGTCTTTCAAAATAATATTCCTTACTAAACGGGTTAATCTTTTGGGCATGCAAAGGAAGGAACTCACCATATTTAATGTATGAAAAATAAATATGCTGATGCGGTAATGGCTTGATCTCTTTTGTTAAGCGGTTACGTTCAATAGGTAAAAGTACTTCCGGACACTTGGTAACAATAATAATATCAGCACGTTTGATTCCGGAACCAAACTCGCGTAAATTTCCTGTAGGCATTACAAAATCGTTTAAATATAATTTTCCGAACTCCGTTAAAACAATTGATAAACCGGGCTTTATTGCCCTGTGCTGAAAAGCATCATCCAATAAAATGGTTTGTACCATCGGGAAAAGACTTACTATCTTTTTCACGCCTCTCACCCGTTTCCCGTCCACCGCAACAGGTACCTTATTAAATTTAACAGCAAACTGAAGTGGTTCATCACCAATATCGGCAACAGTAGATTGTGCATTCGCCAAAACAAAACCTTTGGTTTTTCTTCCATAACCACGGCTGAGCGTGGCTACGTGAAAATTCGGACTTAATAAGCGGATCAAATATTCGATATGTGGTGTTTTTCCTGTGCCACCAACAGTGAGGTTACCGACAGAAATAGTGAGGACCTTAAATTCGGTAGAAGAAAATATCCCCCAATCATATAATTTATTGCGCACAGAGAGCAACAGACCATATAAGAATGAAACAGGAAAAAGGAGTATGCGCAAAAATTTCATTGGCTAAAAGTACTAATTTGATAATGTGTTAATGTGCTAATTTGAAAATTATTTTTCTTTTGAGCTATTTGGGCGTGCCCCTACGGGTCGGGCTTTACACTCCAATCTTCATCGATGAACAATCGATGAAGGATTTCCGTTGCAATCCCTCACGCAAACAATCGAAAACAAGAGCTTGCTCCCTTAAGAATTAATCACTTAACAAAGTTTGCTTTTAAAAGCATTTTCAATCATCTATCAATCTTTGTTTCATATCAGCATTTTTCTTTCTTTTGCTTCTCCAAAAGAAAGAAACAAAGAAAAAGAGACCACGAAAACCAACTCCAATTTTTTCTTTCACTCGAAAACCCACCCAAAATTTGGCTTGAAAAAATTGCAGTTCGCTCTTTTCGTGGACGCCAGCCGCACCGTTATTAATTTTCATCTTGCAAAAATTAAGTTTTTGAAACCGCGCGTGAGGGATGAATCCCTGAGTATTATGGGATGATAGGGAGCTGCTTGAATGAAGTAAATTGTTTTTGAAATTCCTTTAAGATAATTTAGTTACCTTCGTATTGGATTGCTGCGTTAGGGATTGCAGCGTAAATCCTTTTCCTTTTAGAAAAGATTGAAGCGCAAAGCCCGCCCCGCAGGGGAACGCCCAAAATATTAATTAGTAAACGATTTAGCATGATAGCAATAGATAATACAATAGTTTCGGAGCATTTGCTTGAAAA
>JAZKBX010000344.1:0-2026 GCA_040388455.1 Bacteroidota bacterium
ATCTCTCCTGGTAATTGTATCCGGTTCGAATATGTTCGCTCAAATTTATATTGCTAAAAATTGTGAGATCACCTTCTTTTCCGCAGCACCACTTGAAAATATTGCCGCAATAAATAAAGCAGCGAAACCTATACTTAACACTTCCACTAACGACATTCAAACTAAAATAGCAATGACTGCATTTGTATTCGAAAAACCGCTAATGCAGGAACACTTCAACGAAAATTATGTAGAAAGTGAAAAATTCCCATACGCAACTTTCAAAGGTAAAATCAACGAAACAATTGATTGGAAAAAAGATGGAGAATACAAAGCAACATCTACAGGAACAATTGATTTACACGGAATCCAGAAAAATATAACCATCGATGGAACAGTAAAAGTTATAGGATCTGAAATTATCATTTCCGCGAAATTTAACATTCATATTGCCGATTATGGAATTAAAATCCCAAGCCTTTACATTAAAAACATCGCAGAAGATGTAGAAGTAAAATTGAATGCAACACTTGAACCGTTTAAACAGAAATAAAGATCCTGATCAATAAAATTCGAACTATATCTGACAACTATTTTTTGTTATTTCAGCGTCAATACTTTTACAAAATTTGCTGAGGCCTCTCCTGCGGCAATATTTAAAACATTTACAATTTATAATTATCAAACCTTCAAGAGAGAAATAGTTTGCAAAGAAACAATACACATTAAAAAAATTCCTCATTTTGAAGAAAAAAACAATAATAGAATTATGATAAACATCAGTTTATTAATTAAAAAATAAACAAGTTGTCGAATACCCTCTTTTATTTTTCAAAATCTATCTTTTCGACTTTAATCTCCATTTCTTTAAAAAACTCATTAATATATTTTTGTATATTTACTCTAAATCACGAATTCTTTAAATTAAGTTTTAAGAATTTCTAAATTTATTGTTGAATGAGCAAACTTGCAGGAAATCGAAAAACAAGATTTTTTTTAATTCTTCCATTCATTCTATTAATGCCCTTATTAAGCAAATCTCAAAATATTGGTATTGGAGCTGATGTTATTTATAATTTCCAAACGGAAAGTATTGGTGCAGGTGCAAGAGTAAATTTTTTCCCAAACAGTAGACTAAGCATTGTTCCACAATTCTCTTATTACTTTGCTTTTAATAAAATAAACGAATATTACGCGGGATTGGGTTTAGAATTTAAATTTATTCGAAGAGAAAGGGTTAATTTTTATGCAATTGCTCATGGTGCCTATAACGTTTGGATAAATTATGCTGCATCACCACTAGAAGGCGCTCAGCCAAATAATTGGAATTTAGAAGGTGGAATTGGCGTTTCCACAAATACGTGTTTAAGGCCTTTTTTAGAATACAGGTACAATCTTAAATTTATGGAAACCCATTTACGTTTGGGGGTACTATATATCTTTGGCTGCAATGGGGGTGGAGGTTCCAGAGATAAAAGATGTGATGCATACAGAACGAATTAATTGAAAACAGATCACCAATAAATCATAAAAAATATAAATAATTTAAATCAGACCCAACCTTATCTATTTTTCTTCCGTATTTGTTTATAGAAGGGAACATTAAACTTAAAATTACTATCATGAAAACTAAAAAATTATTAAAATATCTTATGGTAGCTGCTACCGTAGGTACTTTTTTTACAGCATGTAAAAAAGACAGAATTGAAGAGGACAGAACTCTGAATGAATACAGTTCACCGAATAGTTATTTAGATTCTAAAAAACAGGAAGAGCAGGAGTTTATTATCACAGCGGATTCAGGTGGTCCAATTGTTGGAAACCAGTTTACTACCATTTGGGGGGGGAGGCAATGTTTGATGTTTCCTAACGGAGATACCGTTGCTCTTCCATACACTGTAAAATTGGTGGAATTGTATACTCCAAAAGACATGATTTATTACCAGATTCCTACCGTTTCTTTTGATACTATTTTAGAAACTGATGGCGAAATCAGAGTAAGAGCATTTAAGGATGGAACAGAATTGATGCTTGTACCGGGCTGTTC
>JAZKBX010000344.1:2126-16473 GCA_040388455.1 Bacteroidota bacterium
ACAACAGATGCTAATCTCACTGCATTATTGAATGGCTTGTAATAATTGAATTTATTAAAAAAAGCGGATGCTATTCAACATAGCATCCGCTTTTTTATGATTATTAAAACATCACATAGGATCTACATCTATTTGCACCCTTACCGATTTATAATCACTACTCGATTTAAATTGGACCAATAAGTTAGTAACAATTTTTTTTACCTGTACCACTGAAGCATCGCGCTCTATTTTTAATAAAATATTTTTGTGATACAAATTACGGATGCGTGAAACAACAGGGAATTCAGGACCAAGAACACGTTTTGCAAAATGATGTTTTAATTCATCAGCTAAAAATTTTGCTGAAGCATTTACCATATTCACATCTCTGTGTATTAGCGTAATTTCAATCAAACGATAAAATGGCGGGTAATTAAAATTTTTTCTATCCAATAATTGATTCGAATACATTGAAAGAAAATTGGTATGAATCACATCTTGTATTATACTATGATCGGGATTTTGAGTTTGAATAATAACTTTACCTCGTTTATTTTTTCTTCCTGCTCTACCCGATACCTGCGCCATTAATTGGAAGCTGCGCTCAAACGACCTGAAATCAGGAAAATTGAGCATACTGTCGGCATTTAAAATTCCAACCATACTCACATTATCAAAATCTAAACCTTTGGTAACCATTTGTGTCCCTACCAAAATATCAATGTTGCCATCCTCAAAATCCTGAATAATATGCTGATGCGCAAACTTGCTACGTGTGGTATCCAGATCCATTCTTGCAATTTTCGCTTTTGGATAAAAAATAGAAAGTTCTTCTTCTATTTTTTCAGTGCCAAAACCTTTCATTCTTAAATTGGTATCACCGCAAGCTCCACATTTATTTGGTGGTTTGATTGAATAACCACAATAATGACAACGCAATTGATTACTAGCTTTGTGATATGTTAAACTCACATCGCAATTGGTACACTGTGGTATCCATGCACATATATTGCACTCTAATTGCGGAGCAAAGCCTCTCCGGTTTTGAAACAAAATTATTTGCTCTTTGTTTTGTAAAGCCAAAGTAACAGTATCCAACAATAATGGTGAAAAATGCGATTTCATTAATTTTTTTCTAGTCGCTTCTTTTACATCCGCAATTAAAATCTCGGGCATTTGCACACCACCAAAACGCTGAGTTATTTCAACAAAACCATATTTGCCTTCCTGTGCATTATAATAACTTTCTATACTTGGTGTTGCCGAGCCCAATAATGTTTTTGCTTTATGAATATGCGCTAAATAAATTGCGCCATCACGGGCATTGTAACGTGGTGCAGGATCATATTGTTTGTATGAGGTATCATGCTCCTCATCAACTATTACCAAACCTAAATTGCTAAAAGGAAGAAACAAAGAAGATCTTGCTCCTACTATTAGTTTAAAGTTAGAAAGTTTAGAGTTTAAAGTTGTATCGGGTTCTGCCTTCGAACTTTCCGACTTTGAACTTTCTAACTTTGAACTATCTACCCCTGCATTTAAAACATTATTCCATACCTCTACCCGCTCATTCCCATTAAATTTACTGTGGTAAACGCCAACGGTGTCACCAAAATATTTTCTTAACCGATTTATGATCTGAGTGGTCAAGGCTATTTCAGGAAGGAGATACAACACTTGTTTCCCTTGCGCAATAGCCTGTTCAATAAGCTTTACATATATTTCGGTTTTGCCGGATGATGTTACCCCATGAAGAAGCACTACATCTTTTATGCTTGTGGACGGTTGTTGATTGATAGTTGGTGGTGGTTCGCCAGCAACAATTGAACTTTCAACTTTCAACTTTGAACTTTCAACTTTCTTCCATCCAAACTGTTCCTGAATAGATTCATAAACCTGCTGCTGAACATCATTGAGCTGTGATATTTTATTCGCATTATCATAACTTGTAAAGCGACCAACTTCGCGCTCATAGATCTCTAAAATATTTTTTTGAACTAAAGACTTTAATGCCGCTTCGGCACCGGAAATCATTTTTATTATTTCAGACTTTTTTACTTCCTTACGAGAAGAGATAATTGGTAAATTATTTGCAGTCGTTTGCGAATACCGCTCTGATAGCTTAATGTAAGCAATCAATACATCTAATTGTTTTGGGGCCTTTTTTTCTAATAGCGGAAAAACAGTTTTTAAATTCTCTTCATCATTAGCATATTCCGTTATTCTAACAAAGCTCTCGATCTTAGGTTTGAATTTTTCTTTTAACTCTTCATGGATCAACACCACACCTTTTTCTATCAGAATTTTCAAGATCGGATAAACAGTTTTTTGCTCCAGAATTTCAGAAACTTCATTAATGCTCAAAACAGTGCGAACTTCCAGTGCTTCAATGATCAAATGTTCCTTATCAGAAAATGTTGTTTGTTGTTTCTTTGCCAGTCCTGAATCTATTTCAGAGCTTATTGTTTGTTGTTCGCCCTTCGTCCCAATTCGTCCTTCGTCCCAATTTGTTATTTCTTGTTTCTTATATTCCGGATTAAGTACAATTTTAGTTTCACTGGCTAAGCGCAAGCCACCAGGCAATGCCGCTACCATAACATCACCAATGTGACACATATAGTATTGGCTCATCCAATCCCATAACGCAAATTGTTTTAAATTAACAATTGGCTGTTCATCTAAAATGGAATCGATATATTTAGCTTCGTATTGTTTAGGAGGGATTTCATGGATATTGCGGACCAAAGCAGAATATAATTTGCCTCTTCCAAATTGCACCACCACTCTTTTTCCAACTTCAATAATGTCATTCCAATCATATGGCACCCGATAAGTATATAAATTGGGAACCGCTAAAGGTAAAACAACATCAACAAAATAGGTGGTACGACTCATTTAACAAATATACTATTCAGCGGCAAAATAATTTGACTTGTTGAGAAGTTTTTATTCCTTTTCAAATTTTATATTTTCCCCCTGCGTCCCTCTGAATCGGAACCATTTACTTTGAGTTTCAAGGATAGATTTAAAATTTTCCACTTTTGCGGAATCTGCTTTTATATGAATATTAGGTGGAACGCCAGGTATAATAACTAAATCATAAGGAGCATTTTTTATTGCACGTTTATAGAGTTTATCCGAAGAGGTCCGAAAAAACGCACAACTACTTAATAAGTAAAGTGATTAAATAATAGTGTTTTTATTATTTTGAATTGATTATTTAATATCCTTCATTTTATGCGCAAGCATATTAAAGAAATTACCCAGAGGTTTTACCACCATCATTTTCAACATTGGATTTAAATCAGATTCAAATATTAACTGTCCAATAGAATTGTTTTCATCCTTTTTTGTAATGAAAATAAACAATTGAAAAGCAAAAGGAACCTTACCATTTGAATTAATAGTAATTTTTGAAAATGGAGTTTTATCTACTATTTTCATTCCAATAGTAGCCATCCCATTAATAGTAAACGAACACTCTTCACTGGTTGCTGTCCAGTTAGTTACCTGAGAAGGCATTAACTTTTCGAAATTTTTGAAATCACTTAAATAGTTGAAAATATTTTCAGCAGAGTTATTAATATCAACTACTTCACTTTCAATTTTAGTTAAAGACATATGTTTAGTTTAAAGTTAGAAAGTTTAAAATTTAAAGTTCGAATTTAGAAAATTTAAAGTTGAGAGTTGAGAGTTGAGAGGGGTACTTTTTTAATTTTCCAACTTTAAACTTTCCAACTTTAAACTTATTTCCCCCATTCCGCAGGATTTTCCCGCCACTCTTTTAATGACTTCAAATTTTTCTCTGTTATATAATTTGATTTTAATGCCTGTTTAATAAGTGAATCATAATCGCTTAATGTAACTAATTTACACTTTGATTTTTTGAAATTATCAATGGCCGTTTTAAAGCTATATGTAAAAATAGCGGCCATTCCTTTTACTTCGCAGCCTTTTTCACGCAATGCTTCTACTGCACTTAAGCTGCTACCACCAGTTGAAATAAGATCTTCAATTACCACTACCGACTGCCCTTTTTCAATCACGCCTTCTATCATATTAGTTAAACCATGTTTCTTGGCTTCAGAACGGATGTAAACAAACGGTAATCCCATCTCTTGCGCTACCAATGCCCCTTGAGCAATCCCGCCAGTAGCAACACCGGCAATAACATCCGGCTTGCCAAATTTTTCGACAATTGCATTTACAAATTCCTGCCGGATAAAAGTACGTATCTTAGGGTATGAAAGTGTTACACGATTATCACAATAAATTGGGGAATGCCATCCCGAAGCCCAGGTAAAAGGTTTGCTAGGTTGTAATTTAATTGCTTTAATTTGCAGTAGAAATTCAGCAATTTTTAAAGCGGACTCTTCATTAGATTTCATAAAGCAAAGATATTAACTATTTAATCAGTAACAGCTAATTAATAAAACAGAAATGATAAAAATATTTTATTTTAACAAATTAATTTACCTAATTAATGATCCGGCTATTTTCAAGCCTAAAGAAGATGCTATTTTGGCAGATATTCAATCTGCGGATGAAATGCTATTGAAATTTAATAAACTGGTAAACAAAAAAAAACTGAACAAAATTTATTTTTTTAATGAAAACCTTCAGCATTTATTCAACTATTTTTCTGGAATGTTCCGAATCATTGAAGCTGCAGGAGGATTGGTGAAAAATGAAAAAGGTGAGTATTTATTTATTTTCAGAAATGGTAAATGGGATTTGCCAAAAGGTAAAATTGAAAAAGGAGAAGGCATTAAAACTGCCGCCATACGGGAAGTAGAAGAAGAGTGCGGCATTAGAGGACTATCTATCGTTAGAGAATTGCCCCCAACTTACCATACTTATACTATAGAAGAAAAAGCAATTTTAAAGCGTACGTATTGGTTTGAAATGAGTTGTGATGATACTTCTGCTATTTTAGTTCCACAAATTGAAGAAGGTATCACAGATGTAAAATGGATAGCAGCAAAAAATTTGAAAAAAGTTTTTAAAAATACTTTTGAATCAGTAAAAGAAGTGCTGAAGGCAGCGGCATAGATGGGCTAACAAACACTCTCGTTAATTATTGTTTTTATCCCCGATATTGTGTCTTACCCTTTTAGGCTTGGTAATATCATAAAACAAACGATCAATGTCACCATCTGGGCCTTCGGCAGGAGCCTGCACAAATTTACCCTCCGGATTAACTAAAAAATAAGCCGGTAATGATTTTATTTCATATTTATTTTTCAATTCCACTCCGCTATTATCATAAAGCAATAACCAATCAAACTTTGGATTTTGCAAACAGAATTTTTTAAAATCGGAAATGTTTTTATCCACCGAAATGCTCACAAATTCGATCCGTGTACCATACTTCTTCTTTAATGAGGGGATAACTTTCATCTGTTGTAAACAGGAGCTACAATTTGCATCAAAAAATAAAATGTAAACGTATTTTTTTGAACGCAATTCATCCAGACTATGTGTTCGTCCGACTTTATCGGGCAATTCAAAATAAGGTGCAATTGCACCTGCATGTAATTTTGAAAATGAATTTAATATGTTTTTTGCGATTCGCTGATGTTCTGGAATCTTACTTTCAAGGATTATTTGCTCCAGTATCGCCACAATGCTTCCTCTATTAAATGTGCCATCATAATAACTTTCATATAAGCCTTTTATTAATACCAATTCACAAATGGTATCATTCTTCAAAAAATCATCCGTTTTCAAAATCGCTAAAGTACCATTTAAGCTACCCCGATCATTTATTTGAAAACTAATTGCAGAACCTTGTTCTGACAATGCAATGCTTTGAAGTTTTTGTTTATAAAAGGTATTAAAAAAATTGAGGTATTCGGGATGCGAATATAAAACAGGCTTTTCATCTAAATAACTTGCAAACAATTTCTTTTGGCTTTTCTGGATTTTTTCTTCAAGTGCAGCAATTGTATAAGTAAGATAGGCATCGAAATAATTATTTTTAACAGGTTCGTAAAATTTATGCATCGCCAATTTAAATGAATCAATTTTTGCCTGGGCACTGCGACTTACAAATGAACGATATTCAACAGATAAAAAATCATCGAATTTTTTATCATAATCCATCGTAAGTGCATTGATCTCTACTTTACTGTTCAACCTGATAGAGAGTTTTACATCATGTTCTAAATTAGGATTATGATAGGTAGTCGAATCTGGCTGCATCATTATTATTTCATAGGTCACATTGGGTTCAATATACATCGATGCAATATTTTTTTCAATCTTAATTGTGACATATTGAATTTCATTACTATTAAATTCCAATAAAAAATTACCTGTAGAATCAATGGTGGAAAAAGTAAGTTGTTTTTCAGTATTGGAAATGTAATCATTGCGCACCCATACTCCAATCTCCCGATTTTCATAGGTTACAGCAAACCCTTTTATGATCACATTTTGTGCTTGACACAAAAAATGAATTAGAAAAGAAAAGATAAATAAAAATATTTTTTTCATAAAAATCGCAATAGGAAGTACTTAAAAAAAGCATTGATCATTAATTATCACAAGCAAATTCAACAATTTCAGGTTTCATAAGCAAATAGAGTACCATACAATCAAAAACTTTAAAAAGGCTTACCAACTTAAAACTTGATTTTTTTTAAAGTGTAATTAACTTTTCAGATCAATACCTTCAGGAACAAATGGAGCAGCATTACCGCCATTTCGTATTATATCACGCACAATTGTAGAATTTATTGCAGAAAGTTCTGAAACAGGCAAAATAAAGATAGTTTCAATTTCGGGAGCCATCACTTTATTGTTTTGTGCAATAGCTTTTTCAAATTCAAAATCGGCTGAAGTCCTAAGACCTCGTAAAATATAATCCGCATTCATTTTTTTACAAAAATCGATCGTCAAACCCGTATACGTTTCCACACGAACTTTAGGTTCATTTGCAAATACCTGTTTGATCCATTTCTCTCTTTGCTCTAACGTGAAATAACTTTGTTTGCTACTGTTTTTTCCAATAGAAATTATTACTTCATCAAATAGAGGTAAAGCACGAAGTAAAATATTTTCATGTCCTTTTGTAATAGGATCAAATGATCCGGGGAAAATGGCGATGCGTCTATTCATGATTCTATCAATTGATTTTATGAATTAATTACGAATATACAACTATTTATAGTGGTTAATTTTGCCTCTATTACATATTAAATATTCCTTATTACATACTAAATATTACCTATAACATATTTACAAAATCGCCACCACTTTTTCAGCCTTCGCTTTCATAACGCCAATAGGCTTCGCAAAGGCCGCATAACCTTCAATGATCAAGAGCTCCTCAAATTCCTTTTTGGAATTCGGTTCAACCGTAATTAATAAACCGCCATTAGTTTGTGGATCACATAGGGTAAGTAAAGAATCACCTGTAATTCCGGAAACTTTCGGATCATAGCCACTCCAATTACGGAAGCTGCTATCTGGAACACACATTTGTGATGTATAAAAACTCAAACCATCAAGCAAGGGGACCAGCGAATAATGAATTTCAGCAGATAAGTCAGCACCTTCACACATTTCAATTAAGTGACCTAACAATCCAAAGCCGGTAACATCAGTCATAGCACTAACACCATTTAACAGCGCAGCTTTTTCGCCTAATTTATTTAATTGCATCATTTGTTTTGCTGCAACACCATGATGCTCTTCTTTTAAAACATTCCTTTTTTCAGCAGTGGTAAATATTCCGACACCAATTTTTTTTGTGATATAAATTAAATCGCCTTCCTTCGCGGTATTGTTTTGTTTTAAATTCTTAAGATCAACCAAACCACTAACCGCAAGTCCAAAAATGGGCTCAGGACTGTCAATGCTGTGTCCCCCGGCAAGTGGAATTCCTGCTTCTGCGCAAATAATACGTGCACCTTCAATCACTTGTTGAGCTAATTCAACAGGAAGTTTATTAATAGGCCAGCCAAGTATAGCAACAGCCATCAAAGGCTTTCCGCCCATGGCATATACATCACTTATTGCATTAGCAGATGCAATTTTCCCAAAATCCAATGCACTATCTACTATTGGCATAAAAAAATCAGTGGTACTTATAAGCCCTTGTCCATTGCCAATATCATACACTGCAGCATCATCTTTACTACTATTCCCAACAATCAATTTATCATTTTGAGGAGCAATAAAATTTGATTTTAAAATTTCATCCAACACCCCGGGTGCAATTTTACAGCCACAACCGGCTCCATGACTGAATTGCGTCAATTTTATTTTTGTAATAGCTGTCATTTTTTGCTCTTTTAATTTTAGAAATTCGCCTAACAAAATTATGTTTTAAGCAGCGCCCGAGTAAATTGCTAAACCATCGAAGAATTGATTACCATGCGCCACAACTACACCATTTTACTATAAAGTAAAGCATTTATATGCAATGGCAGCACAGCTAAGCACTAGGGGAAGGTAAAGTGAATAAACTATTTAAAATTTATGATCCGTTTAATAACTTACAACCAGAATTATTTAGCGACATACATTACCTCTTTCACAGCTTTTATTACACGAGAAACATTAGGTAATGATGCATCAATTAATGTTGGAGCGTAAGGTAGCGGAACATCGGCAGCAGTAACACGTAATACAGGGGCATCTAAATAATCAAATGCTTCTTTTTGTACTTTAAACGCAACTTCAGTAGCAATAGCACCTAATGGCCAGGCTTCTTCAACAATAACCAAACGATTTGTTTTCTTTACAGAATTAATAATTGTTGCATAATCAATCGGGCGAATAGTACGCAGATCTATTACTTCCACACTGATACCTTCTTTCTCTAATTCAACAGCTGCGCTTAAAGCTTGCTTAATAATTTTACCAAAAGAAACAATGGTAACATCCTTTCCTTCACGTTTTACATCCGCAACACCAATAGGTATAAGGTATTCACCTTCAGGCACTTCACCTTTTTCGCCATACATTTGCTCACTTTCCATAAAAACTACAGGATCGTTATCGCGAATAGCTGATTTTAAAAGGCCTTTTGCATCGTAGGGATTGGAAGGAACTATAACTTTTAATCCCGGACAGTTGGCATACCAGCTATCAAAAGATTGTGAATGCTGAGAACTCAGCATCCCTGCAGAACCCGTAGCCCCCCTGAATACAATAGGAATAGGAAATTGCCCACCACTCATGCTCATCATTTTTGCAGCAGAATTGATGATCTGATCTATTGCTACCAATGAAAAATTAAATGTCATAAATTCTACAATAGGACGCAAACCATTCATCGCAGCACCAACTGCAATACCTGTAAAACCAAGCTCTGCAATAGGTGTGTCTATAACGCGCTTTTCACCAAACTCAGCAAGCATACCTTTACTTACTTTATACGCGCCATTATACTCGGCAACCTCTTCGCCCATCAAAAATATTTTTTCATCTCTGCGCATCTCTTCACTCATTGCCTCACGTAGTGCTTCACGAAATTCGATTGTTCTCATTTGTTTTTAAAATTAATTGATTACAAATTTAATATTTTTTAAGTACCAATTACGAATTTATGCTAATTTACAAACAGACGCCAATAACGTCCCGCTAGCTATTTACAAGCCACTTCCTCACTTGGAATGGTGGTATTTGCTTATTTCCCAACATACAGTTTCGTAAATTCGGATACATTCTATATTAGTAATCTCTTTCAACTCCAAAGTAATTTAGTATTTTTGCCGAAAATTTTAGCAGTATGGAAGACAATCAATTTGATATCATCATTGTTGGAGGAGGAATTGTAGGGTTAGCATCAGCATATAAAATCAATTCAAAATATCCAAACAAAAAAATATTGGTTCTTGAAAAGGAAAAAGAGGTTGCTTTTCACCAAACAGGTCATAATTCAGGTGTAATACACTCCGGATTGTATTATAAACCAGGGTCGTATAAAGCAAAAAACTGCGTTGATGGCAGACGTGAACTTGTTGCCTTTGCAAAAGAGCATAAAATACCGCACGATATTTGTGGAAAAGTTGTGGTGGCAACCGATAAGTCAGAATTAGAACACATGAACCGCGTATTCAATATTGGTATCGCAAACGGGGTGGAAGAAATTGAAAAAATTGATTCGAAACGAATAAAAGAAATTGAACCTTTTTGTGTAGGCATAGAAGGCTTATGGGTGCCCTGCACCGGCATTATTGATTATGCGGATGTTTCACGTAAATATGTAGAGTTAATTCATTCGAAATTTAAAGGAAGTAAAGTACTTACCGAACATGAAGTAACTGCCTTTGAAAAACATGCCGATCATACAAATGTAATTACTCCAAAAGGGATATTCAAAGGAGCTTACATCATTACCTGTGCCGGATTACAAAGTGATAGAATTGCAAAAAAAGAAGGCGCAAAAATTGACACGGCCATTGTTGGTTTCCGTGGCGATTATTTTGATTTGAGCGATAAAGGAAAAGGGAAAGTACGCAACTTAATATACCCTGTTCCTAATTCAAAATATCCATTTTTAGGAGTACACTTTACACGCATGATACATGGTGGTACAGAATGCGGACCTAATGCAGTATTTGTTTTTAAACGCGAAGGATATACAAAAACAGATTTCTCTTTAAAAGATACCGCTGAAGCTCTTTCATTTGGCGGCACATGGAAATTTTTTGCAAAAAATATGAAATTTGCAATGGATGAATACCATGGAGCATTTTCAAAAACATTTTTCTTAAAACGTTTACGCAAATTGATCCCTTCTTTAGAAATGGATGACCTAAAACCTGGCCGTGCCGGAGTGCGTGCTATGGCGCTTGCACCTGAAGGTAATATGATCGATGATTTTAAAATTGAAATAAACGGTAACGCCATTCATGTCTTGAATGCTCCATCACCCGCTGCTACTGCATCCTTAGCTATTGGTACAGCCATTGAAGAAATGGCAACAAAGCACTTTAATTTAGGCTAGACTCTTACAATTATTTTGTTTAATCTTATGAGTAGTACAAACCAGGGTAAATCAAAACAAGAAAAAAGGGCCTCAAAAAGTGCAGTTCCAGCTACTGACCAATCAACAAATAAAACCATTCTATTATGGCTCACAGGTATTATTTTACTTACCTATATCGCCTTTTCGCCTTCGCTAAAAAACGGGTTTACTAATTGGGACGACAATGTATATATTGGCGAGAACGCACTAATTAAAAGCCTTTCAGGTGACAACATAAAAAAAATGTTTAATACTGAAAATGCTGTTTCAAACAATTACCATCCGATTACAATACTTTCTTTGGCTATAGATTATAAATTATCAGGATATACGCCCAAAACATACCATGTTACTAACCTGTTATTTCATCTGCTAAATACAGCACTGGTGTTTTGGTTTATATTGTTACTGAGTGGTAATAAAATTGTTGTTGCTGCAATTGTTGCATTATTTTTTGGAATACATCCTATGCATGTTGAATCTGTAGCATGGATATCCGAGCGAAAAGATGTATTATACACCTTCTTTTTTATGGCAGCATTGATATGTTATTATAAATATATCCATTACACCGGGAAGACAAAAATTTTGATGTACGCTTTTATATTGATCTTGTTTTTATTATCCATATTATCAAAAGCAATGGCAGTAGTATTACCTTTAGTAATGCTACTGATAGATTATTATAAAGGCCGTAAATTTGACAAATACACTATCCTAGAAAAGATCCCCTTCTTTGCGCTTTCTTTACTATTTGGTGTATTGGCTTCCCAGATACAATCAGGGGCAATTGCTAAATTCGAAATCTTCACATGGGTACAACGCCTTGCCTTCGCTTCATATGGGATGATCAACTATATTTATAATTTATTTATCCCGGTAAAGCTTTCCTGTTTTTATCCATATCCAAATCTTATTGGTGATCACCTTCCGGTCATATTTTATATTGCACCGGTTATTGTTTTGAGCTTGTTCATATTAGTTTTTTTTAGTATCAGGAAAAATAAAATTCTGGCTTTTGGTTTCCTGTTTTTTTGTTTTACAATTGCATTGGTATTACAATTCATATCCGTTGGCCAGGTGATAATGGCTGATAGATATACGTATGTTCCTTACATTGGTTTATTATTTCCAATTGCCATGAGTTATGAATGGTTACAAGATCAAAAAGAGAAAAAATATATTCTTTACAAAAGAACTTTTATGTTTTTATTAATAGTATGTACCGGTTTATCCATATGGCTTACGCGCGAACGCACCAAAGTGTGGAAAAATAGCGATGTATTATGGACCGATGCAATTAGTAAATACCCAAGCAGTGAAGCATATCGAAACCGGGGCAGCTACCTGGTAAATAAAGTAGCCTATGATCTGGGTAAAAAAAAGGTTGATGAAAATGAATTTGACAGAGCCTTGGAAGATTTTAACATTTCCATTAAAATGAACCCTGATAACGCAAAAGTATATATTAACAGGGCTAATATATATGGCTTAAAAAGTCAGTTTGATTTGGCGCTGAGCGATTATTCGAAGGCAATAGAATTGGACAAATCAGATGCACAAACTTTTTTTAACAGGGCGATAACCTACAGTATAATGAAGCAATTTGGTAAAGCTGCGGAAGATTATACTACGGCATTAACTTTGAATCCCGGTTTAATGGCCGCAAAAGAAAACCGGGCTTATGTATATGTTGATAATGGGAATTATGAAAAAGCAATAGCAGATTTAAATGAATTGATACAATTGAATGCCTCTAACTCCAACTATTATTTTTATAGAGGTTTTGCGTATTTTAAAAAAGGAAACACTCCTGCAGCACTTGCTGACAATAGTACTGCGATACAATTGAATCCCAATTATAGTGCCGCGTATTTTAATCGTTCTGTGATCAATAAAACTTCAGGAAACGTTAAGGAGGCACTGAACGATGCTTTAAAAGCACAAAGTTTGGGATATGCAGTAGATGAGGGCTATCTGAATGAATTAAAAAATAAGCAGCATTAATTTATATCCAATCGATAGAGGGAAATATTAATTGACTATCCGCATTACTCCTCAATTCCAATATGCATCAACGCATCACCTTGGTTAACTACCGGTTGATTGTTGATCCCAACAATATATCCATCATGGTTGGCAACTAATTTTTCCTGATGCTCACCATAAGGATCACAGATCATTCCAATGATCTCTCCTTTTAAAATATGGGCTCCATTAATTTTAGAAGTATGAAACAAACCTGATGTCCGTGCACGTACCCATGCGGATCTACTCAATAAAACTGTTGGATTTTTTGGTAGGTCTAGGCTAATCATTTTCAAATGTTTCATTAGTCGTAAACAGCCATTCATTCCTTCATTGATAGATAAATAATCGAAACGAGAAGATTCACCTCCTTCAAAAACAAGGATCGATTTCCCTTTTTTTGCCGCCTCTTTACGTAATGTATTGTCACGGAAAGGCGCATTTAAAATAAGTGTAGGTGAAAACTTTTTACCTAACTCCAAATTTATTTTATTAGTAAAAACACATCGTAATTGTGGGTAGTTATTGATCTTTGCACCTCCTGTATGAAAATCAATACCAAAATCAATTTGTGGAATGATCTCATTCATTAGATCAAATGCGATCCTGCTTCCAAGTGAACCACTTTTTTTTCCGGGAAAACAACGGTTCAGATCCCTTCCATCAGGCAGATCACGTGAACCGGATAAAAACGCAATGATATTTATAACCGGGATAGCAATGATGCTTCCGCATAATGGTTTTTTAACATCGTCACGTGTGATCAATCTGCGGACTATTTCAATTCCATTAATTTCATCACCATGCATTCCTGCAAGTATCAATAATGTAGGTCCCGGATTTTTTGAACGAAAAACATAAACCGGAATTTCAATTACCGTTTTAGTTGGCAGTTGATACCAATTCAAACTAACCTGAGCATTATTCCCGGGCTTAATATCCACACCATTAATGTGTATGTTTTTATTCGAGTAAGACATATAAAAATTAGAGAATTAGAAAGTTGAAGAAATAAAGAATTGAAGAAATTGAAAATAAAAAAAAACTGAAATTATCAAATCACTAAATCTCCAATTCTCAAACTTCAACACTTCCCTTATGGTTCATGATTAAATTCATTACGCTCAATGTATTCGATGATCTTTCCGGCAATGTCAACACCGGTAGCGCCTTCAATCCCCTCTAATCCCGGTGAAGAATTCACTTCCATAACCAAAGGTCCACGTGAAGATTGTAACATATCAACTCCGGCAATTGCTAACCCTAATTTTTTTGCGGCCTTTATTGCCGTTTCACGTTCATCTTTTGTAAGTTCAATAACATTTGCACTTCCCCCACGATGTAAATTACTTC
>JAZKBX010000345.1:0-5070 GCA_040388455.1 Bacteroidota bacterium
TTGTTTCCAATATGGCTGGAGGACTTGGTGGAAAAGATCTATGGGTAATAAAAAGGAAAGGCGGAGTTTGGGGTCTGCCTAAAAATTTGGGAGCTCCTGTAAATACACCATACAACGAAATGTTCCCTTACGTGTTGAACGATACTTTGTATTTTTCTTCTGATGGCAATATAGGCTTTGGTGGGCTGGATATATTTTCTTCTCAAATTAAAGCCACTTCATACGGAAAACCTCAAAACTTACTGGCACCTATAAATTCCTGTGCCGATGATTTTGGAATTATTTTTACCGGAAATTCCATTTTCGAAGGATATTTTTGCTCTAACCGCCCGGGAGGAAAAGGGGAAGATGATATTTACTCATTTAAAAAAGCACCTCTTATTTTGACTGCAAAAGGATCAATTGTTGACTCCAAAAACGGTAAACCTGTTAATAAAGTAACTATCTATTTAAAAGGCAGCGATGGCAGCGTAGATTCTACAAAAACTGATTCTGATGGAGAATTTAATTTCCAGGATCTTAAACCAGGCTTAAATTATGCTGTTACTGCCGTAAAGGAAGGTTTTTTTAGCGATTCTAAAGATCTGACAACTGTTGGTATAAAAACAAGCACTGAATTCTCAAGAACCACCGGGACAGACCTTGATTTTAAATTTCAAAAGATCACGTATGCCGAAATAACGATACCTAACATTTATTATGATTCTAATAAAGCCGAACTAAAAGCGGAATCGAAAAAGGAACTGAATAAAATGACCAGGATATTAAAGGAAACACCAGGCATAAAAGTGCAGGTGAATTCCCATACCGATGAAATAGGTTCGGATGATTATAATATGAAGCTTTCAGAAAAAAGAGCGCAGAATGTTGTTGATTATTTTATTGCAAATGGGATAGAGAAAACAAGATTATCCTTTATGGGCTATGGAGAATCAATTCCTATTAAGAAAAATGCACAAACGGAGAACGATCATCAGACCAATAGAAGAACCACATTTAAAGTAATTAAAAAATAAGCGAATGAAAAAAATTACTCTTTTCCTGTTTTTGCTCTCACCATACTTTGCTATGGCGCAAAACGATATGCAGTTTAGTCATTACATGTATAATGAAAACATGTTTAATCCTGCAGCAACCGGTAACACGGATAAAATAATTGCAACTATTGTTGCCAGGCAACAATGGATAGGTGTTAACAATCCACCATCCACGCAATTTTTAAATGCACATACGTATCTTGCTAAAATTAAAGGCGGAATAGGCCTTACCGCAATAAACGACCGGATCGGTTTTGAAAATACATTGAACCTGAAAATAAATTATGCGTACCATACCCGTGTTTCTGAATCTGCAACACTTTCAGGTGGGCTTTCTGCCGGTTTTATTAATAAAAAGCTGGATGGCAGTAAATTGGTTTATGAGCAAGGAAGTGATCCACAGGCAATTGTAACCTCCACCAACGCTTTTTCTCCCGATTTCGGTCTGGGTTTAGAGTTTAATGCTTCCAACATCACAGCAGGAGCATCTTCAACTCATATCAATAGAGGGTTGAAAAATTCCAATGTATTTGCTAATCCAAGGCACTATTTTGTTT
Source organism: Bacteroidota bacterium (assembly GCA_040388455.1). GTDB lineage: Bacteria > Bacteroidota > Bacteroidia > 2-12-FULL-35-15 > 2-12-FULL-35-15 > 2-12-FULL-35-15. The sequence goes on from JAZKBX010000345.1 coordinate 1,595, forward strand.
ATGCAAAATATAAAATACTGGTTGATACCAATTTTTCCATAACTCCTGCTTTACTTGTAAAAAGCAGCGGATTTATTACTCAATACGAATTAAACGCTACTGCTGTTTACAAAGAAAAAATAAGCCTCGGAATAACGTACCGAATTAAAGAATCAATTGTTGGATTAATAGGGGTAAGTATTACTGACGCTATATTCATAGGTTACTCCTACGATTTTAATGTAAAGCCGGTAAACACGTATAGCAGTGGTTCGCATGAAATAATGCTTCAGGCAAGATTAAGTGCTTTAGGGAAGAAAAAACAAGACTATAAATCAGTAAGATTCTTTTAAAGTGCTGTATGTCAAAAGAATACAAAACAAAAACAATATTTGCCACGAATTGCACGAATTAAAGACATTTTTGATTTTTAATTCGTGAAATTCGTGGCTATTCTCTAACATTAAATAAATTACAAAATGAAAAAAATCCTATCCTTTTCTTTTCTGCTTTTAGTAGCAGTATTATTTTCAAATGTCCTTAGTGCACAGGAATTAAAAAAAACAGAAACCTTCTACGCTGAAGGGAAAGTAAAAGAACAGTACCAGGCAGATGCGAAAGGTCTAAAACAAGGTTCTTACACCCTATTTTACCCTAATGGCAATAAACAACTACTGATTGAATTTAAAAACGGTGTAAAAAACGGAAAATTTACTTCCTGGCATTCAAACGGAAAGATCAAAGAAGAATCAAATTACACTAACAATAAGAGAATAGGCAAATACACTGCTTATGATGAACTGGGCAATGTGATTGAAAGTGCGAAATAGTTTTGCGTTTTTGGGTTTATTACTTTGATGTAATTTGCAAAAAGAACATTCTATTAAAGAATGTTTTTTATGGTAGAAAATATTTAAGTAAAAAAGCCTCCTAAAGCACCATTATGCTTCAGGAGGCTTTTTTGTTGATTTCACTGTTAAACGTAATGCCTATCTTAATCTATCAGCAAATAGTTGAACTGTATTTTAGAATTTTGAAAAAAAATCTCCCATATCTCCTATCTCAAACCTAAATTACGCCTGCGCAGTTGGCCCACCAAAATTTAGAGGAAATCCATTTGGCATATCCGTATCCTTAATAGGACCATGCGCTTGTTCAAATTTTGAGATATTATCCTTCAAAGCTTTCATCAAACGTTTCGCGTGTTGTGGAGTAAGTACGATACGTGATTTTACTTTTGCTTTTGGTATACCTGGCATCATTTTAATAAAATCAATTACAAATTCAGAGTTTGAATGTGTAATAATTGCAAGATTTGAATAAATACCTTCAGCAATTTCTTCGCTTAGTTCAATATTTAATTGATTTGAGTTTTGCTCTTCCATGTGTTCTTTTTTTTGAGATGTAAAATTACTTATTTTTTTAGCTAAAAAAGGGACAAACATTTCTGTTGTCCCTTTTTTAAATTATTAACCTTTCCGTATTCGAAATTCGTAAGGTTATGCTTCCGCTTCCAAAGCTTCTTTTTTAGAAGCCATTAGGCGATCGTACTCTTCCTGAGAACCAACGATCATTTTGTCGTAAGCTCTTAAGCCGGTACCGGCAGGAATTAAATGTCCAACAATAACGTTTTCTTTCAATCCTAACAAGCCATCTACTTTTCCGCTTATAGCAGCTTCATTTAATACTTTAGTCGTTTCCTGGAACGATGCAGCACTCATAAAGCTATTAGTTTGTAATGATGCACGTGTGATACCTTGTAATACCTGGCTTGAAGTAGCTGGAATTGCTTCGCGTGCTTCAATGGTTTTCATGTCTCTGCGTTTCAATGAAGAATTTTCATCTCTCAATTTACGTGCACTAACGATCTGACCTGCTTTGAACAAGGTTGAATCCCCTGCATCTAGTATAACTACTTTAGCATACAAGTTATCATTCTCTTCCATGAACGTTGATTTGTTAACCAATTGTTTTTCAAGGAAAATAGTATCACCTGCTTCGCTGATATCAACTTTACGCATCATCTGACGAACAATTACTTCAAAATGTTTATCATTGATCTTCACACCCTGCAAACGGTATACCTCTTGTACCTCGTTCACTAAGTATTCCTGAACAGCAGTTGGCCCTTTGATAGCAAGGATGTCACTTGGTGTGATCGCTCCATCGCATAATGGCTCACCAGCTTTGATAAAGTCATTTTCCTGAACCAATGTGTGTTTAGAAAGTTGTACCAGGTATGTTTTCTTTTCACCTGTTCTTGATTCAACATGTACCTCACGGTTACCACGTTTGATCTTACCAAATGATACGATACCATCAATTTCAGAAACAACAGCCGGATTACTTGGGTTACGTGCTTCGAACAATTCGGTTACACGTGGTAAACCTCCTGTGATATCCCCGGTTTTACCTGAAGAACGAGGGATCTTAACAAGGATCTGACCTGCTTCAATCTTAGTGTTGTCGTTTACAATGATATGTGCTCCAACAGGAATACTGTAGGTACGTAATACATCTTTATTTACAACAATTTTGATGGAAGGATTCTTAGATTTATCACGACTTTCAACAATAACTTTTTCTTTAAAGCCTGTTTGCTCATCTGATTCTTCGCGGAAAGTAATACCTTCCTCTACATTATCAAATTCGATCTTACCGGCAAATTCAGAAACGATAACAGCATTGTACTGATCCCAATCACATATTAGGTCGCCTTTTTTAACCTTTCCGTTTGATTTCACATATACTTGTGAACCATAAGGGATATTACCGGTTGTAAGAACAATTCTGGTGTTAGAATCAATAATACGCATCTCAGCCGAACGGCCAATTACAACATCTTCCGTTTGACCGTCAGCGTTTTTACGTTTTACTGTTTTTAATTCGTCAATTTCGATGATACCATCATACTTAGCTTCTAATTTAGATGCTGCTGCAACGTTAGATGCAATACCACCCACGTGGAAGGTACGCAATGTAAGCTGAGTACCCGGCTCACCAATTGACTGTGCTGCAATAACACCAACAGCTTCACCTCTTTGAACCATACGGCCTGTAGCAAGGTTACGTCCGTAACATTTTCCACAAACACCGTTTTTGCTTTCGCAGGTTAATACCGAACGGATCTCAACTGCTTCAATCGGAGAAGCTGCAATTTGTTTTGCATAATCTTCTGTCAATTCTTCACCTGCCTCCACAATGATATCTCCTGTTAAAGGGTTATACACATTATGTACAGTAGTTCTACCTAAAATTCTATCGTATAATGATTCAACTATCTCATCATTTTTCTTTAATGCTGTAGCAACCAATCCACGTAAAGTACCACAATCTTCAACTGTGATAATTACATCCTGAGCAACGTCAACTAAACGTCTAGTTAAGTAACCAGCATCAGCAGTTTTTAACGCTGTATCCGCCAATCCTTTACGAGCACCGTGAGTTGAAATGAAATACTCAAGGATCGATAATCCTTCCTTAAAGTTAGAAAGGAT
>JAZKBX010000346.1:0-13795 GCA_040388455.1 Bacteroidota bacterium
AGGCTCTAATAATAATGTAGGAAAAAAAAGGCGAACCTTATAAAGACTTTTACTGAGAGGTTGTTGTGTGAACCAGGTGTTATTTTTTTTCTGCTTCTTTTTCTTTTTCCTTCTCTTTTTCTTTATTTTTTTTCTTAAAAAAACCTCTTAAAAGCACGTTCTTACCTGCCGCATCCATATTGTTTTTGAAACCTCCTGCACCTTGTTTAATATTAACAATGGCTCCATCTAAATTATTAGCCAGGGTACTATCCATCAGTAATTTACCTATTGTCCCTTTCCCTTCACTTATACTTTGCATGATAAGTGCAAGGTCATCGGTAATAGAGGCGGCATTGTCGGCTGTCACTTTTATTTTTATTAAAATGTCGTCCATGCTAACTGCCTGAGCCGTTTCAATAGTATCGTTATTATTCAGTTCTTTTTTACCCACTGGTCCGGGTATGATCAATATTATTTTATTTCCCATCAATCCGTCAGAACCAATTATTGCTTTTGCATTTTTTTTAATGAACCTTCTCGTATCTTCATTGATCACCATATCCACTTTTACCGTTGAATCCGTAATTTGTTCGATATTTTCAATGATTCCAATATTGATACCTGAAAACCTCACGTTATTTCCAACCTGAAGTCCGCTTATATCTCTGAATATTCCACTTATTTGAAATGTGCTGCTGAAGAGCTGCTGTCGTTGGCCAATAAAGTATATCCCAACGATAAATAGTGTAATGCTAATGGAAACAAAGATTCCAAGTTTCATTTTATTCCCTGTTGATTTTTTCATGATATTTTTTTTATTCTATCCGCAATGTTCATCTCCGAAATGGAACTGAATGCAGAATTTTTTTTATTTATTTAAAAAATGCGCGAACAAATTCGTCTTTCGATTCCGATAGTTCATTAAAAGTTCCTTCAGCAACGGATGTACCGTCTTTAAGTATTATAATTCGATTTGCTGTAATTCGTGCACATTCCACATCATGTGTAATGATGATTGATGCAGTGTTGTATTTTTTTTGCACCTCCAAAATCAGATTGCTGATCTCTTTGGAAGTAATAGGGTCTAGGCCGGTGGTTGGTTCATCATAAAGTATTATCTCCGGTTTTAATATCAACGTGCGGGCAAGTCCCACGCGCTTTCTCATTCCCCCTGAAAGTTCAGAAGGCATTTTATCGATCGCCTCTTCCAATCCTACATTTTTTAAAGCTTCAAGAACTAACGCATCAATTTCTTCTTTTGGTTTTGACTTTAAATCACGAAGTGGAAATTCAAGATTTTCTCTTACAGTCATAGAGTCGTATAAGGCAGCGCTTTGAAATAGAAAACCTACTTTTTTTCTTAGTATGTTTAATTCTTCGTTTTTTAATTCAGAGATATCTTTGCCAAGTAAAATAACTTTACCATCATCGGGTTCAATAAGACCAACCAGGCATTTTATAAGTACGGACTTGCCGCTTCCGGATTTACCGAACACAACCAGGTTTTCACCTTTTGCAATTTTTAAATTTATATCCTTCAGCACATTGTTGTTACCGAAAGATTTTTTTAAATGTTCTATTTCTGTGATCGCTGCTTCCATTTTTGAATTAAATAAATAGACTGGTTATTTGGACGGCAATCATATCAATAATAAATATAGATAAGGATGCAAGAACAACAGCTGAATTTGCGGCTTGCCCAACTCCTTCGGTTCCTTTGTTAGCATTAAAACCTTTGTAACAGCTCAGTAGTGCGATCATAAATCCAAAGAAAAATGTTTTAATGATAGCAGGAAAAATATCTGTAAATGATAATTTTTCGAAAACCTGTAAAAAGAAAAGATGAAAACTTACATCACCTTCCAGATTCACTCCAATATAAGCGCCATATAATGAAATGGCATCGGCAGCTACAACTAATACCGGTAACATAAATGTTGCGGAAAGAATCCTTGTAACTACTAAGTATTTAAAAGGATTTGTTCCTGAAACCTCCATTGCATCAATCTGTTCGGTAACTTTCATAGAGGCTAACTCTGCTCCGATACCTGATCCTACCTTACCTGCAAAAATTAAAGCAGTTATTACCGGACCAATTTCGCGGATGATAGAAACAGCGACCATTGCCGGTAACCATGATTCCGCTCCAAATTGAGCAAGTGTTGGGCGGGATTGTATTGTTAATACAAGTCCCATAATAAGACCAGTAATGGCCACAAGTGGAAATGATTTGTATCCTATTAAATAAGATTGCTTAACAAATTCTTTAATCTCATAAGGAGGCCTGACAACTTCTTTGAAAAAACGGACAGCAAACAATGTAAGCGCAGTGATTTCTTCAAAAAAATCTTTTAATTTTTTTATATATAGATTTTCCGAAGATTCTATTACCTCTTCTGATGCAACTTTATTTTTTATTTTTAAATCGATTGACATTTTGATTCAATTGAAATTAGTTTAGGTATCTTCTGAGCACCCATGCTGTGGTTTCGTGTTCTGTCATTAATCCGGTAATAAAATCAGCTGTTCCTGCATCTTTGTATTTTGAAGTACAATCTTCAATATCCTTGCGTAATTGAACGATTACCGTTTCATGATCTTTAAGTAATTCTTTGATCATCTCCTTAGATGAAGAATATTTTCCGGGTGCTTCTTTAAGGGCTGATAACTGAGAGAATTCCAGCATGGTACCAATTGTTTTACCTCCGAGTTTTCCGATACGTTCTGCTATTTCATCAATTGATTCTTCCAATTGTTTGTATTGATTTTCGAATAATTTATGCAATTCCATAAAACTTTCGCCAGTTACATTCCAATGAGATTTTCTCGTTTTTATGTATAGGGTCATTTCATTTGCAAGTTCCTTTGAAAGCAGTGTGATAACACGCTCTAAATTTTTTTCAGAAATTCCGATTTGAGGTTTCATGATTTTTAGGTTTTATTTATAGTGATTTGTTTTTTTAACTTGTTAATAGAAAGTCCGGATGCTGTTGGAGCATTATTTCCTAATAAAAATCCCCAGGGTTTTAATGGTTCTATATGATCGAAAATAACTTTGATAATAGCAGTTAATGGGATAGAAAGGATCATTCCTGGGATCCCCCATATTACCCCACCGGCAATTACCCCAACCATTGTAGCTAATGCATTAATACGTACATTATTTCCTACAATATTGGGGGCTACCACATTATTATCGATAAGTTGAACAACCGCATTAGTAATAATGATACCTAACATAAGAGATATATCTGTTGAATTGCCGAGCGTGGCAACAATTGAAATAATACCTGCAGCCAAAATACCAATATACGGTACCAGATTTAGGATTGCTGTTATCGCACCAAGTAACACTGCATACTGAACACCTAATATCATCAAGCCTATGGTTGTTAATATTCCAACAATGCCCATTTCAATAAGTAACCCAACAATATAACGTTGAACAACAGTTTTTACTTGGGTAAGAATTTCCGCGAGTGTATGTTCATTTTTTTTATGCACGATTTTAGAAAGAAATTGGATGAACAGTTCGCGGTATAAAAGCATAAGAAATGTATAGATCGGAATCAGAACCATATTTAATAAAGTTCCGGTAAACGAATTTAAGGTGTTGCCTATAAGCTCACTATCGCCATTCAATGTTCCTTGGGCTACCTGGTTAATATAACTTTGTTGTTTGTTATAACTTACGTGATAGCGTTGGCTTACCCAATGCTGAAGGCGTTCATAATGGATTGAGAAATTATGTTTTATTTTACCCCAATCATCAGTGATATCTGAAACTTGCCAGGAAATGAAAAGAATGATTGCTGAGATAACTATGATCGCTAAAATAACGGAAGTTAAAGCCGCAATTACACGAGGAAATCTAAATTTTTTATTTAAAAAAACCTCTACAGGTCTTAATAGAATTGAAAATAATAAAGCAAGCACAAGTGGGATTATAATGCTTTGCCCATAAAAAAGTGTAACTATAATTATACTCAAACTAAGCAGTATGAATGCGAATTTTGCGTATAATGGAAGAGTTAGAGTTGGTGATTTCATTAAGCTTTTTTTAATTCTGTTGTCTTTTTATTTTATGTTTCACACTAGATATTAAATTGTGAACATCAATACAGATCCGTATGGTTATTCAGATATAGATATTAATTAATTATTTTTTTGAGGATGGAGCTACCGGCAGATTTAATACCATCAGCATTTTTCGAAACTTTATTCGCAACCGCAATTTCCAGGATGATTCCCAGTAATTTTGTGATCGGATTATGTGAAGTTCCAATAAAAACTTTTTTTGCGATAAATCCGGTTGCTAATCCAATTACAGAATTAACAACAGTTGATTGCAGATTTGGTGTTGAGGCCAGATCCTTAAATTTATTCTTGATAATATTAATAGGTTTCAAATTCTCGTATGTAGTATGAAACTCCTCTTTTAACAAACACCAATCATTGGCCTGTTTTATTTCGAGTAAAAAAATGGAATCTCTTAATTCGTCTATAGAAGTTATATTTTTCATTTTTTTTAATTTAGCATTTGTAAGACGATTGAATTGCTGATTCGTTTTTTAATCCACACGTGCATCCAGAAATATAAAACACCCCCCATAATTCCATAAAATCCGGCAACACAAAAAAATCCGTAATATAATTTACCGAGCAGTTCGCCCAGCCAAAGAGCTACACCAATATTTAAAGTGGCAAGGAATAAGAACAGGACTATAACAACTATGCCTCGTGAAATAAATGAAGATACAGTGCTTGCTATTTTGTCAAGAATTTTGAGTTTATATAACTCACAACTTGCTTTTCCGTATTCTTTGGCTCTTTCAATTAAAGGCTCCAGAAAGTTTATTTTGTCTTCCATAAATCTTATTTTATTTTAAAGGGTGTTTCTATTCGCATTTTAATTCATTGCGCGTTTCATGTCCTTTTTTAATTCATCTACTTTGTGTTCGCCTTTTTCATAAAGGTTACCGGCTTCTTCTTTTGCTGCTTCAAGTTTTTCAGCCAGACTGTTCAATAACTCATCAAATTTGTCCTTCAGGTCATCTGCTGTATCTGACCCTTTTTTTGAAATTTTCTTTCTTGTTTCTGACCCTTTGTCCGGTGCAAATAATACACCTAATAATGCACCTGCGGCTACGCCTGCCAATACACCTATTAATACTTTTCCTGTGCTCATGATTTCTGGTTTTAAATGTTTATGAAAATTATTTTTTGAATTAATTACAATACAAAGGTGGGTTGTTTGTATGCGGGATGTGTTACACAACTTTTTGATTAAGTTACATCATTCACACTTTTTGATTGAGCGAGGACAAAATCAATTGTTTCCTGCTTTGGTTGTAGGAAACTGCGAAACAGTTTCGGTTATGCAGATTTAGTTGATAATCCTCATAGTTAGTTTCCCTTTATTGTTGGGTCACCATTGTAAACTTTAACACCGCTATGGAGAATAAATGTGGGGCTCCGATATGTCCACACCCATTTTTGCCAAATAGTTTTGTGTGGAATATCCCCAATATGTTTTAATTGGAGTTTTTTTTGCAGGATGAGAAATTTGTGCATTACCCTTTAATGATAAAAAGGTGAGCGAATAAAAATATATAAATAGAAGAACTTTTGTTTTCAATCTTCAAAATTGAAGATTGTTTTAGTAATGGAGCCTGTTTAAACTTCCTCCCTTTCATTAAACCATCATCTTATACCACAATCTATGTGTTTTTGAGGTCAATGCTTTTTTTACCTTTCCCCCCAAAGGGTAAAACTATAATTCCTTATGAATTACAGTTCAGTTTTTTGATTAGGCCTCGACACACCACAAAAACACAATTAGAATTGAAACTATTTTAATAAAGGTGGTAGGTTTTGGGAGATAGATTGGTTATTTCCCTTTGATCACTCTTAATATTACTGCAATAACTGCAATAACAAGAAGAACATGGATAATTCCTCCAACATTGTATCCTATGAATCCAATGGCCCAAAAAATAATTAATATTACTGCGATGGTATAAAGTAGATTTCCCATTTTTATTTTGATAATTGATGAATAATTTATTGGTAAAGTTGTATTTACTATATCCGATTTGTCGGAATTTTAATGATTTTTTATTGATTATTTGTGATGCTTGCCTTTAGCTTTTCCCGGGTTTGCGCTATTTGGGTGATGCGGGTTATTTGGATTCTTGTACCATCCCTTATGTTTTCCGTTGTCTTTTTCATAAACCACGAAACAAGATGTTATGTTTATCACAAAAAACAAGCCTAGAGCGATTATTAAAATTGTCTTAAATGTTTTCATGTTTAAAATTGTATTTTGTCGTTAACTTTCATTGTTGAAACAATTGTTTCGAGATCTGAAATTTTATTTTTTCTTTCTAATTGATCTCTTTCAATTGGTTGCTGTCCCTCCCAATACAAAAGTTGTAGCGCATTTTTATATTGTATCAGACTGTCTTTTGTCTGATTTAACTCTAACAATATTTCAGCCTGCGTGCAAAGTAAACTTGTTAGCAGTTTAGCTTGCTCAAGATCAAGCAGGCTTTTTGTCAAAATATCGTTAAGAGTTTTTTCAGACAGATAGTATGAATTAATATTAAAGGTGTCTTGTATTGTACTTTGAATAATAGACAAGACTTTTTTTAATTTGTTCTCCGCAGAAAGCCCAAGTATTTGTCCAAATGCATTTGTTGATTTATCAATTAGCATTAAAATTAATTCGGTGTTTTTCATCGTCAGAACTTTATTTGTATTGTTTATAACAAATAGTTAAAAATGGATCGCTAAACCAAAAGTAGATACACCACTAGATAGGTCGAGGAATAAACCCATTTTTTGAGTCATGTGGTATTCAGCTCCTACGTGCACATTTAGATATAACGGACTTGCACTATTGTATACATGTTGATCTCCATAATATCCATTTTCCCAAACAGCTTTTCTGAAAACGAAACCAAGAGAACCTGACGCATAAAAATCCCATTTTGAGTTGGCATGAAGTAACTGATCAAAGTAATATGTTCCTTTTACTCCAACAGGTATTACAGTTTCGCGGTAAGAATATTGACGGTATGAAGGGTCATAATTCGGTTTGTCAGGATTACCCCAATAATAATAGTTTGTATACGAATAGAACCCGATAAATGGCGCAAGGGTAAAGTTTTTAGCCACATCAAATTCATAATTTAGCATTGCTACCGGTATGGTATGCCCTACGTGTCCATAATAGCCAATGCCTGCGCCAAGGTTTAATGTTTTTCCATATTTTTCAGCAGCAGGTTGGTCCTGAGCATTACTTTTCAAAGTCAATGCTGTTATTAATAATAGTGGGAGAATGATTAGCTTTTTCATGATCGATGGTTTTTAGTTCTCTTTTTAATGAATCGAGAAGTGGTTTAATTATTAAATAAATTGAAATTAGTTTTACCAGTTATTTGATCGTTTAATTATAACGAAGCAATTAATTTTTGTATTTCTTCTTTTGTTTTGCCAAGTTTAATCTGAAGTCTGCCTAGCATTTCATCTTGCTTGCCTTCTACTAATAATACATCACTATCTGTAAGTATTGCGAATTTTTGTTTTAATTTTCCTTTTGTTTCGTTCCAGTTTCCTTTTAATTCGGTTAAATTTTTCATGGTGTTTTAGTTTAAATGTGAATTAATTTTCACACAACAAAGGTGAGCAAGTAATGACCTGTTTATGTTACAGAACTTTTGTTATAAGTTACATGATTCACACATTTGGAAATGTGTTTTTACCTGAAAGTTAGGGGAGGGTACTCGTGAATGGCTTGTTTTGTGGTTGTTTTGAAGTTTTGAAACCGGTTTTTGACATTGTGGTCAGGAGCTTTTAACAAATGGTGTTAAGTGAGCAACTTGAAAAAGGTTGATGGTTATTATCCTTTCTAATGTTTTTGAAATTTTAGAATTGTTTTTTATATAATAAAAATTGGAATACTTAAAATGGATAGCCGATCGCTACATTTAAAATCAGGTTATCGCTTCTCCAGGAAGGGTTTCCGAAGTTTATTTGGTTTATCACCCATCTTTGGTTTTCCTCAAGCCATGGTTTTCTTAAAGGTGTGGCAAGATCAAATCTTAAAATAAAGAACGAGAGGTCAATCCTTAGTCCTATTCCTGCTCCAACAGCAAATTCGTTATAAAATCTTGAACTTGAAAAAGGCTTTGCAGAATTAGCAGGATTAGATTTTAATAGCCAGATGTTACCTGCATCAGCAAATAAAGCACCTTTAAAAAAGCGAACGATATTAAAACGGAATTCTGCATTCGCTTCAAGTTTTACATCTCCTCCCAACTGTAAGAACCCATTTAAATCTGCATTCTGCTGATGTGTTCCTGGTCCCACTGAATTAATATGAAATGCCCTGATACTGTTCGGGCCTCCACTGAAAAATTGTTTTGTATATGGCAAGATGGATGAGTTCCCGTAGGGCTTACCTACACCTGCAAAAACTCTCATTGCTATTTTATTTCTATTTTCAAAATTGTAATAACTACGGCCATCAACGCTGATTTTTGCAAACTGCGAATAGATCGAACCAAGCACTTTTGAGGGGGTATCCGATGATACGCGCTTGCCCTCAATTGAGTTAATTAAAGAAAAAGAGTTTCCTGCAATCTCAGTTGCTAAATGTAAAAAGTATTGTATTTTTTTTTCAGGTTCTACTTGTTCATTATAAATGTATGAATAGCTTCCACCTGCAATGAATTGCTCTTCGTAACTTTTTTTGAGGAAAGGGTTGGAAGCCAGTAATTCTGTGAATGTGGCAGATTTATTGGCAATAGAAGAAAAACTTACACTTATAGGATTTAATTGATGCTCCTTTCTGATATTTTCTTTCCACTTAAAGCCATAAATGAATTGAAATGTACGCATATCGAAATAGTTCACTCTTTTCAAATAGGTATATGAAAGTGAAATACGCGTTTTTGGAATATACATACTGTTTGTTCTTATTTTAAATGGAACAAGGAAGCGTGGAAAATATAATTCAACCTGTGGACTCAAAGAATAAGAATACAGATTTTTGTTTTGTCCGCTAAATTGCGCCTCGTACGAGCCGGCCAAATTTATATTCAGCAATTCAGCACCATTAAATGTATTTCTATTCAAATAGCTTAAATTCAATCGAGGTCCCAAATAATTATTTGACTTTGAAACAAGATCCATTTCACTTCTTAATGTATGCTTTGGCATCGGTGTCATTAAAATAGTTACATCCAGATAACCGGGAGCAGAAGTATCACTGTCTGAAAACTTTACACGAACGAATTTGAAATTCCCCATCGACATCAAACGGTTAAGTGTGATGTTATGATTTTTTCTTGAATAGATCTCCTGTTTTCTTAGATAAACTGACCTTAAAATAACCTTTGGCCTGATCTTCATTTCTATTTCTTTGCCAAGAAAAAAATTGTTTTGGAATCTTAAGGTGTCTTTGGACTTTTCAATAGCGTTTTCATTTAATGAATAATCCTGATCAATAAACACATTGTTAATACGATAGACTGTTAACGCATTCTTAGGAACACTGTCTTTTAAAGTAAGTTTAAATGTTACCGTATGATTTGCCTGTGAAGTGTCTGCTTTAAAAAGTAAATAATCAGGATTAAAATAGAAATATCCATTGTTTTTTAATAGTGCATCTAACCGAACCCGTTCATTTTTTAATTTATCCAGATTGTAGTCTTCACCTTCTTTAATTAGAGATTTTTCTTTTTCCTGAAGGATAATGTGACTTAAACTGTCATCTGAAATTGAATAGATAATGCTTTTAACCTTATATGGTTCGTAAATATGACTTATGTAAATTATTTTTGCTGTATGTTTTTTTTCAACTATTTTAAATTCGGTAAAACTTTTGAATATACCTAAATTAAAAAGTTTGGCATCAATAATTGAGGAGGTAACCGCTGGTTTAATAGCACTCATTAATACAGGCGGTTCTCCGGTTTTTTTTAGCCATTTTTTAAATTTGCCAGTAGGGTTTTCACCCGCTTTCATATACCTCCACAATTTAGGACGCATTCTTAAAAAAGTTTTATTAGGGCTAGGGCGTAATGTTGTTTCGGCAGTGGTTTTAATGAACCGTTTCTTTTTCTTTGTTATTTTATCGGTTGATTCTAATTCTATTTCTGCCCCGGTAAAAAGTTTTTCACCGGGAGGCAAATGCCTTGTTCCACTGCAGGAAGCTACAAGCGTACAAATAAGGATCAGAAAATATTTATTTATGATTGATCGTGTCATTGCTATTTGTTTTTTTCGATGAACCACTTATTTTTTTTGGTGATTTAAGAAGCTCTTTCCATTTATTGAAATCGCGTACATATAGCACACCGGCACCTGTTTCCACTAGCTGACCTTCAATTGCACCTTCATATTGATTGTGTCTAAAGCCTTTTAGTCGATAACGACCATCTTCAGTGATTTTGTATTCTAATGTCACATCACTGGTAATATCGCTTGCAGAATTTTGTTTCCCCTTTTCTCCCTCTACATCAACTACACCACCAACCTGAACGGTTAATCGTTCATTAAAAAGTTGTTTTTTTACACCAATGTCAACTTGTGTTCTGCCTTCGGCTTGTCCTGATTGATAATCATCATAGGATTGTACATCAAAATTTAATTCAACTCCCGGAACCACTTTAGAGCCTAGCTGATTTAATTGTGCCGATAAAAATTTCCCAACAGTTGTGCGTGCTGCTGTTGAAGCACCATTGGTTTCTGTTTGAAGTGGATTCTCCTGAATAAACCTGCCTAACACCAATAATGCGAATACCTGTTTGTTTAAGCTTGATGGATCTTCATTTAATAAAATCAATTTTGCATTTACAGCCCCACCTAAAATTCCTTTTTCTTCGGGTGGTAATTGTATTTCAAAACTAATTTCAGGGTGTGAGATCTCGCCTCGGAGTTTCAGGTAAACTAAAAATGGATAACGCTGCTTATAAGCATTTTTATCACCTTCACTTAAGCCTGCCATCTGATCAGCCACCAGATCAATTGGTGAAGCCCGCACGGAATAGATCGCATTTATTGATATGTCTGCATCCATTGGGTCGCCATTCCAAATGATCGTGCTTCCTGCATCAATATTGAATTTTCTTTTTAGCACAGATTCCAGTGAAACAAGATAACTTCCTTCATTTATGTTATATGCTCCTGTAAGGCTCATTTTGCCACTTCGGTCTATTGCAAAGCTTAATGCAGCCTCCCCTCTCACCACTAAAGAATCAGTAGAAGCAGGGTCCATTAATAATCTTAGTGTTGCTTCTTTATCTATTTCAATGATTGAGGAAATATCAAATCCTGTTAATTCGGATTTTTGTTTTTCCTTTTTTTCATCTATATAAAGTATGGGATTTAGTTTCAAAGGGGCATCAAATTCAACCACATCTTCTCCTTTGTCAGTTGTAAGCTTTTTTTCAGGAACAGCAAATGTAAAGTTTGAACCTTTTTTCATTTTTAATCTTGCATTTACAACCGGGAGTGTAGCAGGTCCACTTACTTCTATCTTGCTGTCAATGATCATTTTACCATAAAATTCTTTATTGTCTTTCGCAGTTGTATTGAAAAGTAAAAAATCCTTAGTATTCACATTTAAAGCAAAAACGAAGTCTTTAAAATTTTTCATTTTAACTTCGCCATCAATTATAGCCTTATGTTGGTCAGCATCTATAATTGTAAAAGAATTAAAATAAATTCCATCTTTTTTTAATTGAATTGTTTCATGTTTCAATTGTAAGGGATTATTTAATGCAGCTGGTTTAATAAAGGTATTGTTGAATGTTAATTCCCCAGTTACCTCCGGTGAAGCAGATGAGCCTTCTACCAAAAAGTTACCTGTAATATTTCCTGAGGCTTCCTTAATTTTTCCCATTGAAAAGGCCTCCACAGTTTTCATAGAAAGAGATTGGATCTCGGCTTTTATATTAATTGAATTGCTGCCTCCTTTTGGAATAAAATAACCATTTGCCGTAAGATTATTTTCAGTGCCGGATAGCTTTAGAGCAATATTAAATTTCTCAGCCGTAGGATTCTCTGCTTTGATAAATATATTTCCAATAGGTACTTCACGAACAAATAAGTCTTTTATTTGTGCATCTGCTATTATGCCATAGCTGTTATTAATTCTTTTAAGTAATACATTCCCTTCGACATTTCCTTTAACCAGATTGCTATCTTTTTCAATAATTTTGGAAATATTGTCTAGTTTAAAATTCTTGATTTCTATATTAAGGTCATCATTAAATTTGTCGTGTACAGAAGCAACATTTATTTGACTTTCATTTTTATTAATGAAAAGGTGATGGATCAAAAATCCTTGTTTTCCGAATTCAATATAATTATCCACTGCAATGTTCCATTGATTGTTCATTAGGTAGAAGTCATTAGGATCGAGTGTGAGTTTATAGTTAGCTCCATTTTTTACAATTTGCGAACGGATCAAAAGTTTTTTGTTTTGGCTTGAATCAATTGAAGATACGTTGGCAAATATTTTTTTATCCGCGAGTTTTCCATCCACAACTAAATTATCTAATTTGATTTGTGAGTTTAAAATATTTCTACAATAGATTTTATAATTCAGTTCATTTATGCCTGAATTCACATCAATAGTGAGGTCTCTGATTTCAGTAGTTCCATAAACAATTTTCCTCATGGCTGCCGTTAATTTCAACTCGTTTTTCTGGCTGTCAAAACTCCCTTCAATTAATCCGGGCTCAAATTCTTTTAATTCAGGTAAAAAGACTTCCGATAAGATAGGATGATTGTGAAGTTGAATGTCAAAATTAAAATTATGCGCTGTTGTTTCTTTTTTTAGGTTGACAGAATCTGAAAAAGGGAAATAATTATTAATGAATTGCGTCAGCACTTTTGGAAGGGCATCAGGCGACAGCGTTCCCGTGTAATTTAAACCAATAAGAGCACTGCTAAGCTTTAAGTCACTTTTGTTGGGTTCGTTTATCGAGGCTACTAAAAACGAGTCCAGGACATGTTTTTTACCCTCGTGAACAATAATAATATTGTTGATCCTGGCATTTCCATTTAATTTAGCAGCCGATCCACCTTTCAGGTTTGATTCTGCTGTCAATCCTATGCGCAGATCTTCTTTTGTAATATTAAGTTTCTGGAGGTTGGCTCCTGTAAGGTTCAAATGGAATTTATAGGTTTCCTGGTTCGGGCTTAAGTTTACCAGTCCGTCAAAATCAAACGCTGCATTTTCATCATCCAGTTTTATTTTTCCATCGAACTGTTGACCAGTAATATTGCCATCCACTGTGAGGTTATGATAAGTATATTTATTTAAATATATCTGCGATATTTCAACTTTTACTTTTGCTTTTATAGTGTTTTTATCTAGGTTTTGTCCATTCGTTTCAGCAGTTAATGATACAGGGCCAAACATCTCTTTATTTTTTAACAAACTACCAAGATCAAAATTTGTAATATTTACTTTGCTTTTAAAGTTCTCATTTTTATCAATGGTTGCAAAAAAATTTGCAGATCCAAAGCTACTACTCATACCCACTGTTGATTCAAAGGTTTTAAGTTTGCCTTTAAAAACAATCTGCATACTTATGTTTTCCGGAAGTTCAATGCTTTTTGGAACTGAAGGCCCAGCCATCATTAAAATGTCTTTCTTGCCGGTATATATTTTAAGATTTGGAAAATTAAAATAAGCAGCGTTAGCATCAGGCAGACCTGTAATGATAAAATCGGTTTTTAAAATTGTTGTTAGGCCGGTTTGAATTATTACATTTTCCCCTTTGAGATTATTCAC
>JAZKBX010000346.1:13895-15738 GCA_040388455.1 Bacteroidota bacterium
AAATTGTTGTTAGGCCGGTTTGAATTATTACATTTTCCCCTTTGAGATTATTCACTGGGCCAGTAATGAGTCCGGAAACATTTGTTGTGTTCATACCACTTTTAAAAAAGGCTTGTTTGATCAGCTGTGGACTGAAATACAAAATATCAGAATTTTGTATGCTCACTTTTTTCAGGTCGGCATTCACGATCATGAATTGTAACGAGTCCTGTAATGACTGTAAGGAAGAATATTGTAGGCCCAGATCCGCATTTATGGACGAGTTGCCGGTTTTGACCTTAAGCTTTTTGGCGGTTATGGAATGTTGATCCATACTAAACTCAGTTTCAAATTTTGTTATCTTAAAATTGTTTTTTTTATCCTCTGCTGCGAATTTTTTTATTGAAGCTTCTGTTTTATCTGCTGAATATTTTAAATTCTCAGCTTCCAATGTAAGATGTTTATAATCCAAATGAGAGGCATCAAATGATCTTTGTATTTCCGGTTTATTCACTACCATATAAGCAAATGAGTTATCATCAAGATCAATTTTTTTTACAGAAACTTTCCAGTTACTTTGTTCCTTAAGTGTATCAGACGATGTAACTGGTTTTTCAGATACTGCTTTATCTTTTGTGTTGAATATAATTTCACTTTTTGATAGGACTATCTTCTCTAAGCTTACTGTTTGCTTCTCCAAATCGAGCGTTGCACTTTTTAACTTAAACGTATTAATAGTTGTTATAAGGGATTGTTTGCTAACGGAATCTCCATAAATAAAATTGGTATTGTTTATGTGGATTTTATTTGCTGTTATTTTTGGCAAAAGACTTTCCTGCTTTTTCTCTTTTTTTATTTCGGATTTTTTTATCAGAACATTTGTTGTTAAGCTTTCAACTAACAATTCGTCAATACTATAAATCGAATGTGCCAGATCGATCTTGTCCATTTTTAAATTTAAATGTTTTAGATCAACGGTGGCATTCGTGCCTCCATAATCATCGAAATAATGCAAGTGGATATTTTTCAGGTTAACATCATCAACAGCGAATGTCCAGCTTGATTTTTTTTCGGGCTCCACTTTTTTTACTTTGGTGGTATCACTAAAGGCCGTAATAAGGAAATTGTAGTTGAACAATGTATCGGTTTCTATACGGTTTACATTGAGGTTCACATTTTCCAAAGCGAAAGAGCTTATGTGTATTTTTTTATTAAAGAGATCGTTAAACGTTAAGTTTACTTTTGCTTCACCAACGTATAATAGAGTGTCTTTTTTAATATCTCCCAGATAAAGCCCTTGGATAACCACTGATTTTGGGAAGGAGATATTTATTTTTGTTAATTCGACCCTGGTATTCGTTTTATCGCTGATGAAAGAAGTGGCAGCATTAACGATTTTTGTTTGAACTGAAGGGATTTGAATAAGCACAGCAAGGAGGATGAATAGAAGCACAAAGCTTATCACCACCCACAAAATTAATTTGAAGATTTTTTTTAAAACCGAAATAGCTTTACCCATTTTTATAAAAAATGAATGTCTTGATTGTTTATCAAAACATTCATGGAAAAATTTAATTTACCACTGATTTACAATTCGTCAGTTGTTCTGTTTTTTTTATCGATTTAAGTAAATGGTCCCTTTAAAAACACGGGTTCCATTACCTAAGTCAAGAATATAGAAATATGTTCCAACCGGCAATTCATCTCCTCCAACTCTTAATCCCATTTTTGTTTTACCATCCCAGGTATTCTGGTATCGAACCGTTTCATATATTTTATTTCCCCAACGATTAAAGATAACAAATGTATTGTTTGGATAATGATCTATTCCTCTAATAACAAAAAGATCATTTATATAATCTCC
>JAZKBX010000347.1:0-4856 GCA_040388455.1 Bacteroidota bacterium
TCAATCTTTTCTAAACAGAAAAGGATTTACGCTGCAATCCCTAACGCAGCATTTTCAGTGAAAGAGAATTTGTCAGCTTTTATTGGGCTTTAGCCTAACTTAACAATTTGACTCCGATTTTTAAGTTTCAATTGTTAGCGCAATTTCTTGATACGAATTTAACGAATTTATATCAATAAAAATGCCCCCTTGAAAGAGGGGGCATTTGATTAAAAATAATTATAAACAGGAATAGTAACTATTAATTTGCCTTTACGCAACCTTCAATTTATTCAAAGTTGATTTTTTGAGTTTATCTTTGGCGTAACGCAGTGTTAGGTTCACTTCTTTTATAGTTGCATCAGAAGGGGTATCAAACATCAGATCCATCATGATAGCCTCGCAAATCGAACGTAAACCACGTGCACCTAACTTAAATTCCATTGCTTTCTCCACAATAAAATCCAACACTCCTTTTTCAAATGTGATTTTTACACCATCCATTTCAAACAAATGCAAATATTGTTTTATTAACGCATTTTTAGGCTCGCTCAAAATTCTACGTAACGTATCAGCATCCAACGGATTCAAATACGTTAATACCGGCAAACGACCTATTAATTCAGGTATTAAACCAAAACTTTTTAGATCCTGAGGTGAAACATATTGCAATAAATTATCAGTATCAATGCTAACCTTTTCTTTACTTACATTATAACCGATAGCTTGTGTTTGCAAGCGTTTTCCGATATTCCTGGTGATCCCGTCAAAAGCACCGCCACAAATAAATAATATGTTCTTCGTATTTACCTGTATCATTTTTTGTTCAGGATGTTTACGTCCGCCTTGTGGTGGAACACCTACAACTGAACCTTCCAGTAATTTCAACAAACCTTGCTGAACACCTTCACCTGAAACATCACGCGTGATAGAGGGATTATCGCTTTTACGAGCTATCTTATCTATCTCATCAATAAATACAATTCCTCTTTCGGCAGCAGTAACATCAAAATCGGCAGCTTGCAAAAGACGGGATAAAATACTTTCCACATCTTCACCAACATAACCTGCTTCGGTAAGCACTGTTGCATCTGCAATACAAAAAGGTACATTAAGTACTTTTGCAATGGTGCGCGCCAACAATGTTTTACCTGTACCGGTTTCACCCACCATTATTACGTTTGATTTATCGATCTCCACTTCATCTTTCTGAGATGTTTTTGACTGACTTTTTATCAAACGTTTGTAATGGTTATAAACAGCTACTGACAAAACTTTTTTTGCTTCATCCTGCCCGATCACATACTCATCCAAATGTTTTTTGATCTCCATTGGCTTAAGGAGATGCAACGCATTAAAGATGGAAGCACCCGAATTCTGGCTTGCTTCATCACGCACTATTGTTTGAGCCTGAGTAACGCAATGATTACAAATATGCCCGGTAATACCCGCAATGAGTACTTCCGTTTCCTGTTTCTTGCGCCCACAGAATGAACATTTTATTTCTTTTTCTTCTTTTGCCATTTTTTTAATGAGTTTAAAGTTCAAAGTTTGAAAGTTTAAAGTTGCTGGCTGCAATAAACTTTAAACTTTCAAACTTTGAACTTTCTAACTTTATTTCGATTTCGCTAAAACTTCATCCACCATGCCATATGCTTTAGCTTCTTCAGCTGTCATCCAACAATCGCGGTCACTATCAGCCCAAACTTTTTCATAGGTTTGTCCGCTGTGTTTAGCAATAATATCATACAATTCTTTTTTCAATTTTTGAATTTCACGAGCTGTGATCTCGATGTCAGAAGCTTGTCCTTCAGCACCACCCATTGGCTGGTGAATCATCACACGTGAGTGTTTTAATGCAGCACGTTTACCTTTTGTACCGGCACACATAAGCACTGCACCCATTGATGCTGCCATACCTGTACAAATAGTTGCTACATCAGGTGTAATGTATTGCATGGTATCATAAATACCTAAACCTGCATACACAGATCCTCCCGGGCTATTCATATAGATCTGGATGTCTTTTTTAGCATCCACCGACTGTAAGAATAAAAGCTGAGCCTGAATGATATTAGCTACCTGATCATCAATCCCTGTTCCAAGGAAAATAACGCGATCCATCATCAAACGGGAAAACACGTCCATTTGGGTTACATTTAACTGACGCTCTTCGATGATATAAGGCGTTACATTGCTTACGTTGTGTCTGCTGTAAGAGTCAAACGTAGTACCGCTGATACCGCGATGTTTTACAGCGTATTTTCTGAATTCATTGTTATCAAACATATAGTTGAGTTTAGAGTTTAAAAATTTAATGTTATAACGTTTTTATAATAGTTGTGATTGCAAAAATTAAACCTCAATAAATTTAATGTCGTTTTGGCATAAAAATTTATAAAGGTCTAAAATCGAATCTATGCATTTTTGAAAAAATCATCGTAAGAAAGTTCCTGGTTCTCCAATGTAAATTTGGATTTGAACAAGGTCATTACTTTATCTCCGTACAATTTTTCGTATATTTTTTTTGCTTCTTCCTTGTTTGACAATACCCTTTGAGTGGTTGCATTCAACGCCTCAGGATCCATTGGAGTTGGGTCATATTTACCAAATTGCTCTATGATCATTTGTTTGGTAGATTCTATAACTTCCTCATTGGTTACCTGAATATTATTGTCCTTAATGATCTTGTTTTCGATCAACGACCATTTTAATCCTTTTGAATAGCCTTCAAACTCTGTTTCCACTTGTTCAGGTGTTACCGGCTTTTCATTTACCGCAACGATCCAGCGTTTCAAAAATTCGGTAGGTAAATTAAAATTGATCTTGTTCATCAAATATTCAACTACATCATTGTAGAATTTGCGTTCACTGTCATTAATGAACATTCCCGTCAATTCGTCCTTGATCTTCGCTTTAAATTCTTCAGCACTGGTGATAGTGCCTTCACCATAAATTTTATCGAATAACTCCTGGTTAACATCAGAACCGGCTAATCGACTGATATTTTTTACAGTAAACTGGATCTTTGATGTTATTTTTTCGGCAGCATCTTTTTCAATACCCAACATAGTAGCGATATCAACAGGGTTATCAGCTAATTTTTGAGCATCCAAAACTACTTTATCATCTTTCTTTAAACCGATCAATGATTTTTTTGTAGCTTCATCTTTTACTCTATCTAAAAATATAGATGATGTTTTGAAAATACCTCCTGCCAAAATTTCTCCATTTGCATCCAATTCCACAAAATCACCATTCAAAAGATCACTTTCGTTTGAAATATCAACATTCTCAACCTTTCCGTAACGTTTCGAAATATCAGAGATATATTTGTTGATCAACTCCTCATCAATTTTCACAGTTTTATAAGTGAATTTATCTTTGGCTGAAAGTTCTACATTAAATTTAGGTGCAAGTCCCATTTCATATAAAAACTCAAAGTCTTTTTGATTATCCCAATCAATATGGCTATCTAATTTTGGTAAAGGGTTACCCAATACTTCAATTTTATTTTCATTTAAATAGGAGTATAATGAATCATTTAAAAGCTTGTTCACCGCTTCAACTAATACAGATCTACCATACATTTTTTTTATCACTCCCGAAGGAACTTTTCCCGGACGAAATCCTGGTATAGATGCTTTTTTCTGATGGGCTTTTAAGGCACTCTCAACTTTAGGTAAATAATCTTCAGCCGAAACTTTCACTCTAAGTACAGCATTTAATTCATCAACATTTTCTTGAGTAATATTCATTTTTCGAAATTTTTAATTTGGTAATTATTTATTACTTTTTTAAGGAATACAAAAGTACAAAAAGATTAGGATTTAATTGTACTATTTAATGCAGATAGAGCGCAGAAAATATTTTTGCCGCAAAGGCGCAAAGACACAAAGTTTTGGGCTGAAAGGGATAATTTGAAATAATCTCACCTGAACGTCTTTGGGATTGAGCTTATTCAGGAGAAAAAGGCAGCCTTGCGAGTAGTCTGCGTTAGGGATTGAAACGAAAATCCTTTCCTTTCGCCAGTTGGAGAAAGGAAAGATTGAAGTGAAAAGCCCGCCCCTTTCTTGTTTAAGAAAGGGGAACGCCAAAATGAATAAATATCTAATAATAAACTAAACATCCTAAAACGAAAAAAGCCCCGATCTTAATAGAACGGGACTTTTCTGGTAAATTATAACTGAATATAATTATGCTAATTTTACATTTACAGCATTTAAACCTTTTTTACCTTCTTGTACTTCGAAAACTACCTCGTCATTTTGACGGATTTCTTCTTTCAAGCCAGACACGTGTACAAAAAATTCTTCTCCAGAATCATTTGCCTTAATGAATCCAAATCCTTTTGTTTCATTAAAAAACTTTACAGTTCCATTTTTCATTTTAATAATAATTGTTTTGATTAATAATACTGCAAAGATAAACTAAAAAAATGAAATGAGCTGCAATTCTTCCTATTTATTCGCTAATTTTATGCAAAAATTGTTAAAACGCCTATAAACAGGACTTGTTACAAAACAACAAAAAAACCTTTTTTATTAAATTTCATTCAAAATTTCGGTAATTTTCGGTCGTTTTTGATCTTTTTTTTCAAAAAATCACTTGCTTCCACTTAATCCTTTCAATGCTATTTGTGCCGGTTCAAACTTCGGATCAATATCCAAACAAGACTGAAAATCTATTGCTGCATTTTTAATATCGCCTTTACTTTGATAGCAAACACCGCGTCCATAATAGGCTTGCACATATTTAGGGTCAATATGTATGGCTTCCGTAAAATGAGTTATTGCAAGATCATATTTTTTAAAATTCACTAAATGAATCACCCCAATATTATAATGGGCATTTTTGCTGCCCTGATCCATTTGTAT
>JAZKBX010000348.1:0-6930 GCA_040388455.1 Bacteroidota bacterium
AGTTGATTATAACCTATCCCAAAATGAAGGCGGTTCCCATAGTTCAAGCCTAGTTTTACACCGAAAATTTTTGCCCTGCTGTTGCTGATAAAAGAATTGCGGGAGTCAAGTTTGCCAAACAATTGTGGTTTTTGTTTCAGGCAATCTCTAATGGTATCAAGTGTTGGTTGTGCTATTGTTTGAAGGGTTAAGCAGCAGAACAGAACAAATAAAAATATTTTAATACGTTTATACACAGCACAAAGATAAGTATATTGAATCAAGAAACGGGAGGTAAGAATCAGGAAGCAAGATTTTAGATGTTTGATCTTAGATGTTGGATTATAGTACCGGGAGGTAAGGTTCAAGATGTAAGAATCAAGAACCAAGATTCTAGATGTTGGATGTTTGATTCAAGAACCAGTAGGTAAGAATCAAGATTCAGGAAATCAGTGTTAAATAAAAAAATCCCTGAACAAATTTCTTGTTCAGGGATTTTCTAAAATGCAACATCTAATATCTAACATCCAATATCAAACATCTCCCTTAATGTCCTCCACCATCAACTTCGCCTTCTTCTAAAGGTACAGTTTGCGGAACAAAATCTTGTTCTTTACCTGGTTTGCTGTAATCATAAGGCCAGCGATGAACTACTGGCAGCTTACCAGGCCAGTTTCCATGTGTATGTGCCATAGGAGTTGTCCATTCCAAGGTGTTTGATTTCCAAGGGTTTTGTTCTGATTTTGGTCCGCGGAACATAGAATAGAAGAAGTTAAACAAGAAAACTATTTGTACCAATGCAGCAAGAATAGCAAATCCTGTGATCAGGATATTAATGTCCACTAAATTATCAAACATTGGAAATGCGCTGTTTGAATAATATCTACGGGGTAATCCGGCCAAGCCTAAAAAGTGCATCGGGAAGAATACACCATAAGCGGAAATAAATGTTCCCCAGAAATGGATATACCCTAATTTTTTGTTCATGTGGCGCAAAAATAATTTAGGGAACCAATGGTAAACACCTGCAAGCATACCTAATATTGCTGAAACGCCCATTACGATATGGAAATGCGCAACAACAAAAAGTGTATCGTGAACAGGAATATCAAGTGCTGAATCGGCAAGGATGATACCTGTTAAACCACCTGAAATAAAGGTAGAAACCAATCCGATCGCAAACAACATTGCTGGAGTGTATTGGATATTACCTTTCCATAATGTAGTAATGTAATTAAATGCTTTAACGGCAGATGGAATAGCAATCAATAAGGTGGTAAAAACGAATACCGAGCCCAGGAAAGGATTCATCCCTGTAATAAACATATGATGCCCCCATACAATGAATGAAAGGAAACCAATTGCCATAATTGAACCGATCATTGCACGATAACCGAAAATCGGTTTACGGGCGTTTACCGAAATGATTTCTGATGTAAGTCCTAATGCAGGTAAAATAATGATATATACCTCAGGATGTCCTAAAAACCAGAATAAATGCTCATATAAAATCGGGCTTCCACCAGTTTGCTCTAATGCTTGTCCGCCAATATAAATATCAGATAGATAAAATGAGGTTCCGAAACTTCTATCGAAAATCAACAATAAAGCTGCTGAAAATAATACAGGAAATGAAAGTACACCAAGTATTGCTGTTACAAAGAAAGCCCAAATTGTAAGCGGCATACGTGTCATCGACATACCTTTTGTGCGAAGATTTATTACCGTTACTATGTAATTTAAACCACCAAGTAAAGCTGAAACGATGAATAAACTCATAGAAACCAACCATAAGGTCATCCCTAATCTTGATCCTTCCATGGCTTGAGGTAATGCGCTTAATGGAGGGTAAACGGTCCAACCACCTGATGCTGCACCTGTTTCAACAAAAAAGCCGGCTAACATAATAACACTCGACAAGAAGAAGAACCAATAGGATAACATATTTAAAAATCCTGAAGCCATATCGCGTGCTCCAATTTGGTATGGAATTAAGAGGTTACTGAACGTACCGCTTAGTCCTCCTGTAAGTACCATAAATACCATGATGGTACCGTGGATAGTAACAAGCTGCATATACATTCCCGGGTCAAGTATTCCATCCGGAGCCCATTTATCACCCAATAAAAAGTTCATGATCCAGAAACGTTCTCCTGGCCAGGCTAATTGCAAGCGGAACAGGAAGGACATCGTCATTGCGATAAAGGCCATTAACACAGCAGTTATAAGAAACTGACGTGAAATGGTTTTGTGATCCATACTGAAAATGTGTTTGGATACAAATGATTCTGTGTGATGATGTTCCTCTTCGTGACCGTGATGTGCCTGAGCGTGCTGATCGTGATTCTCCATTGACATATTATTTATTGAATTTTGTATGTTAAACTAATTTTGGACCGTAGGTTTTAATATATAACCTGATAACCATTGAATTTTTACTTTTTGAAATATGGTTTTTTGCTTTTCAACCATTTATTGTAATCTGCTTCTGATTCCACTACTACGGTCATTTGCATATTATAATGGCTATTACCGCATATTTTGTTACATAAGAGTATGTAATTGAATTCTTCAGGCTTTTCACCACGTGCAGCTCTTTTTTCATTAATGTTTTTCATCAATTCGATAACATACGGTTTTTTGCGCATTTCCTCAGTGGTAATGATCGGAGTAAAGTGCAGCATGGTGGTCATTCCCGGAACACAGTTCATTTGAGCTCTAAAGTGAGGAAAAAAAGCACTATGGATAACTTCTCTTGCGTTCAATTTGAATTCAATTTCTTTATTCAATGGAATGTGAAATTCATTTTTCACAATAATATCGTCAGCACCTTTACTGTCTTTAATATCCATACCCAATGAATTTTCATCAGTGATAAGTTTATAGTTGGATGCACCTAATTCGTTGTCTTTCCCTGCATAACGGGCAGTCCAGTCAAATTGTTTTGAATAAAGCTGAATAACGATCGCTTCTTTTGAAGCTGGTTCGGTAATTTTATTCCAGGCTTTTAATCCGAAAATAATGATAACGGCAAGAACAACAGCAGGAATTATTGTCCATATCATTTCTAATTTATTGCTATGCGTAAAATAGGTTGCTACACTGCCTTTACGGCCATAATATTTATAGGAAAAGTAAAATAATAAGATGTGGGTGATAGTAAATACAAAAAAGATAATAGCCATGTTGAAGTTAAAAAGCCAGTCCAAGCCAACACCATGCTCTGATGCTGATTCAGGCAACATTAAAGGTAAATAGCTTACTAAATTGTAGATCACAAATAAGAAGAAAGCACCCAAAAATGTCAACATGATTTTTGACATTAATCGATTGTCTTTTTCTGATACTTCGTGCGGCTTATCACCTTTTAAGCTGGACGAAAGCTCAAATACTCTTACTAAATAACCGATCGCAAAAACCGTTAAAATTATGGCAACGTAAATTAAAAACTTTATCATAGTATTTATTATTGTTAGCCTCACCCCTTAATCCTCTCTTCCAATTGGAGAGGGGGAATCAGGTGAGTTGAGTTAATTTTTTTTTGTTATCGTGTTAATTCTTTTCTTCTTTTTAATCGATGATCCTTAAAAATGATGATGTATTGTCTCATCCAGATAAGGATGTTTTTGAACCATCAATGGTGCTTTTGTAAGTGCTCTGTTAATTGTAAACAGAAGTAAACCAAGGAAACCTAAAGCGATCCCGATCTCTACCCAACCTAAGTGCCATGCGCCATGAACTGTTCCTGGCATTACCATCATAAATACATCTAACCAGTGTCCGACAAAAATAATACAACCAACAATTGTCAGGAAAAAATAATTGCGTTTTGCATCACGGCTCATTAATAAGATCATTGGAAAAACAAAGTTCAAAACAAATACAGTCCACATTAAACCCATGTACCCAAAATCGTGTAAACGCTCCTGGAAGTAAATGGTTTCTTCAGGAATATTGGTATACCAGATCAACATAAATTGACAAAACCATAAGTAACTCCACAAAAAGCTAACTGCAAATACCCATTTTCCAAGATCGTGAATATGGCTATCGTTTACTTGTGGCAAATAGCCTTTACGTTTTAAGAAAAGAACAAATAAAATAATGGTGATCATTGCAGAGATCCACATGCCGGCAAATGAATACCAGCCATACATGGTGCTAAACCAATGTACATCTATCGACATCATCCAATCCCATGAAGCTGTGGATGAAGTAACTGCAAAGAACACAAGGAACATTGCACCTTTTGCCATGTTTTTGAAGTGAATAGCTGTACCGCCCTGTAGATCTTCTTCCAGTGAACGTTTAATAAAACCTCTTTGAAATAAATTCCAGATCACTAAATAGGCAATTGTTCTTAACCAAAAGAACCATGGAGTAAAATAACCGCTTTTGTTTGCAATAATTTCGTCATACTTTGGTGATTCAGGGTTAATTACATCCGGATCCATCCAGTGATACAAGTGGTGAACATGAAACTGCCCTGCAAGTAATATCAAAAACATAATGATAGCACCAATTGGTAAGAAACTCGAAACCGCTTCATACACTCTTTTTACAGCAACTGACCAAGCCACTTCAGCAACATACTGTAAAGCCATAAAAAAAGTAGCTAATAACGCTATCCCCATAAAAAACCAACCGTTAACAAGCAAATTTGCCCAAATACGTGTATGGTGATATTCATCGTGGCTAACACCTTCTGGTGCATGGTCGGTCAAGAAACCTGCAATGAGGGTAATTAAGCCTATAACCATTAAACCAATGGTGATGTTCTTCGTTTTTTTAGTAAATGTATAGTTCGAATTATTCATAGGTGTTTGCTTTAATCTTTTATTCTCAAAAATATCTTTAAAATTATTTTGCTTCAGTTGTTGCTTTTGGTGCTTCTTCAGTCACAGGTGCTGCTGCCGGAGCTGCTCCTTCCGGATTTTGTAATTTCTGAACAAATTGTACTATTTTCCAACGTTCATCTTTGTCTAATTGTGATGCATGCGCCCCCATTAGTCCTTTACCGTAAGTGATGGAATGAAATATTTTTCCTTCAGGTAAGTTTTTCAATGCAGCTCCTGTGTAAGATGGTGGTGCACCAGGCAATTTAGCGCCTACAAGACCATCTCCTGCTCCAGCTGCGCCATGGCAGTGAACACAAAATTTACCATAAAGTTCTTCACCTTGTTTTAAATTGATTTCATTTTTCGCAAGTGGATTATGTAAAAAACGTCCTGCATTTGCATAACCTGCAGTGTCATTGGCATACATATAAGGCATAAATCCTCTTGCTATTGATCCTTCCACCGGTAAGCGGTTGGCTTGCATAACTGTACTATCAGTAAGAGAGGTATAAGCCATGTTGCTTTCCAAAGATGGAGAGCGATACATATCGGGCATAAATTCAACCCCCGGGCTGTTAGCGTCATGCTTTTCGCAAGATGTAAAAGCTATTGTTACACAGCTGAACAGCGTCATTAATGAAATAATTCTTGTTACTTTTTTATTCATTGTAAAAGTATTTTGTATTTAGTATTATGTATTAAGTACTTTGTATTAGACCTTGTTTCATTGTACTTAATACAAAGTACATTGTACTTTATTTATTTGAAAGAAATTTCAGATGCACCACCGTTTTTTAATAATGCTTCGATAGTACTTTTATTTTCTTCTTTAGTTTCAACGATCATCAAAAATTTATCATCCGTAGTTCTTGGATCCGGATTTTTTGCTTTTACTCCCGGAAGCATCCAACATCTTAGGTAATAGGTAATAACCATACCGTGTGCAGCACAAAGTACAGTTGATTCAAACGTAATTGGAATAAATGCAGGTACGTTCATGTAATATGCAAAACTTGGTTTACCACCCACATCAGTTGGCCAGTCATGGATCATCATGTACCACATCATTAATGTAGCCAGGCAGGTTCCTGTGATGCCATAAATAAATGCGCAAATAGCCAATCGTGTTCTTGGTACTCCAATAACGGAGTCAATTCCGTGAATTGGAAAAGGAGAATAAACATCTTTTACTTTTATACCTTTTGTACGAAGTTCTTTAGCTGTTGCCATTAATGGCTCTTCATCGTCATAAATTGCGTGTATCGCTACTGTACTCATATCCTTATAAATTAAATTCTAATATCTTAATTCTAATATCTAAATTCTAACTCAAATCCTAAATCCAAATTTGGAATTTAGGATTTGGTTTTAGAATTTTCACTAATGATGTTTTGCTTTTTCTTTATACTCCTGTCCGGACGATTTTACAATGGTTTTTAATTCCGACTGCGCAATTACCGGGAAGTAACGGGTAAATAGCAAGAAAAAAGTAAAGAACATTCCAATCGTTCCTGTATAGATACCAATATCAATAAATGTTGGATGATACATGTTCCATGATGAAGGAAGGAATGTACGACACAATGTTGGTACGATGATCACAAAACGCTCGAACCACATACCAATGTTTACAACAATGGACATAATGAAGGTAAAGGTTAAGCTGGTACGTAATTTTTTGAACCAGAATAACTGTGGAGAAATTACGTTACAGGTCATCATGGCTGCATAAGCCCACCAGTATGGACCTGTAGCACGGTTCAGAAACGCATATTGTTCGTATTCAACACCTGAGTACCAGGAGATGAATAATTCTGTTAAATAAGCTACACCTACAATAGAACCCGTTACAATAATAACGATGTTCATATATTCGATGTGTTTGATAGTGATGTAGTTTTCTAAATGATATACTTTACGCATAATGATCAAAAGCGTTAATACCATCGCAAAACCAGAGAAAACGGCACCTGCAACGAAATAAGGAGGGAAGATAGTGGTGTGCCATCCCGGAACGATAGAGGTAGCAAAGTCCATGGATACAATAGAGTGAACCGAGAATACAAGTGGAGTAGATAAACCTGCAAGCACTAATGATACTTCTTCAAAACGA
>JAZKBX010000348.1:6958-7486 GCA_040388455.1 Bacteroidota bacterium
TCCAGTGACGAGCACTTCCTCCCCATCCAAAACTTAAAAGACTGTACATTTTTTTTGAAAATGGTTTTACAGCTCTGTCGCGGATCATTGCAAAATCAGGTACTAAACCTGTGTACCAGAATACTAATGATACAGAAAAATAAGTAGAAACTGCAAATACGTCCCACATCAATGGTGAGTTAAAGTTCACCCATAAAGAACCAAATTGATTTGGCAATGGAAACAACCAATAATCTAACCAGGGACGGCCTGTATGAAGTAATACGAAGATAGCAGCACACATAACGGCAAAGATGGTCATTGCCTCTGCAGAGCGGTTGATCGCCATTCTCCATTTTTGACGGAACAATAATAAAACCGCTGAAATAAGCGTTCCTGCATGGCCAATACCGATCCACCATACAAAGTTAGTGATATCCCAAGCCCAGTCTACACCATTGTTTGATCCCCAAACACCGATTCCTGTGCCGATCGTATAAGATAAACAAGCAAGACCCCATATAAAACAAATAACAGAAGCTGTAAATA
>JAZKBX010000349.1:0-9904 GCA_040388455.1 Bacteroidota bacterium
AATCTTTACAAGCAAATGAATTTGTAATTACCACTTTGTAATTTGTTGTTATAGCAGGAGTTTCCATAATAACGGCATTTGTAGAACCTGTATTCCATAAATACGTTCCGCCCCCTGAGGCAGTGAGTGAAGTGTTTTCCCCTGCACAAATTATCACATCACCGGTTATGGATGGAAGAGGAGTTGGATTTACATTTACGTTAACAAAAGCAGAATCCTCAAAGCCATTTAATACTTTGACCTTAACATAATAACTTGTTGGAACAGCAGGATTTACAGTAATAGAAGAATTAGTTGACCCTGTACTCCATAAATAGGTTCCAATCCCTGTGGAAGTAAGCGTAGTGCTTTCGCCTTTACAAATAATAGTGTCGCCAATAATAGAAGCCGCACAGCCATTAGCTAAAGAGCCTGGTTGACAAGGGCATAGATCATTAAGATCTGAAACACCATCACCATCGCCATCGGCACCGGCACTGGCGGCTGAATTCGCCACTAATAATAAACCATACGGCCCGCCTCCATTATAAACTAAAACATCAACATAGTTAATGCCAACAACCCAGGGACCTATTAAAGTTATGTTTAGCTGTGTACCAGGAGAAAATCCTCCTCCGTTTATACCGGTACTATTTCCATTTATAAATACATCAGATATCCCATTGTCTACATATCCTGAAAAATATAAAATGTAGTTGCCGGGAGTGGTTACGCTATTTCCATTGCAATCGGCTGGCAAATCAATGGTCAACCTAAAATACTGATATCCTGCACCACCTGTACAGGGGCTGCCAGTGCTTGTGATCCAGTTTCCATTATTTACAGGAGGAGGTAAAGTGGACGGTTCAACCCATGCACCTGGAGCACAATTGTTATTGATCAATGCGGGGCTATAGGATAAACCCATAGGATTAGGTGGACTGCCTGCATACCATGGAGAAGTTGACCAAATTGGATCGAGACTACCCGGAGCTCCCTGCCCTGTTGAAAGAGTGGCGGGGTTTGGAAAGGATTGCGAATGTATGTGCCCAGACGAGGCAAATATGAAAACAATAATTAGTAAAAAAAATTTCATAAGTAGTTCTTCTGTGATAACACGTATTCAGTTTGCAATAAAAAAATCTCCAACTACCTCAATAATGTCACTATACCTTTATAGTTATGCTGTTTCATTTTATGATCAGTGATCTTAAAACTATAAATATAAACATCTGTTTGTGCGCCCTCCACTCCTTGATTTGCCTTGCCATCCCAAGGTTTATTCATATCAGTGGATTTGTAAATCAGACTACCCCACCGATCAAAAATACTCATTTCAAATTCGGTGATAAAAATTCCTTTACCTGAAAAGCTATCATTTATGCCATCACCATCGGGTGTAAAAACATTAGGAATATAAAATAAAAAATTAGGTTCAACAATTACAGTTTGATATGCTGTATCAATACAATTGTATTGAGTGGAAGTGATCAACGCTACTGTGTATATACCGGTATCTGAATAAGTATGAGGAGCCGGGTTAAAAACAGAAGAAGTATCTGAATCCCCAAAATTCCAATTCCAATAATTACCTCCGGTAGTAAGATGTGTAATTGAAATAACAGGATCTACAATTGTTGTTGTTTGTGGTTGAACTGTGAAACTCGCATCTGGCAAAGGGTACACTATTATATAATCGTTTTTAGATAAAGTACTCACACAGCCACTATCAGAGGTAATGGTTAAAGTTGGAGAATACGATATTGGCAAATAAACAGATTCATTCGTGTAGCAATGAAATAAATCCTGAGAATTACTTGCCGGACTTCCATCACCCAAATCCCATAACCAGCCTACATTATTACCCGTGGAAATGAATGATGAATTTTGATAACTAATACATAAAGGCTCACACCCGATAGTATCACTTGCCGTAAAACTCACAACCGGATTAGGATTAACAACTTTTATTTTACTGACAGAATCCAAACAACCGAAATTTGAAATGGTCAGTAACTGAATAGTATAGGAGCCTGCAGCTGAATATAAATGAGAATTATTTTGATTGTTGCTTATCGCACTTCCATCACCAAAATCCCATGTCCAGAATTGTATGCTATCTGTTGGCAGAATATTCGATAGGTCATTGAATTGAACATTGCTTCCGTCACAAACATTTGATGCGCTGAATTCTGCATCAGGCAATGGGTGCACCACCACACTTTTTGTTATCGTATCCTTACAATTATTATTGGATGTTGAAATTAAAGAAACAATATAAGTGCCGGGATTTGTATATGTATGGCCGGGATTCTGAATAGTTACCAGTTGGCTTGCATCACCAAAGTCCCATGCCCAGCTTACAATACTTCCGCTTAAAATGTTTGACGAATCATTAAAATTCATTACCTGATTTAAACATACATTGTTAAAACTAAAATTTGCAACTGGCATAGGAAACACAGTAATGGAATCTTGTAAGGTATCAGAACAACCAAGATTGGAAGAGTAGGTTATTAAAGTGATCTGATAGTTTCCGGGAGAAGAATATAAATGACTTAAATTCCATGCCGAAGTGTTCATAGGACTTCCATCTCCAAAATCCCATGACCAGTTTGCTGTATTACCCATAGTAGGATCACTGGTTGTATTTGTAAATTGCGCAGAATCTAATAAACAGGTATTGCTGAATGTGAATGCTGAACCAGGCGCATCAAACGTTTTTACCTGAATGTTGGATGCATTGGAACACCCATCAATAGTTGTTGTTACCAATGTAACAGAGTATGTTCCGGGGAGTGAAAAATAATGGTTCGGATTTTGTAAACTACTTGTCGTGCTATTATCTCCAAACACCCATAAATAGTTAGCAATTGAACTGGAGTTGTCAACTGAAGATGTGTTATTAAAATATATCGTATCTCCTAAACAGACATCGGTATGAGTGAAACCGGCTACCGGGTTATAATAAACTTGTACGGGTTTAGTAATAGAATCTATGCATCCATCAGTGGTGGTCACTGTTAATGTAACATTATAAATTCCGGAATTTGCATACGTATAGCTAGGGTTAGTACTTGTGTTTACTGCACTATTATCTCCAAAATCCCAATTCCAGCCAGAAATAATACCGGTGCTTGAATCAGTAAATACCATTGCTTGATTTTTGCAAACAGGCATTGTATTGAAATTGGGCACAGGTAAACAATTTACAATAACAGCTTTGGTGGTGCTGTCTTTACACCCATCATCTGATGTTACAACTAATTTTACATTGAATGTATCACAGGTAACATAGGTATGCCAGGTGTTTTGTAAAGCAGCCGTGTCGCCATCACCAAAATCCCAGTGCCAATAACTGAGATTCCCTCCATTGATTGTTGTTGAAATGTCGTTAAGTGGCACGGAATCTCCTAAACATACTGCGGGGGAAGTAAAATCTACAATAGCGTTCCCGAAAATATGTAACGAATAAGTGGAGGAATCTAACTTCACTTCACATCCATTTGGATAAGCAGTTACCAATAAAACTAAATATGTTCCTGTGTCCGCATAAATATGAGTAGGATTTTGTAGAATCGAAGTGGTTGAATCTCCAAAATCCCAGTTCCAGGAGCTCGGCACATAGGTGGCAGTGCCTGTAAAACTAATGGTACTGCCATTACAAGCAGGAAGGGGGTTCACAGTAAAACTTTGATCTTCCAGGTTTCTAATATTTGTACCCGCCAGGTATCCATAAGATTCAGGAGATCCGAAACCATAAGCAATAGCATTAAAACCACTGTCTGCAACAATTGTATGAGTGCCGGCAGTAACTGTGTTTTGTGAATAAGAATAATCAGGCTTGAAAGGAACAGGAGTAAAAGGAGCAGCCACTCCATCCAGAAGACAAGTTCCTATATCTGCTGTTTTCATTACAATATTAATATACTCCCCGGTAATATTTTGTTCAGGTGAAGAATACAGTTGTACATTATTGATGGTCTGTTCAAGCGGACTAAGTATGATCATAAAAGGATCACCCGTTGCACCATCACAGGCACTGGTTCTTGCATATTCAGCAAGTGTAATCGGTTTATCGGCTGTAAAATAGGCCGGTACGGTTAATAAAGTGTCGAAGAATTGAGTTTGATTTAATGAATGTAATACCCCGTTAATAGAAACAGTAGTACCATTAGCACCCGCCATTACGCGAAAAATGTCTCCTGTGCGTGTTTTTAAAGGTGATGTAATAAAGTTCTTACCCCAGGTATTAACGGGGTACATCTGTTCAAATAAATTGTCGCCAGAGCCACCGCATCCAAGTGAAGTAAATGTGCTTCCTGAAAATACAGCAGCCTTTTTACAGAGAGAACTGTCGTTACTATAAACAAGAATTTTACTTCCGGTAAGATCAGTATTTGATTGTACCTGATAGACTTCCCCTTGTTGTAAAGTAACAACGAAAGGGACATTCGCTAAATTACCTCCTGTGGTATTTGATTTTGGCGTTATTTGAACCTTTGTACTATCTTCAATAGCTACAACCATAAATTCTGAACGTTGACCACCGGTTTCCTGAGTAAAACACATGGCATAATATTCTATTCCCAATGCGTCAGTAGGCAACATCAAAGTAGCATCAGATCGTGCACTTGCATATATATGAGCGTAAGCAGCTACTTTATCATTTGAAACAACATGGATCCCCTTTTGTTCCATACAATCCGAACATCCAACATAAGCTGTTGCGGAAGGCACCTGAACGATAGTAATTGTATTGGCAACAACAGTAAAAGGCAGCGACCAACCTTGAAGAGGCACAGAAACTGTACCGGAAGTATTTACATTGGAAGTGATATAAAGTTTGAATTTTGATACTGTTCCATCAGTATGTCCTTGAAAACCAACCCAAAAATCTGTTCCACGATTAGAAAAATCCTGTGACAGAGTTTTATTTGGAAGGTAAATTATGAACAAAAACAAAAGACACCTCACAAAGCCTAAGCCTCTCCCCTTAATCGCCTCTCCTAAGGAGAGGGGATATTCGGTGAGTTGGTTAATGCTGGCTTTATCCCTTTGGGTAAAATTCCAATGGGGCTTCTCTTTTACATTTTTCATTTGAGTTTTTTTGT
Source organism: Bacteroidota bacterium (assembly GCA_040388455.1). Classification (GTDB taxonomy): domain Bacteria; phylum Bacteroidota; class Bacteroidia; order 2-12-FULL-35-15; family 2-12-FULL-35-15; genus 2-12-FULL-35-15. Next base: position 5,094 of record JAZKBX010000349.1, read on the forward strand.
TTTTTAAGAAACTCACCTATTGTCACCTCCCCTTCGGGGAGAACGGGAGGGGCTTCTCTACTTCACCAAAGTAACAATACCTTTATACTCATGCTTTTTCCTTTTGAAATCAGTAAGATTGATCACATAAACGTATACATCCTGCTGCGCCACTCCACTCCCATAATTTGCTTTACCATCCCAGGGGTCTTGCAGGTCTTTTGTTATAAAAACCATATTCCCCCAGCGGTCGAAAATTCTCATTTCATATTCATCAATGAGTATACCTTTTCCGGTAAAAGAGTCATTTATTCCATCGCCATTAGGCGAAAATACATTTGGGACATAAAATGCAAAGTCCGGCTCTACAATGATTGTTTTATAAGTAGTGTCGATACAATTGTATTGGGTAGAAGTGATCAATGTTACTACATAAGTGCCTGTATCCGCGTAAGTATGAGGCCCCGGGCCGAAGATGGAAGAAGTATTTGAATCACCAAAATTCCAGTTCCAAAAATCACCTCCGATAGATAAATTTGAAGTTGAAATAACAGGGTTTATTATAGATACCACTTCGGACTCAACAGTGAAATCAGAAATCGGGTTAGGATATACGGTAATATAATTGTTTTTAGAAACCGTTGTAACACATCCACTATCAGAAGTAACCGTTAAGGTTGGCGAATAATACGCTGGCGAATAAACAGCACTGTTTGTGTAACAATGAAGCAGATCCTGGGAGCTTGTTATGTTTCCATCACCGAAATCCATCAGTTGGGAAATATTACTTCCTGTTAAAATGGAGGATGAATTTTGAAATGGAGCACAAAGTGGTTCACAGCCTGCCGTATCATTTGAAGTAAAAATAACGATAGGATTCGGATTAACAAACACCGTTTTAGTGATTGAATCAGCACATCCAAAATCGGAAACCGTCAATAACTGAACAGTGTATGATCCGGGAGAAGTATAAAGATATCCCCCTGTTATAGATTGATTGGTGTTAAGGGGGCTGCCATCATCGAAATTCCATGCCCGGAATTGAATAATGTCGGGGGTAAGAATGGACGATAAGTTATTGAACGGAACGGGTGTTCCATCACAAACATTTGAATAAGAAAAATCTGCGATGGGATTGGGATGAACCACAGCGCTTTTTACAAGGGTGTCCTTACATCCATTGTTGGTTGTTACAATTAAGGAAACGTTATACGTTCCAGGGCTTATGTAAGTATATACAGGATTTGCGGCAGTGAATGCAGGACTGTTGTCACCAAAATTCCACGACCAGCTTATGATATTGTCGATAGTAATCGTTGATAGATCATTAAAATTCATCGCCTGAGTTAAACACACATCGGTAAAATCAAAATCAGCTACTGGAAATGGATTCACCTTTACTATCACACTATCAGTGGAAATGCAGCCCTGGGCAGTAGACGTTACAGTATAAGTGGTGGTTCCCGGATTTGTTAAAGTCACACCAGGATTTGAAATTGTGGTGCTGCTTAAGTTTGTTGCCGGGGACCAACTATATGTATAACCAACAGTTGTTGCTGTTCCAAGGATACCCGGATTATTTGAACTACACGTACTAATATCTGTTCCTGCATTGGATACTGGAATTGCTTTTACAACAACCTTAACACTGTCCGTTGCGGTACAACCCATATCTGTAGTTGTAGATAAGGTATAGGTGGTAGTAGTATTAGGTGTATTGATTGATGCCGTTGGGTTTGATATTGTTGTACTGCTAAGTCCTGTGGTAGGAAGCCAGCTATACGTATAACCGGGAGTTGATGGAGTGCCAATACCAGCCGGTACATTTGAAGGACATGCGGAGATATCAGCTCCCGCTCCGGTACCCGTACCCGGGCCTGAACCGGAGGTAGGAACAACGGCTGGATTAACAGTGATAGTAACATAATTGCTTTCACAGGTACCCACAGATGTTGCCCTGAAATAGGTTGTTTCGGTTAAAGCTCCTGTATTAAATGGAGTGGAGGTTGCACCCGGTACATCTGTCCACGGACCAATAGATGCCGGAGCAGATTGCCATTGAAAGGCAGCGAAATAGCTTGTTAAATTTAAATTAACGCTTCCGCCTGTACATACAGATTGGCTGGAATCAGCAACAGGTGGCGGGTTTATAATGGGTGGCACAATTATCTGAGGGGAGGAGGCAGGGTACATATTACAACCATCCTCCGTAAAAACTGTACTTCCCGACACAACTGTAATAATAATAGGTACCCCGGTAGGTAAGTTAGGAAACTTAAAAACAACCCAATCGTTGTATGTATTTGCATCTCCCGAACAGGAGCCAAATATTGTGATTGGATCATTGCAACCAGGCAATCCCGAATAGGGAGTATCTTGTATATTATCAATAGGAGAACCCGTTACACTAGAGGTAATACCATTAATATTTAAATTAATGGTCATGGTGGTGGAGTTAGGGTCTGAACTGGAATGCCAATGTTCCACGTACAATGTCAGCTCTCCGGTACAGCTTACACAATATCCTACCTGAACGGAGTGCCCATACATATTGAAGCTGCTGCTCAATACAATGAACAAAAACAATAATTTTATATAATTGAAATATTTTTTCATAGTATTCGCATTCAATTGATACTTATGTAATTGGTGCCCCAAAAGCGCTATAAGAAAATCACTAATTCCCTAATTATTTTACTAATGTAACAATTCCTTTATAATTATGTTTTTTTCGGTAAATATCAGTCCCTTTAATAACATAAATGTAAACATCAGGCTGAGCTATTTCGTTTCCATAATTTGCTTTGCCATCCCATGGTTTATAAAAATCATCGGAAAAGAAAACCGAATTTCCCCAACGGTCAAATATCGTCATTTCGAATTGACTAATAAAAATGCCTTTTGGAAAAAAAGTGTCATTTATCCCATCGTTATTAGGAGAAAAAGCATTCGGAATATAAAAAGAAACATCTGGTCCGATAAATATTTTTTTATAAGCTGTATCTACACAACTGTATTGCGTGGAAGTGATCAGCATTATTGTATAAGAGCCAGTATCCTGGTAGGTATAAGGTGATGGGGTAATTATAGAAGACGAATCGAGACCAATGCTGTATGGTGTGGAACCATCACCAAAATCCCAGGTCCAGAAATCAGCTCCTGTTGACGCATCAATAAATGAAATAACAGGGTTCATGATCGTTTCTATTTCAGGTTGTGTAATGAAATTTGCAACAGGATTTGGATAAACGGTAATGTAATTGGGTTTGGATAAGTAGCTGATACATCCGCTATCAGAGGCAACTGTTAAATCTATGGTAAAGGATAAAGGAGCGTAAACAGAGTCATTAATATAGCAATGACTTGGTTCGCCACTTGAGTTTCCATCACCAAAATTCCATAGCCAGGTAGCGTTACTGCCGGACGATATAGAAGAAAGGTCAGTAAGGCTCACGCACCACAATTCACAGCCTGCCGTATCATTCGTTGAAAAAGCCAGATCAGGATTAGGGTTAACTACCACCACCTTCGTAATTGAATCAGAACAGCCAAAATTTGAAACCACCATTAACTGAACAGTGTAAGAACCCGCACTTCCGTAAAGGTGCCCACCTGAAACGGATTGGTAAACGTTAAAAGCGCTGCTATCACCGAAATCCCATCTCCAGGATTGTAAAGTGTCTGTTGAAGGGATGGTGCTTAAATCACTAAATCCGACCGGGGTTCCATCGCAAACATTTGCAGTAGAAAATTGTGTGTAAGGATTAGGGTGAACCACTGTACTTTTTGTAACGGTATCCTTACACCCATTATTGGTGGTGGTTACTAAGGTAACAGGAAATGTTCCTGCATTTGCATACGTATAAACAGGGTTTTGAGTGGTATCCAAAGGGCTGCTATCACCAACATTCCACAAAAAACTCACATTAGTGCCGCTTGAAACTGTTGATGAATCATTAAAACCAACAGGTTGATACAAACACATGTCGGTAAAACCAAAGTTGGCAACAGGCAAAGGGTCCACAATCACAGTTTCAGTTCCGCTTTGAACCTGTGTACAGGCGGTTATACTGCCATCCTTCACACTTACAAGCTCATACAAAAATGTACCCACTGTGCCGGTAGGGACAGGTACATTCACACTGTTACCACTGGTGGTTGCTACTGTTTGGTTTGCTCCCCCGTTAATTGTGTAAGTAAAAGTATAAGGTGCGGTAGCCCCGGCTCCTGTAAAAGTGATGTTTGGAGGAGTGGTGTTTCTGCAGACTTCAGTTGATCCTGCAATTGTTGCTGTAGGCAAAGGATTCACAATTACTGTTGCACTTCCACTTTGTGTTTGAGAACAGGTAGTTGAGCTGGCATCCATTACACTTACCAGGGCATACGTAAATGTTCCGGCAACCAATGTAGGTACAGAAACCGTTACACTGTTTCCTGTGCTTACCACCGTTGGTTGAGTTACTCCATTTACAGTATACGTAAATGTATAAGGTGCGGTAGCGGAAGCTCCTGTAAACGTGATGCCGGGTGCGGTTGCATTTTTGCAAACCGCTGTTGTACCTGTTATGGTTGCTGTTGGCAACGGGTTAACTGTTACGGTAGCTCCACCGTTTTGTGTTTGGGAGCAGGTGGTTGAGCTTGCATCCTGCACACTTATCAGGGCGTATGTATATACACTTGCCAGATTTGTTGGCACTGTTACACTTACACTGTTTCCACCTGTTGTGCTCACTGTCAGATTTGTTCCACTGTTGAGGGTGTACGTAAAGGTGTATGGAGGCGTAGCGTCAGCACCGGTAAAGGTGATGCTCGGGCTTGCGTCATTTTTACAA
>JAZKBX010000350.1:0-37152 GCA_040388455.1 Bacteroidota bacterium
CGTGAAGTGTTTGACGGCAATAACAATTATATGAAAAGCGGCATCAACATCCGCAAAGTGTTGAATAAGTTAAATGAAATTGATTTTAATGTTGCCAAAGACCGCCACGCTTTTGGCGAATTGTACGAAACCATTTTAAAAGAATTACAAAGTGCCGGAAAAAGCGGTGAGTTTTATACACCAAGAGCAATTACACAATTCATAACCGATATTATTGATCCTAAATTGGGAGAGAAAATATTAGATCCTGCTTGCGGAACCGGAGGTTACTTAACTTGCGCTATTGAGCATTTAAAGAAACAAGCCAAAAATGTAAAGGAACGTAAAAGCATTGAACAAAATATTACAGGTTGGGAATACAAACCCCTACCCTATTTATTGGCAACAACCAATTTAATATTACACGATATAGAAGTACCCAATATAAAATTTGGTGATGCTTTAGACCAACCATTAAGCAACTTTACCGAAAGGCATCGCGTAAATGTAATATTGGCAAACCCTCCATTTGGTGGTATAGTAGCGAACAACAACGAAACCAATTTCCCTCAGACATTCCGTACTAAAGAAAGTGCCGACTTGTTTTTGATATTGATGATACACCTTTTAAAACAAGGAGGAAGAGCAGGAATTGTTTTACCTGATAGCTCACTAACAGGTGAGGGCATTAAGCAAAGAGTTAGACAAAAACTATTAGAAGATTGTAATTTGCATACCATTATCCGATTGCCTAATTCTGTTTTCCAACCCTATGCAAGTGTTGCAACAAATTTATTGTTTTTTGATAAAGGAAAACCGACAAAAGATATTTGGTATTATGAACATCGTATGCCCGAAGGCTATAAAGCTTATAATAAAACAAGACCTATTCAAGCAAAAGAGTTTGATCCGATTAAAAAATGGTGGAACAAACGAAAAGAAAGTGAAGTATGCTGGAAAGTAAATATCAAAACGATTATTGAGCGCGGTTACGATTTGGATATTAAAAATCCGACTAAACCTGAAGAAGAAAAAGAAATTGGAAGTGCTGAATTAATTTTATTGCTTTCAAAGAGTTTTGAAAAAAGCAATGAGTTATTGTTTCAAATTAAAGAATTAGTTAAATAATCATGGCAAAAAAATATATAGAAGATATAAAGCTATCTGCCATTAGGAATAAAATCTTTGCGAGTCTATCTGAATCAGACAAAGTAAATATTTTCACTGTCATTTCTTTATCAAGTGGTGATTATTTGCCTACGCAAAACATGATTGATGGTGGATACAATGTTTATGGCGGTGGTGGTATAACTGATAAAAAACATAATGTTTTTAATGTCCAATTTGAAACACTCGGGATAGGTAGGGTGGGTGCAAGATGTGGTTGTGTTTTTAAAATTAAACCTCAATCTTGGATAACTGATAATGCTTTATATGCCAGCAAAATTGATGATCAGTTTGATTTAGAGTTTTTAATTCATTTTCTTAATTTTAAAAACTTTAATCAATATGCCAATACTTCCGCACAACCGGTAATCAGCTTAAAAAGGATTTCAGGTATTTCAATTCCTAAAATTGATTTAAAGTTGCAAAAAGAAATCGTTATTCTACTCAACAATATTGAAAAAGGAATTATTGAAATCAAGAACGATAAATATGGAATTAGAGAAACTCTAAACTTTTTAAAATCAAAGGAATACATAGATGTCGAACTCACCAACCAGCTCTCACTAGTAAAAAAGCTTCGCCAACAATTATTACAAGATGCTTTACAAGGCAAGTTAGTTGAGCAAAATAAAAAAGACGAACCTGGCATTGAATTGCTAAAGAAAATAAAAGCAGAAAAAGAAAAACTGATTACAGAAAAAACACTCAAAAAGGAAAAAAAATTGCCACCGGTAAAAGCAGAAGAAATTCCTTTTGCAATTCCTGATAATTGGGCCTGGTGTAAGTTGGGTGATGTGTCGGAAATTAAAAGAGGAAAGAGTCCTATGTATTCTGAGCACGGAATTTCAAAAATGTTAAACCAAAAATGTATCAGATGGTATTCTATCGATACTCAATTTTCAAAAGCAATTAATGAAACTTGGTTTAACAATATTCACCATGATTTTGTAGTTAAGGAAAATGATGTATTAGTTAATTCAACAGGAGAAGGCACGATTGGCAGAAGTGCAATTGCTGATAAAATTGCTGACGGGTTTATTTTCGATTCACATATTTTAAATTTAAGAAGTTATATAAATCAAAAATATATATGCTATTTTATTAATTCAGATTTTGGACAAAATTTAGTGAATCGTTTAAAAGGTGCGACAAGCACCAAACAAACAGAACTTGGCGTGAATAATTTAACAAACTTTTCTTTTCCACTTCCCCCACTTTTTGAACAACAACGAATAGTTCAAAAATTAGAGCAACTAATGCAAAATTGTATTGAGTTAGAAGAAAGTATAAAACAAAGTGCATCACAAAATGAAAACTTATTGCAACAGGTTTTGAGAGAGGCGTTGAGGAAAGAGGAAGTAGAAAAAGTATGATTAATAATGAAAGCTACACATAAATAATAAATATTAAAATGTTAGATCAATCGTTTTCTACTGATAATTTTAAAAAAATTCTTGATTTTGAGAATCGGAAAGGAAAAAATCTTGAAAAAATGTTTTTTACTGATGTATTCAAAATCACTAAGGATATTAGCGAAATAAATATCAAAATTAATTATCAGCTAACGAAACGAATTAAAGACGATCCAAAATTAGTAGAACTCATTGAAAAAAAGAATAATACTAAAAAGAGTAAAGAAGATCTTTTGATTAATAAATTAGAAGAGTGCAGTTCAAAATTATCAGAGAAGAAATTTAAATTTACAATTAAAAAAATAGACACTGGCGATAAACCTATATACACAATAGAAAACTTGCCTGAAAATTATTTTGCAATGAAACAATTGCAGTATAATTTAAAAAAATCATTTAAAGTAAAGCAAGCAAATAGGTTTGCGATTGTTGACCAATTAAACGGAATACTCACCGATGATTTCCCGAAAATTATTCTAAGAACAGACATAAAAAGCTTCTACGAGTCCATACCTCACGAAAAACTATTAGCGAAAATTAATGAGAATAATTTACTAAGTTTTTTAAGTAAAAAATTGATTTGGAAACTTTTAAAAGATTATAAAGAACTCTCAGGATCCCAAGATGAAATTGGAATTCCAAGGGGCATAGGCATTAGCGCATATTTAGCTGAACTGTTTATGCGTAATATTGATAATGAAATTAAATCGTTAAGTAATGTAACCTACTATTCAAGGTATGTAGATGATATCATAATTATTTTTACCCCAAAATCTAAATATGCAATTACACATTATAAGGAACAAATTAAGCATATAATTGAAAATAGCAGTGGTCTGAAAATAAATGAGGGAGCCGAAAAAACAAAAGAAATTGAACTATTAATTTGTGGAAAAACCCAGGAACTTAATTTTTTAGGATATAAGTTCATTTTTAGCGCCCTAAAATTTCAACAAATAAAATTAACAGATAAAAAAATAGAAAGGTACAAAGAAAGAATTAGGACTTCGTTGGAAGTATTCAACAAGGAAGCACTTCTGATGCCTAAGCTTGCAAGAAGGTCACTTATACATCGTATTAATTTTTTAACAAGCAATACACGTTTGGCAAACAATAAGGATAATGTTTTAGTTGGAATTTATTATTCAAATAGTCTTTTAACAGATAAGCTTGAAGATTTAATCGAATTGGACAATTATTTCCATACTCAAATTGATGCTTTAATTGCGAATCCTAAATTAATAAATAGATTGAAAATGTTTGGTTTCAAAAAGGGCTTTGAGAAAAGGACATACTCGAATTTTAATTCAAAAATTAAGAAAACATCTCTTAAAGAGATTTTAGAAATATGGTAACTCTTTGATATGAAGCGACAAAAAACATCAATAAAATATACTAAGGAAAGAGTGGTTCTCTCTGATATATTACCATTTGAAATACCTTTGACATTTTCAAATAGATATTTTTATACTTTTTTAGTAAAGCATAATATCAAAATTACTAACGAAAATGGAAAACCCTCAAAAATCACATGGGATTCCAATGAACCTTTTGTAGGTGATATATTAAAATTACTTTTTGGTTTTAAACAGGACAAAACTATAATCAATAATGAAATAAAGATAGACTTAAAGAAAGAACTAAGGAAAATCCCCTTTAATTTTAAGATTTCTCACAAAGAAAATGATTATCGAGAATTAACCATTATTCATCCGGGAAGTCAGCTGGCTCTGATTGATTTTTATGATAACTATCGAGATCTTATTTTATATTATTCAAACATTAGTAACTTTTCTATTAGAAAAGCAGGCAAAGTGGCGAAATATATTTATCAAAAACCTAAAACGCGTAAAAAGGAGTTTGGTAAATTAATAGAAGATGATCTAATTCAAGAATCTGAAACGAAATATGCAAATCTAAAACATTACTTTCATTACAGTAATTACAGCAATATTCATAAATTTTATGAATCCTATCAGTACCATCAATGTGAGAAGAAATATAACAAACTTTGTAAATTCGATATTTCAAAATGTTTTGATAGCATATATACCCATAGCATTTCATGGGCTTTGTTAAACAAAGAAATAGTAAAAGATAATATCCCATCGTGCGAATGTACTTTTGCTGGAAAGTTCGACAAATTAATGCAAAATCTTAATTATGGGGAAACGAACGGAATTGTGATTGGTCCTGAATTCTCCAGAATTTTTGCCGAATTGATTTTGCAACAAATTGACAAAAATGTTTACCTAAAATTAAAAGAACATGGTAAAATTCACAAAAAGCATTTTGAAATATTTAGATACGTTGATGATTTTTTTGTGTTTTATAATGATGATAAAATAAGGGATGATATTTTTGGGTTATATAGATTAGAATTAAAAGAATATAAATTATGCTTCAATGATTCAAAGTCTAAATTGTACGAAAAGCCCATTATTACAGAGTTAAGTATAGCTAAACAAAAAATAAGTGATTTACTTAATAAAGATTTAGCATTTACAATCAATGCACTCGATCATACGGTTCAGATAGGTGATGATACTCAAGATGGTGAAGAGGGGGGCCAAGAGGATCATAGTGAGGAAAAGAAAGAATCAAAGTATAAAATCTACGTAAGTTCGAATAAATTAATAACTAGATTTAAAACAATTGTTAAGGAAACTAAAATTGAATACAAAGATATTTTAAACTATGCCTTAGCTTCCATTGATAAAAAAATTGAAAAATTAGTAAAAATATATGATGAATCAGAGAATAGTGTTATTAAAGAAAAAGCTTTTGCGAGCACATTTTTACAAATTTTAGATTTCACTTTTTTCCTTTATTCGGTTTCCCCTCGTGTAAACTCTACGATTAAATTGTGCATGATCGTTAACAAAATAACTGCATTCATTAACAGAAATAATAAAGACAAAACAGATACCTTTTCATTTGATAATAAGCACAGGGTTTTCAAAAAGATTTCTGACGAAATTTCTCAGGTATTAAATAAGAATAAATCGAATGAGCATATCCAGGTTGAAACACTATATCTGTTAATTGCTTTAAGAGAATTAGGAAGAGAATATCGCCTCGATAAAAATACCTTATGCGAATATTTTAATATACATCATACTGATGGAAAATATAAGATTGGCTCATTGAACTATTTTTCTCTTACAGTTTTACTTTTCTACATTAAAGATGCTGAAAGATATAAACTGCTGAGGTATGATATAATGAATCATATCAAAAAAATGTTTAAGGCTCAAGGGAAGGACAATTCTGCCAAGAAAGCAGAAATGGTTTTCCTATTATTAGATATTTTAACTTGTCCGTATGTAGATGACCTTTCAAAGAAGAAAAAAGAAGAAAAATACAAATACAAAAAAGAACTCCTATCTTTGATGGGAGTACAAGAAGCTAATCATATTGGTATTATTGAGATGGAAAACTTCTGGTTTACCAAATGGACTGATTTCCAATTTGGAGCAGAATTAGAATCAAAAAAGAGTCAAGAAGTTTACGGATAAAAATATTGAGACTGCACCGTCTAAATTATTGCCACACACAAGCGGTCTCTACACTCTGATAAAAGGAGTAAAACGAAAGCAGCGAGGACGGGCTGCTTTTTTATTTAAAAAAATTAAAGATTGTGAAACGTTATGTACATTCTTTCTAAATCAATGTTTGTAAGGGGCATCCAGTGCACTAAATCTTTATTTCTAAATAAATTTAATAAAGAACTTAGGAACAAAACTTCTTATTCGCAGGAGGCTCTGTTTGAGCAAGGTAATGATGTTGGTAAACTTGCACGCGATTTATTTCCAAATGGTTTTGAAATAAGTAACAAAGACAATTTTAATTATGAAACTGCTTTATCAAGGACTTTAGAAGTAGTCAATAATAATGAATCAGTTGTTTATGAGGCAACTTTTTTATTTGACCAAGTTATAGCCGCTGCTGACATACTGGTAAAAGATGGAACTGACTATTCCTTCTTTGAGGTAAAAAGCTCAACAGAAATTAAGAAGGCTTTCATTTTAGATGCTGCATTACAATACTATTTGATTAAAAACTCAGGCTTAACTATCAAAGACTTTAGTATTATATACATCAATAATCAATATATAAGAAAAGAAGAACTTGACATAAACCAACTTTTCATTAAAAAATCCATATTAAATGAAATTATAGCCCTTCAAGATTCAATTCCTGAAAAGATTCAACAATTAAAATCTGTATTATTCAAAAAGAAATGCCCGGCAATAGATATTGGATTACAATGCAATGATCCATATCCTTGTGATTTTATCAAATACTGTTGGCAGAACATTCCTAAACCTTCCGTATTTGATATCGCAAACCTAAAGTCTACTAAAAAATTCGAGCTGTATTCTAAAGACATAAAAGAATTAAAGGATATTCCAAAAGATTATAGTTTAAATACAAATCAATGGCAGCAGGTGGAATGCGAGTTGCAAAAAGAAACTATCATTTTAAAACCTGAAATAAAACAATTCATTTCAGAAATAAAGTATCCCTTAGGTTTTTTGGATTTTGAAACATTTCAACTAGCTGTACCGGTTTTTAAAAATAGTAGACCCTATCAGCAAATTGTATTTCAATATTCCTTACATAAGCAAAATTCAAAAAATAATTCGATTGAGCACTTTGAATTTATTGCAGAAGCAAACGGCATCGATCCTAGAATTTTTTTTATAAAAAAACTTTTAATTGACTGTAATGGTCTTCGGGATATTTTAGTTTATAATATTGGTTTTGAAAAAGGTAGACTTTCCGAATTGGCATCCGATTTCCCTGAATATTCAAAAGAAATTTCAAATATTATTGATCGTTTAAAAGACTTAATGATTCCTTTCAGAGAAAGATGGTATTATACTCCAGCAATGAATGGATCGTATTCAATAAAGGTTGTTTTACCGGCACTTGCTCCATCATTCCATTACAATGATTTAGAAATAAAAGATGGCGCAACGGCAAGTAATGTTTTTTCTTCGATGATTCAAGGCACTTTTAAAGGAGATTTAAAAAGAACTAAAGATGCACTTTTAGAATATTGTAAGTTAGATACTTTAGCTATGGTTAAAATTTTAGAAAAATTACATTCTTTGTAAAACTTCAAAAACAAATTTAAAATATAAATGGCAAAACAGAGAATTAAAATACCTAAAAAGACTGATGATGAAGTGATGGCCAAATCACTAGGGAAATGCTACTGTGGAAAACATGGAGATCAAATTCATCATATTGATAGCGATCCTTCCAATAATGATTTTGATAATTTAGTTTTATTATGCTTTGATCATCACCACGATGCTTCATTAAAAAATGGCTTAAAAAAACAGTTAAGCCATTCACAATTGAAGCAAAGAAGAAATGAATTCTACAAACAAAATGAGAAGAAAAAAGATATAGAATTAAAACATTATAGTAATTCATTAAAAAAAATATCAGAAGAAAATTTATTCAGGGCATCTCTTGATGCAGGAATTGTTTTAGAAATTATTAAAATTAATTCTGAATTCTTTGCAATAAGCGATTGGAAGAAACGACAAGAAATTCTAAGCAAATTAGATATATTTTCTGAGCATTCAAGTTTAAGAATATCTAACGAAATATTTAAATTTTGTGATGAATTATCAAACCACACTAGGGTTGGAATGCCAGTTGATATTTCTGACAACATTTTTAGCCTTATAATGACCTATTTCCCTTATCTTAATAATATAAAGGAGAAAAAAGTAATAACCGAAATGGCAGAAAAATGTGCGAATATAGCATTAGGTATTGTGTACGATGCTTTTATTTACCTTGGAAATATGGCAGTTGCATGCTCTGGATTAGAAATTCTTAAGTATTTATATTTAAGAGGAAAAGAGTTAAAAATTGAAACACTAAAAGAAATGGTTTTAAATCAATATAATGAGCTTGAGGGACACTTGAACCGCCCAGAAAGAACTGATCTCGAAACAGCGAAAAGCCTATTGAAGTTGTTTAAAAATGACTTAGATAACAGGGGACTCGATTACCCTGAAGGAATGAAAGGAGAAATGTTCCGCTTGATTGAAGAGCATAGAAAAGTAGCAAATCAAAGAATAAAATAATAGCCCAATTGTTTTGAAGTATCAATTTACAGGCATTTCTCAAAACAAGAGTAAGTAATAACCAGATCGTTTCTAACTTACACTGCTGTATAATCTAGAAAAGTTCTTTTACAATTGTTTCATAATACTCTACTTTATTTAATAAGGGCAGAGCAGATTTCTGACCACTGAAACTATTTGATAATCTTTTAATACTGATTTGGCGAATCACGGATTCAATTATTTCTTTTTCAGTTTGATTCCAATTTGTCATCTTGATAAATTTATACGAAACTTCCTTTAATTGAGGGTCATGCAATGTTTCATTTTCAAATCTTACTTTAGTATTTAACATACTATGAAGAACAGATATATATTTATCACGAGTAACAAAAACAGGAATTAATTCTGTATTAATTAATGAATTAGAATATGCTAATTGAGATTTATCCGTAATATTTGGGAATATTAGATCGATTGCTCCATTGAATATTTTATGAAGCCTTTTATTAAGATTCTTTTTCTCTTTTGAAAATATTAATGGTTTTAGTTCTTGGAACCCGCCAAATATATGAAAAGCGTATGAAATAAATGTGGCAGAAATAGCGTCCACCTCTTCATCTAGAAATTTCAAAAACTCAGTCATCGCCCCGAGATGTGTTTTTTCTTTTTTTTCTATTCGTATTGTAAGTTCATAAATCTTCAGGGAGGCTAAATAGCTAATGATTAATAACCCTTGAAAAGTGGACGTTTCTTTTAAACATTCAATTTTAGTATTTGGAAATTCTTCGTTATTAATAATTAAATTTTCAGCGGAGCCTTTGTTTATATGATTGTCTAATTTTTCAATATTCATTGAAAAGAGGTCTTTTAATGCTCTTGAAGTCTGTTGAGCCTTTTGTAAATTTAAGCTAAAATCCTTTATTGACCGGCTAGATTCTTCGATTCCAAACGCAGCATTAATTTCCAAATCATACCTGTCTATTTGTTCAACTAAATATCTAGCTGAAAAATAAGTTTCTCTAAATTTTAAATCCTTACTGAATTCTTTAGGATTAAAATAAAATTCTCTAAAATCAATTACGATGTTTGTATCAAATATTAAAATTATTTCAGAGGGTTGAACCTTTTTAAAAAGTTCTTCAAAAGAAAGAAATCTGTCATCCGACAATAAAGAAGAAGTAAAAAACAGTTGTGACATTTTTTGTTTTATAAACTAAGTGATTTAATAATAAAAAAGCCTTCCCAAAAAGCGCAAGTCTGAATTGGACCCCTGATTGAGATATTCTCAATCGGGAAGAAGGTACTGAGAAATCCCTTGATGATTATGCAAAAATAAAAATTCTACATTTTTACTTTCGTTTATGGAAAACAGTAGTAGTATTGTAATATTTAAAAAACTTGCGTTTGGCAAAGTTCCATTTGTTTTTATAAGCAACGGTATATTTTCCAAAGGCACAGTTTGCTAAATCAAACATACCTATTGCCTGCTTAATTGCTAAGCCAGAGGGTATTTATGAAAAAACTCCAAGCATTTTCATGGTGTTCAGAAATTGTATGATTTGTGAAGTAAGATACTCCATTGGATATAGTTTATTTATTTGTAAAAGGACCATCTTGATACAACAATTCCTTTGTTACTCCATTTTCTTCCCAAACTAACCATAATCTACAGTTTTGAGAGTGGAAATCTTTGTGCTCCCTTTTCAATTCAAGAGTAGTATTTTGAATTTGAAACGCAATCCAAAAAGGCATTAAGCCATCCTTCGCTATAGCATTATAGAATTTAGATTTATCCACTATCAAAAATTTTTGTGTATCATGGTATGGTTTCCCATGTTTATAAAATATTGCGGATAATTCTCCTTTATCATCAAAAAAACGTTCTTTATCTGTATCAACAATATTTATGGATTGCCTTACGTATTTTGACGGAATTTTAAAGTAATCTTCTCCGTCATCCATGGTATTTTCTATAACCTGAGTTACAGTTTTAATAAACGTGAAATTTTCGGTATCGGATTTTTCAATAACTTCATCTGAATAGTCTTCTTCAATCCAATTCATCCAAACAATATCTTTAACAGAAGAATATGTGTTACATTTTGGACTCGCCTCAAAATGATCTAAACTATCAAATGGCCAGCCCTTCAGTTGAGCAATATTTCCTTTAAAGTATTTTAGAAAGCTTTCGAATTTATCTTTTTTGATGAGACAGCACACTAATTCCAATGCTGTACGGCCGATATTGTTAGGCTCTGAAAGATCAGTATCCATATATAGACTTAACCATTTATCAGGTGATTTTATTCCTCCGGTTAGCCTGAGGCCATCAACATTGATCCATGAAGAAAACTTTGGCACATCCTTACGGTTGACCCAAGTTTCAACATCGCTTTTTAAAGTAACCTCTGTATATGTTAGAATAGGAGAAATGTCATCCGGCACGTACCAACTATCTTTCAAAGGCTTCAAAGGTCCTTTGGGATCTTCCAAATAGTCCTTTGCTGGATTTGGAACATGAATAAGCAAATTGTAATCCAAAACTCTTTTATTAACTTCATTGTCATTCTTAAATGGGACAAGGTCGGCTAAATATCCTTGTATTTCATGAACCGCCAGCCATGTGTATTTTTCCTCAAAAGTGGCAAACTTACTTTTACTACCGTGTGTCGCCTCTGTCATGCCTGGTCCATTCTCCCTATTCCATCCAAGGTTTTTAATAAATGCTATTCCGGCAGACATTGTGAATTCAAATGGACCAAAGTCCGTATTATATTTATCTCTATACTTTTGAATTAACTCTTCGCCTTCAGTATTAGTTTTTTTACCCGATTTATAATCGAGAAATCCTCTTGAACTTTTTTCAATTACATACCATGCAAGATCGTGAACAATAGGGAATCTTTCGCCTCTGCCATTACCTTCACTTATTATGTCTAATGGTAATAAATCGTTGTTTGTTTTGTAAGGCGGTCTAGCTTTTTTAACATCTGGTTCATCACATTCATTCAAAGCAAAAGCCCTTTCAACCAAAGCCCTTGCAGAATGCCTTACAACTGAATTTCTAATTAGTATAATTTTATCATCAGCAAAAATGTTAGCATTTACCCAAGCTGCCAATTCTTTAAGACCTGTATCTGCTTTAGTTATTAAACTTGCTATTCCTAAAAGTATGTTGGCGAGGTCTTCCTGCACTTGAGGATCACCGCAGAAAAAAACTCTGCCAAGAATTTCAATGAATTCTTTTGGATTATGATAACCCCATCTTGTCAATTGACTCCTGCAATGCTCCCTATATACATTATTTGTGCTTGTTAAACTCCAGACAAACACAATCGGAAGCTCGTTATATTTATGATAAGGATGTAATTGAAATCGTAATAAAATGGCACCTATATTAAGGTGTTCATTCTCCTCGAATTTATCAGGGCTTGACCAAACCGTATCTCTATCGAAAGCATTTTGAAATTTAATCAAAGAGTCATGTAAAAAATCAATACCCAAATTCAATTCCTTTCTATATAAATTTGGAATTATAAATTGAAAAAGCACCGCATTTCTTTGTTCTATTGATTTTAAAAAAACATCTTTAATTGCGGGTATCTGCCCACTTATAACTTGGTCTGACGCATTATTTAACGCTCCAAATTTTAGTGATCGTATCTTTTCAGCATCAAAATCATCCACCCAATATCCATTCTCTCCGATTAAAATGTTGTGATCGTTCAGAAGTGAAATTGCGGTTAGCCTGAAACTATTCCAGTCATTTTTTAATTTCAACAAATCAGGGACATTTTTTTTGCCAGAGTTGACGATTTCCTGAGTTGCCTTAATAGCTATGAAATAATCTAAGTAGGATTGATAGGCTGCGGTGTAATCAATTTTTACAAGCGAAATACCATCATCAGGGGTTTGTTCACGTTTTAATATTACACCATGATTGGCAAACGTATCAAGCAATTTTGCCGCCCAATTCCTATCAATTAATCCATCAAATTCCTTAGCTAAATGTTTACAAAGGGTTTCATGTTCAACATAGGACTTATTCTGCAAAGCTTCCGCAATGTGGAACAATGCTTTTTTAATTACCTGATCTGTCTTTGACCAATCCGGGGATAATTTTTCAAAAAACTCGTTTTCGATTCTTTGTATTTTCGCATTTAAAAGAGCTCCAAGTCCAAGTGTAACGGGCTTTGCAAGTGAGGACAAATTTTGTCCTTTATATTCTTCACAAAAAAGTTTTAAGGATAACGCATTTCCAAACGCACCAATAATCCATGGAGCGTTTTCGTAGTTTATATTATACTCCTCCAAATATTTAGGTACCAATTCATGAAGGGATACATCACCCTCGTCCAAAAGGTCAAAACGTCTATTAATATGGTCAAAATCAAGATCGCACGGATTCATGTTGTACGGAACATATTGTCTTGAAGTAACAATAAATCTTAATCTAGGATGTTGATTAATCCATTTCGTTGTTTCATTTATTCTTATTTTCCAGGTCTCAGCATCTTCAGCTTCATCTACACCATCAATGCAGATTAGAATTTTTGTAGGTTCATTTTCGCAAATAGTTGATAACGTACCTGCAAGCGCCCTGTATTGATCAGCACGAATCGCAAGTGCTTCAAGTCCCGAAAAAATTTGTTCATCCGACCAATCGTTCAATCCACCTAAGGTGCTGTGGAGAATTGAAGCCCAATTATCTATCGGTGTTCCCTTGGCTCTGATAATTATTGCCGGTAAATTATCCGTAAGTCTATTTTCGACTGCTTTGGCAACACCATGTGTTTTACCAGTTCCCGGGCCTCCAAGTATTAAAAAATTATGTGGTCGATGTTTTTCTGGTACTTGGTAAATATACTGGCCCAAATGGACCTGATGCGTTTTTTCTAAAGCTCTTATTAACTTTGGCTGTAAATTTCGAAAATTATTCGAGAGTTTTTTTTGCTGAATAGCAGATCTTACCGGCCAAATATCGACCTCAGGAATGATTGGCGCTTTGTAGGTATCCTCGCCATTTTTTATTGATTCAAGTATTTTTAGCAGTTCATCGTGATAGGTATTTAAATTGGTTTTTATACTATTTAAATCGGCTTCAAATTCATTACCTCCACCGGCAAGACGGTTAAATTCTTCTATTGTAGAATTGGTTAATAGCGTTTGTTTTATCACTTTTTCTACACTCTTGATTTCATTTTCTCGAAATATAGGTGTAAATAGAACTTCTTCGATTTTGCCTTGAATAGTTCCTTGACAATGCAAAGAAGGGGTATACCTTTCTTTAAGCCAGCCTGCTTTAGTCAAATCAAATTTTTGTTTGAGAAATTCAATCGACAACTCTTCTTTTTCAAACCAAAACCGCAAAACGCCTTCGTTCCCAGGCTTCTGTAATTCTTCCCTTATTCTATGTTCATTCCAAAATTCCAATTTTAGATCAGGATATGATTTATCCATTTCATCAATAAGTTCATTAATTCTTTTTTCTTCTGAATCAGTTATAAGCTTTTTTCCTTTTCCGATTTTATCGGATTGAAAATCCCTAGGTAAACAAACAATGTATCGTTTTATGTTAGCTCTTACGCTCCTGGCCGAATTAATTGATTTTCTTATTTGCCCGATTTGACCATCGCTAAGGCTCGTTCTAAACCATTTTGCTTGAACACCAATCACATCTCCTGAATTGATTATAGCATAGGCTTCTACGCCACCGTCTCCGCCTGCACCATTGACCGTGGTAAAATATTTTAATTTAGAATCGTATTCTTTCCTGATCCATCTTTCAAAAAGTTGATTGCAAAGAGCTTCAAATGCTCTTTCATTTGAATCGTTGTAGGTTTTCAGATTGGTGAAATTCATATAAGCTAAAATTTATTCAGTGAGGCTAAAATCAGCCAAGAAAGTAACAATTTTTAAAAGCAATAATGTTGAAGTGGTCAGGCCATACCATTCAATTGAATAATTAATCTAATTGAATTCACACAGTAGACAAAATCATCAAAAGAAAAGTTTGACACTAGGATAACTTAAACGACTATTTTAAATGAAACTAAAATAAATGTGATATTTAAATTTCATTCCTAACGAAATATATTATGTAAAAAAACACAACAGTTTTAACTCAACATCCGAATGAAAACTATTTAAAACATGTAGCTCACACTAATATTGCAACCAACAGAATATGGCTTTTCATAATACCCACCTAATTT
This sequence comes from Bacteroidota bacterium, assembly GCA_040388455.1. Lineage (GTDB taxonomy): Bacteria > Bacteroidota > Bacteroidia > 2-12-FULL-35-15 > 2-12-FULL-35-15 > 2-12-FULL-35-15. The sequence continues at coordinate 14,869 of JAZKBX010000350.1, forward strand.
TCCTGTACCTAAAAAATTTCCAGTTGTTGATAATGCATAAAATTCTTTACCGTAAAATTTAAAGACCGGTTCTATACCTATGTTTAATTTTTCGTTCAGTTTATAAATGGCGCTAACACCTGCTGTGTAACCAATATAAAGCAATTTGAACTTATCCACATTGTTCATTGCATAACTGCTTTCAAGTTCTTGATTACTAAAACCAGGGAGCCATCTTCTTGAAGTGTATGAGTGTTTTTGGATGTTGTTACAGAAAGTAGCTCCGGCAAATAATTTACAGCTTAGTTTTTTTGAGTTCTTCGGTTGAAGCATTAATTCAAGGGCAAAAGGAATTTCTAAAAAAAGAAACCTTGATTTTGTCCATTGGTTTGATTTGAAAATGTAATAGCCTGAATAAACAAAAGTGTTATAAACAAAACCTTCTGACTGAACGGTTTTATTTGATAAGTAAATGCCTGTTCTTAGGGCAAATAGTTTATTAAACTTATAAGAAATGGGGATTCCAATACTATACGAAACTGTTGATTTTTCAATTAGATTCAGTGAGTCAGCACAGGCTTTATTATCATTGTTATAATATTCGTTGGCTGATGGAATGGGTTTTAAAACCCTGTAAGAATAATCAGGAGAAAAAGATAAACCTATTGACCACCTTTTAAATGTTTTTACTGTAGTAGAATCCTCGCTGTATAAATGGCCTGAGATTAACAAAAAAAGGATAATTATATTTTTCATCTTTTTATGATAATTAATTTATCTTCCCTTATTATTTTATCATCTGATATTATCTTGTAAAAATAAATTCCAGCTTCATAATCTGATAATATTATTTTCGTTGTATTATTTCCTTTATTTAGTTGATATGACCCAACTCGTTCTCCAATTAAATTATACAAATCTAATGTCAATCTTTGTTCTATATTCCCATAATACTCAACAGTAATTTCATTTTCTGTTGGGTTAGGATAAATTTTAAATATTTCCTGTCCAATTTGAGATTCTGTAATACCTGTCAAATAATCACAAGAACTAGTCAGCACTGTTGAATATACTCCAAAAGTATCATCAGAATAACAACGTAAGCCACCATGAGCACATTCATCAGGACTATTGTAGCACGATGCGTAACAAATGTCATCATATCTAGGGCCAAATCGTTCAGTTATAGTATCAAAACCATAGATGAAACTACCACTGCCAGCATAAGGAAAAGGTCCAGCTTTTACATACAACCATTTTAAATTAAAACCATTCAATGTTTTTGTGCCTGTATTTAACACCTTCATAAAATAGGTGGAATCAGAGCATATAGTATCTACTAATGGGAAACGCCATTTATCACCAATCTGGCCATTGATATTAAACAAGGTATCAAATTTATTAAACCCAAAGCTATTGTTATACAAATACGCCACACCGTTTTGTTCGTAAGTGTAAAATGGCAAACCGTATCCAGAGTAAGGACCTTGCCAACCAGTACCTTCATGATAAGAAGTTATTTTTTTACAGTTAATACTATTAATTAATGTATCACTTACATAAGTAAGTTTTGAATAACCACTAATATCTGCGGAGTTATCCGTATAATACCAAGTAGCTCCAGCAGGACACCAGGTTTGAGAATTTGCATTTACTATAAAAGCAATGTTTAGAACTATAAAACTAATTGCTTTTAATAATTTTTTGCATGTAAAATTTTTCATTAGCTACTGAACAACTATTTTCTTGTCATAAATTTTCTTTCCATCAAAAATTTTCACAAAATAAATACCCGGTTGCATCTCTCCTTTTTCAATTATTAATTGTTTGCCCGAAAAATTAATGCTTCTCACTTCTTTACCCAAAATATCCGTTATTTTAAGTGTACTGTGTTTTTGCTCTTCATTAAAGCTAATGATAGTTTGATAATTGAAAGGGTTGGGAGCAATTGTAATTTCTGAATTAATATTTTGTTCATCTATTCCAACAACGTAAATAAGTGTGGGTAGTGGGTTCAAAACAATTGTTGCTCCTGTATTATCAACTGCTAAATAATTAGAGATTGATAAATTAATATCTGCCGCAGAATTTAAAGAAGTATTTACTTGAAATTTAAAGTCAGCTATTTTACCAAAACCGTTTGCATTACTATGATCAATGCGTGTTTCAGCACCATAAGCGACATTTGCAAACGCATCCGCCTTGGAAATTTTGATAACATCGGTACCAGGTGTCCCCAGCCAACTATCAGTATAAACAATATTTTCCGTTCCAGACTGAACAAGGGAAGAAGTATAATTTATGTTAAACGCAATGCCATATAAATTATTTAAAGGACTTGTAGAACTACCTAACCAAAGTGCTGCTTCCACCCAATCGCCTGCATTATAAGAAATTCCCACAACAGACAAATAAATATCCGGTGCTGTTAATCTTTCATTATTGTAATTATTAATAGTAGGTAATAGGTGTGTTAAACTAAAATTCAAATTAATTGCCAACGTATCATTTGCATCAATTGTACCATCACCATTACAATCTGCATTCTTTATATCCGCCCCATTGCTTTCTAAAATGCCCCAATTGGCTGATGAATGAGCTTGCCATACATTGCTGACACTTGCACGTGCAAGTCCAGTTTGTCCGTAAAACAAACCGACAGTCAATAAATCATTATTGTTTACAAGAGAATCATTGTCGGCATCACCAGGCCATACAGCATTGGTAATAGTAATATTCAAAAAACTTGAATTTGGACATGTACTATTTGTAGTATATGAAACGGTAAAAGTACCTAATGCACTTGTTGATATATTAATTGTACCCGTTAATGAATCAATTGATAAACCTGTTTGTATGGATGAGAAAAAACCTCCAGACACACCAGTTATTGTGGGTGTTGGGTTAGTTTCTGTTTGGCAATAGATTGGTGACGAATAAATAAAAGAAGCGTTATCTAAAGTAAGTAAAGTAATTGTAGTTGTTGCAATTGTAGCTGCACATCCTCCATTTGCAGGAATTGTATTTGTAACAGTATAGATGCCTGGCGTACTTCCTGACATACCAATTTCACCGGTATTCACATTCGCTATCACCATGCCTAAAGGGGTACATGAAAATGTACCAGCACTTGCACCTGAACCAAAAACCGGAGAAGGATTACTTGCATCTAGGCAATATGCAGAATAGAAATAACTGAAATTAGCAGAAGGTGCATTAGTAATTGTAATAGTTACAGAACTTGTATTAGGACAAGTACCATTTGTTGCATAGGTAACAGTATATGTACCCAATGCACTTGTTACCAGTGAAATCACACCGGTGCTTGGATTTATTATTAAGCCAGCGGGAGTTGCTGAATAAGTGCCTCCCGACAAACCTGTTAAATTTGGAGATGGATTATTCCCTGTTTGGCAATAGGTTGCTGATGAATAAGTAAAAGAAGCATCGTCCAAAGGGTTTACGGTAACTGTAACGCTAATCGGAGTTCCAGCACAACTGCTCGTAGTAGGAGTAATAGAATAAACTGCCGTTCCGGATGTTGTTCCAGGGACATTCAATGTTTGAGCTATAGAATTCCCAGTACCAACTGTTGCTCCTGTTACGTTTGTTTGAACAACTGTCCATGAAAAAGTAGCTGATGTAACATTGCTTGATAGCGCTATTGAAGTTGTCCCTCCAGAACAAAAAGTTTGAGCAGGAGGCGTTGCAGTAGCAATGGGTGCTGGATTAACAGTAATAGAAACAGTTATGGAGGCTCCGGAACATCCATTAGCTGTGGGATAAATTGTATAAACGGCTGTTCCTGTAACCACGCCTGTTGTGTTTAGCGTATCCTGGATAATGGAATAATTGCCGCCTAAAGCCCCACTTACAGCTGTCTCAACAACTGTTAAAGCGAATGTTGTTCCAACAATATCACTTTGTAAAACTATCGAGGGAGCACTCCCTGAGCATATAGTTTGAGAGGCCGGACTTGCAGTTGCAATTGGCGCTGTACATTGCGCCTTTATACTTTGAAAACTACATGAAAAAATTATTGCAATTACCAATCTGAATAACCATTTGTAGCCGAGTACCCCGTACTTTGTAGTAGTGTTTTTCATGTCTTTCGGTATTAAGCATTTAATTTTTTAAAAGATTATTTTTTTTACGAGATAAAAATTTAAAAGTTGTCAAAAACTCGCTTTTGTTTTAGCGCAAACAACGGATGTATAGTTATTTATCAAGTACCATCTTTTTATGGCGGACTATCCTGCCATCATCAATGCTTAAAGAGTAAAAATAAACACCGCTACTATATTCATTCACCGAAACTTCCAGTTGGTTATTGCCCTCTGTTAATAAATAACTCTTAACAAGCTCCCCTCTCATATCAATTATTTTTAATACGCCCGTGCTTCCCATTGGTACAAAATAAGGAATGGTTGTAGTATTATTAAACGGGTTTGGAATATTGTTTCCCAAGTATTCTACTTCACTTTTTTTTTCATTTACTGCTGTATCATAAGGCGAAAACCATCTAGCAATATAACTGGTGGCTGGTACGCTGCCTGCTTGAGTAAAATGACCACCTACATACAAAGTATCTTCATACACTTTTAATGCAGCAACTTGGCCATTAGTTCCCCCACCTACCGAATGCCATTGGCTGCCATCCCAGCGGTAAATATTATTTAATTGTTCTCCGTTTATAGTCACCATTACATTGCCTCCTCCGGCATATAATTCACCGTGATACATTTCCAAAACACTTGTTGCATTTAAAGTATCACTACCCACTGCCGACCAGGCGGTGCCATCCCATTTGGCAACTCCTATTGCAAGGGTATTCATACTTCCTGCATGGCCAAATCCTCCCGAAACATACAATACATTTGCAATACTATCAACCACCATAGAGGTAACATAATAATCCAAACCCATCCCAACCGAATCCCAAACTGTTCCGTTCCATCGGGCAATATAGTTGGTTTGTTTACCACCAGCATAACCGAAATCTCCACCTACATAAAGTTGCCCTTTATATACTGCCATAGCACTAATATCGCCAAATCCTCCTGTAACACCTCCGCCAACACTGCTCCAATTGCTGCCGTTCCATTTGGCTATACGGTTTACATTTACTCCACCAATTTTTGTGATATTACCGGCTGCATATAATTGATTATTATATACACTGAGGGCTTTTATTTGGCCTACATCATTATAGGTACTGCCTGCGCTTAACCATTGGCTACCATCCCAGCGGGCTATGTGATAGGTATTAACCAACCCTTGCATATATTGAAACCCTCCCCCAGCATATAATTCATTATTGAATTCAGCATAACAATAAGGCACACCATTAGTAGGGTTAGCCGATCCTAATGAGTCCCATTGAATTCCATCCCAGGAAGCAATAGCATATATGGCTTTTATTCCAAACGTATCGCCTCCGGTTACAATCAATTTATTATTATATTCTTGAAAAGCAAAAACAGTATTATTGGTTCCCCCTCCCACATCAGTCCATGCTTGAGAATACGAATAAAAAGTGCTTAACATCCCAAGTAGGATGATAAACGCTTTTTTTAGATTGTTTTTAATACACATAGCATTATTTGTTAAGTATCATTTTTTTATGACGGACTATCCTATCATCATCAATACTAAGTGTATAGAAGTATAAACCATTACCGTATTCCGAAAGTGAAACCTCTAATTTATTAGAGCCCTCGGTTAAGTTATAGGTTTTAATAAGGTCGCCTTGCATATCATTTACACTAAGTATTCCTTTACTGCCTTTAGGTATAAAATAAGGAATGGAAGTGGTATTGCTGAATGGATTTGGAATGGTATTTCCTAAGTATTGGATATCCTCCAATGAAATACTTAATTGGGTAAGTTGTGTATTACTATTGTCATTGATACTGCGAAGGTCATTATCGGGGCAGGGAACACTGCTTTCGCCAAACACAATAAAAAGTACTACCTGGGCATTCACCGTAGCAATTGATCCGGGGCATAAAGCCGCTATCTCCCTCACCATAAGCTGCTGCAGGCTATCCATATCCCACAGTGTTTTTTGCTGCAGGGCAAGGTTAATATACATGGAATACAGATTTTTGAAAGCAATATCCTCATCCGCAATTAAAGGTATGGAGTTCAGCTTTTGTAAGGCAGTTGTATAATCTCCTTGCTCCATATAAGTGCCCACTAAAGCTTGTTTTGCTTCCAGGCTGCTTTCCTGCTCCAATAAAGCGATAGCTTGCGGAACGGAATCATTGTCAATATAATAACTTACCGCCTCATTCAGCAGTAATTGACGTTCATTTTCTATTACCGCCACTTCACGCAATAAGGTGGTTAAGGTACGGTAAGGGGCGCTTTCCACTTGGTAGTTATTGATGCTTTCTGCAAAAGGAGGAGGCATGGCAGCAATTTTTGCCTGCAAATGAGGAAGCACCTTTTCAGACACCGGTGAGTTGGGTTTAAGAACATCACGCATCACTGGTGGTGGCAAAGGTACAGGGCGGTTAATGAATGCCGTAAGCACCGTATCCGACAAAGGGGTATTACTTATAAGCTGGTTTTTCAGGGCATTTACCGGAGTGTTGTTATTTTGTATAGCACTTAATAAAGTGCCGGTTTGCCCATGATCTATCGTATTTTGTATATTGATATACTCCTGCTCCAATAGCGTAATATTATTCCTTTTTGCCAGTAATATGTGCGTATAGCCTCCACCTGTGCTTATAGCTGATGGTGTACAAACATCCGAAACGGAGGTGAAATGAGTCAATCCCGGTTGGATGGTAACTGTGGAACCGCTATTATACTTCGTAGGTTTTGTAATAGCTTCTATATGCGGATAATATTTGAAAACGGGTGTAGCGGCATGTATTTGATTCCTTACAGGTGTTTTTATTTGAAACCTGTTACCTGCCGGAGCTTTTTTATTGCTTGCGCTTCCAAAGCCCTGGTTGGGCAGGGTACCATGTATATCCCAGTTTCTTCCCCAATATTCCGTTGGAAAGGTAATAATATTATCAAAATTATTACAGCGGATATTGAGCATATTGTTGTTTAAGTAGGTTATAATAGGCTCATAGCATTTGGTAAACGTATTACCGGAAGTAGCATAGCCAATCAGTGAGGCTACAGTTCCTGAACCCCGGCAGTATATACCTGATTTAAGACGGGTAAACCGGTTATCTACCACTTTAAAGTTACGGGTAAAATGTAAAGTTATTCCTGATTGGTTATCTGTTTGAGAACCGGACAAAGGAGGATTAAAATCATTATCCTTAATTACATCATTCAGGCCGGATGAAATGTATATACCAACCTCAAACTTTTTAAAGGTGCTGTTACTGAAATTGTTACCGGCAAATAAAATATTGTAGTTATCTAATTGCTCTAATATACATGTCTTATGGTCTGTAAAGGTATTACCTGCCCCCGTGCCTTTTATTACACTAAATTTAGAATCGCTTCCTACTATACCTGCTTCAGAATATTCAAAAATATTGTCTTTTATTATAATGGTTCTGCGGCCGTAAAGGGTTATTCCTGCATTGCTGCGGCCTATATTGATGGAGCTGGTGGGCGGGGAAAAACTATTGTAAAATGGATTATGCGCCCTGATAACAGGGTTGGGGTATTCGGCTCCTGTGTGAGGGTATGCAGTAGTAACAAAATAAGGGTCGAGCAGGTTAGCATTAAGTCCTGCTTTTTTACAGGTAAATTTACAGGCAGTAATATAGCTTAAGTAGTTTGAATATGGATATTCCCAAAAGTTTATACTAACATTGCACCTGTTAAATGTGCTATTAGCTGCCTGAATAATTCCGCCTCCAAAATTGGGATCATGACCATTATACTTAAATTTCTGCCCATTGTCATAAGTTATTAATTCTGATTTACCAAGCATAACAGCATTATAGGCATCTTCAATCAAGGCGTTGTTTTGAATACTAATTAGTCCTTGATTGGATGGTAAACCACTGCTTTTTATACCCCATACTTCAATTCCCTGCCACATCATTCTTACAGCAATGCCATTGCAATTTGGAAATTGTGTTCCCCTTAATATTGCATTATTAATAATGAGCTTAGCGCCTCGCATAACTATTACCCTGCCTTGCGGGCCAAATTCAACAATGGTATTATTTGAAATTGTAAGTGTTGCCCCTGTTTGAATGGTGAGTGTTCCTTTTATTCTAATTGTACCACCGGCATTCCAAGGTATTAAACCCGAAATACTTTTATGGTCCCCTGTCGGGACATTGGGATTACTATTAGAGTACGGGAAACTGGATAAACACAAAACTGTTGGTGAAAATGGTGAATAAAGTGGAATAATGTAAATAATTTGGGAACTGCTGGAAATGCCACAGCCATTAGTCGCAGTTAAAGTTACCTGGTAATAACCCGGGAGTAAGAAGGTATGGTTTACGATAGAAGCAGTTGTAGTAGTGAGCGTGGTACCGTCCATAAAATTCCAGGTATAGGTGGTTCCACTTACAGGTGTATGTGCAAAACTTACCGAATGGTCTTCCACATTATCAAATTCAATGAAAGAAAAGGCTGCTACAGGAGCCAGGTTTACTGTAATGGTTACATTTATTGGGGTTCCCACACAACCACCTGCACTTGGAGTAATTGTATATACAGCGGTGCCGGGTACTGTTGCTGTTAAAGTCTGGGAGATGGTTGTTCCTGATCCGGGGCTACCACCGGAAACATTTGTTTGGGCTACTGTCCAGGCATAAGTTGTTCCTGCAATATTACTTGATAACACAATGGAAGGGGCTGTTCCCGAACATATAGTTTGTGATGAAGGTGTGGCTGTTACTACAGGTAATGGTTTTACTGTAACGGTTGCAGTAGCTGTGTTACTGCAACCGTTGGCATCAGTAACTGTAACGGTATAAGTTCCTGGGGCTAAACCTGTAACTGATTGGGTAGTGAGAATATTGTTGTTAATATCTTTCCACTCAAAAGTATAAGGCAATGCCCCCCCGCTAACAGTAACATTGGCTGTACCATTATTTGTTCCACAAGCATTTGTAGCGTTAGCAATCAATTGAACAGGATTATTAAGTGTTATTGTTACATTATCGCTTGAAATACAAGAATTTGCCACCCCTCCAGGGTTTGTGGGGAAGCTCCTGTTAAGTGTAAAAGTAGTGGTTTGATTAAGTTGATTAGCCCCAGCAAAAGTCAATTGGGGGTCAGGGCTGGTATTACTTCCCCAAGCCCATTGTTGGGAAACATTTTTAACAGCGCACAAAGGCGCAACTCCCACAATTACATCTCCACAAGTGATCGTTTGGTCGTTTCCTGCCGTAAAATTATCTTCCATCAACTGTACCCAGTCAACGAGTATAATAGAGAAAGGGGAACCAACATTTTGCTCCGGATAAATCCACAACCAATCGTAAGCCGGACCATTACTGGGAGTTGCGAAACAAACAGTAACCTGTTCCCAATTTGTTGAAGTAACATTTGTTTCGTGCAGAATTTCAAAATTAACCGGGGGTATTGCAGGGATGGTCGTGCTCAAAGTTGGGATAGCAATTCCGTTTAGCTGAGTACTGTTTAATAAGCGTATATGCATATTATCCATAATAGGAAAAGAAGATCCACCACTAGACATCCTCATCCTGCTATAAGAGAAAATATAACGAACCCCTGGCTGAACATTTATGAGGGGGGTAATAATGCCCTCTCGGTTTCCTGTGCCAGGAGGGGCAGCGGCCATAAGCACTGTTTCCGGAAGCCCAACCCCACCTGGAGCGGGAACAGGAGCCGTACCGATATTATTCCTTATCTGCGGACTACCGTGAGATTGAAACCAATTGCCGCTCACCCCATTGGTAATGCAGAAAGGACAATAGCCGCACCCACTATTAGAAGGATCAAAGGAAGGGTCATTGGGGTCGAAACAATTTTGCGGATCGGTAAATTCTGGGTTACAAATCTGGTTACAATTGAAAAGAGTAGAGCATGTTGCACCGCAAGCAGAAACAATAATACGAATGCAGGTTATATTTCCTATTCGACCTGTAGAACTAACAGGTATGTATGTAAAAGTTGCAATTCCTGCTTGCCCCCCCGGATTGAAAGTGAAAGTAGTACCAGCAATGGTAAAACTGCCAAAACCACCTGTATTTCGGAGACAGGTAACTGTTCCAGTTCCACCACCTACACCAATATCGTTATCAAGGGGGCTAACTAAAATAGTTTGAGTGGCGCAAATCTGCAAATTGCTGCTGCCACAGCCTATGCCGAATCCATCGTCCACTCCGGCTACAACTTGTCCTCCGGCAGGCAGCCCTGTTGTGGGCACAGTTGGCGAAGTGCCATAAACTCCTGTTGTTTGGTATCCTAAATCTTCCAGTGTATTTACCTCCTGTAGGGTCGGAACTCTGTGGAATTGCCCAAGTCCAAGTGTAGGAGCCATTACGTAATTAGTTGCTCCCGGACAATTATTATTAAAATGACTTAAGCTGGTGCCCTGCTGATAGGGAGAGTTAGCGGTAACCGGTTGCTGACCGGCAACAGGAGCATTAAAGATAATATTACTGCATTGATTTGTGTTTGTTATATCTCCTAAAGCAAGTGCATTGAATGTGGCATTATAACAGTTATTCCAGGTAATAAGCTGTCCGTTGTTGTTACTATTTAGATACGAATCAAAACGTGAATAATGATGGGCCAATCCCGGAGCACCACTTTGGCCGTTAGGCCCAATGAGAGATGCGAATCCGAGTAAATGTATCACTTCGTGAAGGTAAACTGAGTATGCGTCATATTGTGTTGGAAAACTGGTGGAAGTGGCATTAAAATTCCAATTTTGACTTAAATTAACATGTAATTCCCCATCGTACAGAGTGGGGTCGTTCACCCCTGAATTAATTGCTTTCCATACGTCACCGTCAATTATCCCTGTATTGTCGCTTGGACAGCAAATAGTAAAATAAGGAGTGGCTGCACCAAGTGCATTTGGAGGCATATTACTCGGCACTAAAACTTTTATATTTACAATAGGACTAACTCCATTACATTGAGAAGGTTGAATTAATGCTGATACATCATTGAATAACTGACATAATAAATCTTGCATCGGAGTAGAGTTTGGTCCACTCCATCCACTGCCAACAAAATCAAGATTAAAATAACCAGCAGTACAACTTGCCAGGCTGGGGGGAGGGGGTGGGTTGTTTTTTACGCTTATATCATCCAAGGTATAGCTGTTCCCAAACCTGTCAAATATTGTTGCAAAGGCTTCATTATTTGGTTGATTTTGCGGAATGAAGTCACCGTCAATAAGTGCATTCACCATTATTTCTGTTGTGGCGGTACCTCCGAACGGCCCTGCCAGGAAATAAGTTATGGTGTGTTTTCCCGGCCCAGCTAAGGATGGACTAAATATTCCATTGATAGCATCTGTTATTCCAATTCCTGACCATGTACCTCCACCAATAGAAGCACTTAAGGTGACAGGTAAATCGGTTTCGTTAAATGGTCCAGCCGGAATAATTGCTAAAGTTGATACAGGATTCACTGTAACTGTTGCAATAGCCGTGTTGGAGCAACTATTGGTAGTACCGGTTACAGTAAAAGGTGTAGTTGATGTTGGGGAAACAGAAATAGGATTAGTAGTTTCACCTGTTGACCACGAGTAACCAGTAGCTCCGCTTGCTATGAGCGTGGCAGTTTGTCCAGAGTTTATAGTTGCCGAATTTACATTTACAATTGGCAATGGATTCACTGTTACAGTTGCAACAGCTGTACTGGAGCAACCATTATTTGTTATAGTTACGGTATATGTTGTAGTTGTTACAGGAGAAACAGAAATAGAATTAGTAGTAGCTCCGTTGGACCATATATATGTATTTAGGGTAGCAGGTGGAGGAATAGGCGGTGGAGGAGTTATACCTGACGGAGGAGGAATTGCTGGCGGAGGGGTAATAGGAGGGGGAGGAATAATAATTGTACCGATAGTTGCTATTAGAGTGGCTGTTTGTCCCGAACAAATAGTTGTTGAATTTACCGTTACAGTTGGTGGTGGATTCAGCGTTACAGTTGCAATAGTTGTGCTGGAGCAACCGTTTCTTGTTACTATTACCGTATAGTTAGTGGTTGCGGCAGGGGAAACAGAAATAGAATTTGTAGTAGCTCCAGTTGACCAGGAATAATTTTCAGTTCCGGTTGGAAAATTATCCATCATATTAGAGCCTATTGTTGCAGTAAGAATAGCGGTTTGCCCTGCACAAATAGCTGCTGAATTTACTGTCACAATCGGTGATGGATTTACTGTAAGTATTGCTCCATTTGATTCACTTGCACAGGTACCACTACTTACAACGCAACGGTATTGATAACCATTTGCCCAAGTTGGAGTCGCTATGATGCTCAAAGTGTTTGTTGTAACTCCGTTATATGGAATAGTGTTAAAAAGGTTTGAAAATCCTGCACCCGGGTTAACCTGCCACTGGTATGTTAAATTTGTTCCGGTAGCCATTACCGAGAAAGAAGTCGTGCTGCCTGCACAAACACCGACAGGGTTTGGGTTGAGCATTATTATTGGAGGCGTACAAGGTGCGCAACTTGTAACGGTAAGCGTTCCTGCACCTGATGTAGTTAGACAAACATCACTATTTACCACACAACGATATTGATAGCCATTCAGGGCAGTTGTAACCCCTGTGATGCTTAATAGGCTTGATGTAACTCCGGTATATGGAATCATGCTAACAAGGTTTGTAAATCCCATCCCCTGGTTAACCTGCCATTGGTAGGTTAAATTTGTTCCGGTTGCCACTACCGAGAAAGAAGTTGTGCTGCCTGCACAAACACTGGCAGGGTTTGGGTTGAGCATTATAATTGGAGGCGTACAAGGTCCGCAACTCGTAACGGTTAGTATTGCCGGACCCGATGTACTTACACATACATCACTACTCACTACACAACGGTATTGATAACCATTTAACGCAGTTGTGGCCGCTGTGATGTTCAACGTATTTGTTGTAACTCCGTTATATGAAATATTGTTAAAAAGGTTTGAAAATCCTGCACCTGGGTTAACCTGCCATTGGTAGGTTAAATTTGTTCCGGTAGCCATTACCGAGAAAGAAGCTATGTTGCCTGCACAAACACTGGTGGGTGTTGGGTTCATAGTTATACCTGGAGGTGTGCAGGGTGATGATGTTGATACAGTTACGGTAGCAGTTTTAGTGCATCCGTTCATATCTGTTACGGTATAAGAATAAACGCCTGAAGTCAAAACTGTGAAAGTTCCTGTTCCTGTATAAGGAGGAGTTCCACCGCTTGCTGTAACGGTTACTGTTGATCCAATTGCTGATGCACTTACAATTAGGGTACAAGGCGCAGGATTAGATGTACAACTAAAAGTACAGCCTCCCGTAAATAATAAACCTGTATTACCTCCCAAATCCTGGCTGTTAGAGGGAGCTAAGCCAGCATTAAAGGTTGCCCCTCCTGTTGCTGTAATGTCAGAAACACGAACATAATCCCAGCAGATAGTGCCGCTTGGTTTTAAGATAGTTGTGGGTGCCCCCACACTGCTTGATTGTATCCTGATAGGTAATGCAGCAGTTCCCTGAGCACAGATAGTTCCCCCAACCGATTGGATTTGTCCGGCTTGCAGGGTATAGGTATAGCCCGGAGAAAAAGATAAATTATTAAAAATGTTGCCGCTCCAGAAAGTGCCATTTTTAGCCATAGTAATATTATTAAAACTATTAGGCCCGAACATAGGATCTCCGTATATATTCGCATTGCCTGCAAAAGAAACATCATGAAAAGTATTAGTGCCACTGATAATCCCATCCGCAGCAAAAGAAACATTATGTAAGGTATTGTTATCGTTGAGAATTCCGACTGCCGATCCTGTAAAAAACAGGTCATTATAAGTAAACCCTCCTCCATAAAAACGACCTCCGGTACCAATACAAGCACCGTTAATCGTGGATGTCCCTGCATTAAGAGTCATTCCAACAGGATTAACAGACCATAAGTTACCGCTATTACCAGATAGATTAAAGGTGGAGAAACCCATATTAATTGTTCTATTGGAAGTAGTGGAAGAATAAAAAGCCGCTGCGTTTATCGTTTGACTATAGGTGTTTAAAGTGCCATTGTTGAGATAGATAACCTTTGTGACACTTAGTACGCCTGAAAGGTTCCAGCTACCACCAATACCATTAAATGCCAGAGATCCGTTTATAGTGTTTCCGGCAGAGCTGATTGTATTTCCGGAAGTGAAGCCTTCCATACTAACCTGTCCGTTAAAGTTGAAGTTCATTCCAACACTAAGAGTTAAGGAACCAAAGATCCGCATGGTGTCGGAGGAAGCACCAAGCAATGTTGGAGTGTTGAATACGCCTATCCACGTCATGTCGGCACATTGAACAATTGTTTGATCAATCGTTACAGTTGGTGTGGCAGTGGTGAATGAGAGGGCATCAAAATAAACATTGTCTGTCGACTGAGGAACTTGGGTGTGGAATGTTGAGCCTCCAGAAGTATTTGCCCAGTGGTTATTAAAGTCTGACCAATTACCAGAGCCACCTACCCAATAGTAATTTGCTGCACTACAGCTAATGCCAGTTAAAATTGTTATAGCAAGTAAAGTAATTTTTCTTTTCATAGATAGTTGTTTAATCTTAAGTAGGTTGACTGTATCGATATATGTAATAACAAATTAAAAAATGCCCGACAATTAAAAAAAACAATACGACAATTGGCACAAAATTGTCGATGGGCGAAATAACGTATTTATTTTCTATGAAGCAAGGATTATATTTTTATTTAGAGAAAAGATAAAGCTTCTTCAAGTTAAAAGGCTTACAGATTGCCTAGTTTTTTTTTAAATTTGATATATTAACATGGTTATGCTTTGGCAAACAATCGTTTATTAGAGTTTTAGTTAGTATTTGTAAAGTTTCGTTTGGTTTTTCAAAGTATTTATTAAGTTTTGCGCTGTTTTCGAAGTATTTAATAAAATTTTCTGAAGTACTTATAAGTTTACAATCTATTCGAATTGGATTTGGATAAAAAATATCGTAGACCAAAGAAAATTTTCAGTTTCTGCAAACAAAATATTCGATCAAACCGAAACATTTAGAATTTATTTAATAATTATTGCAGTTTGGCAGGTAAAAAGCAGTTATCTTAACAATACAACCTGTAAGTTAAAGCTTAGCGATTCAATAAAATTTCTTGGTTGGGATTGGGATTTTGTTTTTAACCAAAGACGAAAATATCAGAGGTTTTAAAAAAATTAATAGAAGAAACGAAATTAATGTTGCCAAACTCATAATGAAACATTTCATAAAATTAGAACTACATAAAAAATCGTCAAATACTATTAAACTTATTTTTGCTTTGATAACAATAAAATAATTAATCCAAATAAAAAAGCATTTGATGTCCTAAACAATAAAAAGGGATTAAAAGGGGCAGTGATTGGAATTTGGAAACGGAAAGTAAAAGAGTTAAAAAAATCAAATACACATCAGAGCTAAGGGGCTTTGTTTTTTTTAATTAACGGTTAATCGTTTAATTCAAGGAGTGTAATATTATTCTTGCTTTTTGAACGAATATATTTTTCATTTCTGCAAAGAAAACAACTGCAAGGTTTTCCGTGCGATTTGAAAGCAAAAAAATTTCCTTCTCCCAATTTAAAACCATAAAATTTTAATCGCTTTATGAATTTCAACTTAGTTAATTCGCTCCTTCTTCCTTTGTTCATGGGATTTTAAGATTTACAATCTATTCTTTTTCACCACTAACTTCTACCTAAAAACTCATCCAAATTCCCGAGGTTGTTTTTTCGGTTCTTCACACATATTGACGAGATTTCAACGGGGATAGTAAATGTAATCAAAAAGCTAATCCTTTCCTACTTCGCCATCAGCAAATCTTATAGTTTATTATCTAAATTTTTGATTCGTTTTAAATACATAGCAAGGTTAGCAACCGCAATTAAATCGCGCTCTAATTGGTTCGATAGCGTTATTGCACTTGCTACTTCTAATGACGGCAACAGAAAATCTCTGTTGCCGTTTTTCTTTTCCCCTTCTAAACTCCCTGATAAATCAAGCGTTAGCGCAAAAATTGAATTTACTTTTCTGGTTAGATAAGTCCTTTTTTTAACATCCAATAATAAACCGTCAGGAAATACAAGTTCCTGAATTCTCTTCTGAGTTTCAAAATCTCCAGAACCCCAATATTTATTAATGTTTATTGTACCCAGTATCACTCCTGTAAAGTTTAGTTCCTACTGGTACTTAACAGTATCCGTATTTTGTGTGAAGATCTGTTATCATTTTTGCAGTTAGATACCACATTTTCATGTTTAATTATAGTTCTCCAATTGCCGCACCAATTGTAAAATGAAATTGTCCTTTCTGCATTCCTAAATTAGTAGGTACATCATCCATTCGCCATCCATAATCGAAACCAAGTAATCCGAACATTGGCAAATAAACTCTCACCCCCACACCCGTAGAACGTTTTAAATTAAATGGGTCGAAATCTTTTGCTCTTTCCCATGAATTACCAGCTTCGGCAAAACCAAGTATATAAATGGTGGCTTGTGGATTAAGTGATACAGGAAAACGCAATTCCATTGAATATTTTGCAATATATGCTGCACCAGTTTTAGGTGAAAGTGATTGATCATCGTATCCTCTTAAGGCAATAATTTCCCTGCCGTCCAGAGCGTAGCCGGTTAAACCGCTTCCGCCTAAATAAAAACGTTCAAACGGTGATACTCCCACTGTGCTATTGTACGAAGTAAGAAATCCAAACCCGGCTGCTGTACGCAGTATCAAATTACGTGCTTCCTTGCCGTCCGTTCCTTTTTTATTGGTAATTGGGG
Source organism: Bacteroidota bacterium (assembly GCA_040388455.1). Taxonomy (GTDB): domain Bacteria; phylum Bacteroidota; class Bacteroidia; order 2-12-FULL-35-15; family 2-12-FULL-35-15; genus 2-12-FULL-35-15. The sequence continues at coordinate 31,745 of JAZKBX010000350.1, forward strand.
TAAAGAACTTAGCAGTGAATTTGTACTTCTGATATTCAACAAATTTATAGCGTTGCTGATCTGTCATTGTTGTGCTTCCGTAGTCCTTATTGTTAAATACGGAGTAAGAAGGAGTGAATTGTCCGGTAAGAGCCAATTGTGAACCCCTTGTTTCAAAAATTGGCTTATCAATAGAATTACGTTGCAGGGATACTTTGTAATAGATATTGTTGGAATAGCCTTGGCTGAAAGAAAAAATGGAGCTATAATTATTCAATACATAATATTGATAATTTAATTCCTGGTACAATGTGAAATAATCATCGGGGACTTTTAAACGCTTGCCTAAGCCGATAGAAACACCAACGATATCAAGTGATTGGCGTGCCGGATTAGGTATTTTCTCACCGTTTGAATTAATTGTTCTCGCTACCCCGTTTGACTGCACCGAATAATAGGCCGTAGTACTTAACGAATTTGGCTTTTTACCACCTAACCAAGGCTCGGTAAATGACATATTATAAGACTGATAAGATAATCCGCTTGATTGCGCTCTGACGCTTAAGCGCTGGCCATCACCTGAAGGGAGAGGGCGCCAGGCATCCCTGTTAAAAAAGTTTTTAGCCGAAAAATTATTAAATGAAACACCTAAGGTACCAACTAAACTTCCGCTTCCGTATCCACCGGACAGCTCAATCTGGTCGGATGGTTTTTCTTCAACGGTGTATTCAATATCCACGGTGCCGTTGGTGGGATTGGGTGTTGGAACCACATTCATCTTTTCAGGGTCAAAATATCCTAACTGGGATAATTCTCGCTGAGTACGGATAATATCGGATCTACGGAATAACTGGCCAGGTTTTGTGCGTAGTTCACGCATGATCACATGGTCGTTTGTTTTCGTATTGCCTACAACCGTTACTTTATTTATGATAGCTTGTTTTCCTTCATAAATGCGCATCTCAAGGTCTATTGAATCACTTGTAACCATCACTTCAACAGGAGTTACGTTGAAGAATAAATAACCATCATCCATATATATGGAGCTAATGTCATTTCCATTCGGGTTCATAAATAATTTTGCATCCAGTTGTGCCTGATCGTAAATATCTCCCTTTTTGATACCAAATACATTGTTCAAATCCTTGGAGGAATACTTGCTGTTACCTATCCAGTTAATGTTACGGAAATAATAACGATGACCTTCATTCACTCTAATATCAATATTTATACGATCCGGTCCGATTTCATACAACGTGTCCCTTACAATAGCAGCATCCCGGAATCCTTTTTCATTGTATTTGGCAAGAAGTGCTTTTTTGTCCTTCTGATAATTGTCATCATCATACGTGCCTGAATTAAATGGATTCCACCAACGTCTGCGTTTCGTTTCTTTGAAAGTTCTGCGTAATTTCCAGGTTTCGATGGAGCTGTTGCCCGCAATATTAATTTCCTCAATTCTAATTTTAGGCCCTTTAATCACATTGATCGAAACAATAACACTGTTCTCCAATTTTTCATCCTTTTCTTGTTTAATGTCCACTTTTACACTCATGTATCCCTTGTTAATAAAAAACTCTTTAATTTTAACAGAGGTAGAAGAAATCAACGCATCAGTGACCACTTTGCCTTTTATTAATTTTATTTTTTCTCGTATATCATCGGCCTCGCTTTTTGTAATTCCTCTCAATGAAAACTTAGACAAGCGTGGACGTTCCAGAACTTCTATGTTTATGAAGATAGTTGAACCCTGAATTTTGGTTGCAGTAATTTTTATATCTTCAAAGAGACCTTGTTTCCAAAGATTTTCGATAGCTGCGGAAAATTTATCCCCCGGAACCATTACTTTATCACCAACACTCAAGCCGGATATTAATGTTAATACTTTCGAATCAAAGTTGTTGGCACCGGATACAGTAATCCCACCGATTTCAAACTCTTTCGGGGTAGCGTAATCAATAACGGCAGAGTCAGTACCAATGCTAATTTGTGCTTTAAGTACAACAGTAATTATTGAGAAGTAAAGCAAAAGAGCCGCTTTTTTATACATTTATAATAAGTTAGTTTTGGTTATTGTTGAAATCATGACCATTTTGTAACGGCATAAATAAGTCGAGGAATATATAATCGGGTAAATCACCTAAACTTATACATTCATTTGATAATAATCTAAAGCTTCGGACCAAGATTTTTTTTATAAATTTTGTTTGAAAAATTATAATTTTCCGTCAATCTTTTAATAATAAATAAATCTAATTCGTTATCATTGATAAGTAAAGCACTTTTTATTTTTGCGTTTTTATGTTTTTTTCCATTATTGTTTATGATTAAGTATGTTTCATTTATTTTGCTTTTGGAACTTTACTCATAGTAATTAAATACCTTAGCAAGAGTTCCTGTTTTTTGCTGTCAATTTTTTCAACTCCAAGCTTTTTATTTACTTTTTTGACCATACGAGGAACTGTTTCATTCCATTTGACTTCGCTTCTTGAGGAAGGCTCCTTTAACCCATGACAGCTCTTACAATTATTCTCGTAAATCCATTTCCCGGCCACAAGTTCATTCCATGTATAATCGGGGTATTTGGTTAATACGTTGTTAACATCTGTTTGCGTGGGTAAAGCAAGTTTTGCACTACACGCAGAAAGTATTGCCATTGAAGAAATGATAATCGCCTTTTTCACTATATATTTTTTCTATTATTGAATTGTTTAAGCTATAATAATCGAACTGTTTCAAAAATGATTTATTCTATTGCTCAAAATGTTGTGACTCATTCATATCTTAGTGCGTCAATTGGATTTAATCTAGCTGCTTTACGTGCCGGATACCAGCCGAAAAAAACACCGATTATTGAACATACTCCAAATGATATCAATATCGATGAAGACGTTATAATTGTTTGTAAACCTGCTAAATTTGAGATTAGCATTGACAATGTTACACCTAGTATAATCCCAATAATTCCAGCAGTGACTGTTAGGGTAATCGCTTCCAAGAGTAATTGCATAAGCACATCAAATGCTGTTGCGCCTATTGCAAGACGAATACCTATTTCGCGGGTGCGCTCTGTTACTGAAACGAACATTATATTCATAATTCCAATGCCCCCAACTAATAAAGAAATGGCTGCTACACTTGCAAGTAAAAGCGTTAATGCACCAGTTATGCTTTTTGCTGTTTCTGCAATTTCAGCCTGTGTATTAATTGAGAAGTCATCTTCCGTGTTTTCTGGAAGACGGTGACTAAGTCTTAAACAAGCAGTTATTTCTTTAACTGCCGTCCCTACCTCCTTGTCGCTTTTAGCCGAAACATATATTTGCTGTATATACTCAGATCCTGTAATGCGGCTTTGAACACTGGTGAACGGAGCAATTACAATATCGTCCTGATCCTGGCCAAAACCACTTTGTCCTTTTTCTTTGAGCAGGCCAATAACTTTGAATGGAACTGTACCTATTCGTATCACTTTTCCGATAGGGTCATTTTTCGCACTAAATAGTTTCGTTCTAATCGTCTTGCCTATAAGACAGACTTTTGCCGATGTTTTTATATCTTGGGAGGTAAATGGAGAGCCTTCAGTCAGCTTTATATCTCTGATGATGAGGTAGTCTGATGACACCCCCATTAAATTGCTTCGCCAGTTGTTAGAGGCATATTTCAACTGCGCTGAAGACCGAATTAAGGGGGAAATGTATTTTACAGATGGACTGTATGGCTTAATCATTTCAAGATCCTTAATTTTTAGGCTTTGCATACTTCCGGCATCCATATTTACACCTTCTGATTTTGCAGCTCCGGGACTTACCGTAATTAAATTAGTTCCCAAACTTGCTATTCTTGAGTTTATATCTGCTGCGGTTCCTTTTCCAATCGACTGCATAACAATAACAGCTGCAACGCCTATTATTATTCCTAACATAGTGAGGAATGTTCGAAGCCCATTTTTTTGCAAGGCTTTAAAAGAGGTTCTTAAAAGGTTATAAAGATTCATCTATTGTGCTTTCTATTTCTACCGGGAGTTTAAGTAATTCTTCCACTGCGTTTTTTTGTTCGTTTGATATATCTGTAATTATTTTTCCATCCCGAAATACAATTTTTCTTTTTGCGAAATTGGCTATATCAGTTTCATGAGTTACAAGAATAATTGTTGATCCTTGTTTATTGAGTTCTTGAAAAATGGACATAATTTCATAACTAGTACGCGTATCCAAATTACCTGTAGGTTCGTCTGCAAAAATAATTGCGGGGTTGTTTACAATAGCTCTTGCGATAGCCACCCTCTGTTGTTGGCCTCCTGAAAGTTGATTGGTTTTATTATAGATTTTTTCTTGCAAGCCAACTCTGGTAAGTGCGTTTAGCACAATTTCTTTTCGCTGTTTACTATTATATTTTGAACCATATAATAAAGGAAGTTCTACATTTTCAAAAGCAGTAGTACGAGGGAGCAGATTATAGGATTGAAATACAAAACCAAAATTTTCACGCCTCAACTTTGCTAGCTCTGTATTACTTTTAGATGCCGTATCAGTGTCTTTAAAATAATATTTTCCTTTCGTAGCCTTGTCAAGGCATCCCATAATGTTCATTAAAGTTGATTTTCCCGAACCCGAAGCTCCCATAATAGCAACTAACTCTCCATGCAAAACCCTTAGATTTATTCCACGAAGTGCATGAAGAACAATGTCTCCTGTAGTAAAAGTCTTCCAGATATTTTCTATCTGAACAATTGGTTGCTCATTACTCATAATGCAATTATTGATTCATTGGTCTTTTCGGTGGTGGGCCAAATAGACTATTTGTTTTTTTAGACACTTCTATATCCTTTTTGCCAACAATTATTTTCATTCCCTCTTGTATTTGATCAGAAGATATTTCAACAAAAGAGCCATTGTCCAATCCTCGTTTAACAGTGACAGGAATAATGAAAATGCCATCTGATTCATAACATCCATCTTCTTTACCGTTGCATTTTTTCCAGATAGTTGTTTTCATTTGCACACTATCACTTTGCTGTATAAAGTCAGGATTGAAAAATGTAGCTGACAGAGGTACAAGGAACACATCCTTATGCTCATCTACTTGTACTGATAGGTTTGCTGTCATACCTGGCAATAATTTTAAATCAGGGTTTGGTACATTAATCATTACATTATAATTTACCACATTTTGGGTAGTAACCGGTTGAAGTCTTATCTGATCTACAATTCCTGAAAAAGTTAAATCAGGATAAGCATCCACATTAAATTTTACTGACTGTCCTTTTTTTATTTGACCTATATCCGCTTCATCAATTTTTGCTTGAAGCTGCATCTTTTTTAGATCATTTGCTATCGTGAAAAGGGTTGGAGTAGCAAAACTTGCAGCTACTGTTTGACCAACATTCACATTCTTTGAAATTACTATCCCACTTATTGGTGCGGTTATAG
>JAZKBX010000351.1:0-15574 GCA_040388455.1 Bacteroidota bacterium
GCAGAAGGATTTAGGAGACAAGGGAGAAGCCTTAGTAAAGCAACGAGAAATTGAATTTTTACATGGGAAAAATTTGTTTGATAAAGCAGCCTTGGTTGAAATTGTACAGGATGGAAAAGGGTATGATGTATTGTCTTTTGACGAGTACGGAAATGAAAAATATATTGAAGTAAAAACAACAACTGGAAATGAGTATGCGCCTTTCTATCTAAGTGAAAATGAAGTTGATTTTATGCGGTTACATCTTAATCAGTATTGCATTTACAGAGTTTATCATTATGACGAAGTGAATAATTTCGGAAATTTTTTTGAACTGGGTGGCGATATTGAAAGCCAATTATTGATGAAGCCAATTCAGTATAAAGTTTTAATAAAGAAAGAAAACTGATATGCCAAACGATGACAAAATAACTTTCTTGCGACTTGATGAAAAAAATCATGTTGAAGAACCGTTGTTAAAGCAACTGGAAAATATTCCCAATTTAAACTGGAATATTTTGCGTTTGGAAATGGGTAACATACAAACCCCACAGGAGACTCAAAGAGAAGATTTTTCACAAGTACTAATGTTAAAAGAGGTTAAGAATGCACTCAGACGAATAAATACGTGGATGAGTGAAGATCAGATTTTTGAAGCAGTTAACGATATTACTTCTTTTGAAAGTGATAACCTTTTTAAAAATAACCAATACATCTTAGAGAAGCTAATTAAAGGCACAAAAGTTAGTAAACAGTCAGATGAGAATATTCCGAATCAAGATGCTTTCTACATTGATTATGAAAGGCCTGATAATAATGTTTTTACGGCAGTCTCTCAAATGAAATTCAGAATAATTGGAACTGATAAGCATATTTATCCTGATATAGTTTGCTTTGTAAATGGAATTCCCATTTGTGTAATTGAATGTAAAAGTCCAAAAGCTAAAGAACCAATTCCTGAAGCCATTGATCAATTGATGCGGTATTGCGAGCAACGTGATTATCAGAAGGAGGGTAGCAAACAACTTTTTTATTACAATCAATTTGTTGTTGTTACTTGTCGAAACAAAGCAAAGTTTGGAACAATAACGACAACTATTGAAAAACTGTTTTATCGCTGGACAGACCCATTTCCTGAAAATCTTGACCAGCTTGCTGATTATTGCCAAGAACAAAAAACATACTTCACAGATGCGGAAGGAAACGATGACGAAGACATTGCCCAGGAAATAAGAACATCGCCTAATGACCAGCAGCGTTTAGTTCATGGGATGTTGAAACCTGAAAACCTGTTGAACATTATTAAGACATTTTCTATCTGGACTACAGATACAAAAGGTAAAATGATTCGTGTTGTCGGACGGTATCAGCAAGTAAGAGCAGTAAAGAAAACGGTTGACCGATTGCTTACTGGCGTCAATCGTGATGAAAGGGGAGGTATTATTTGGCACACGCAAGGAAGCGGAAAGTCATTGACAATGGTTTTTTTAATTCGTGAAATGTATTTGCATTCATATTTGCAAGGTTATAAAGTTGTTTTACTCACAGATAGAACTCAGCTTGATGAACAATTGAGTGATACCACGATTTCGGTTGGTTACTCTGTAAATAGCCCAAATAATATCTCAGAATTAAAAGCAACTCTGAAAACAAACTCGTCGGAAATTGTTTCAGCTATGATTCATAAATTTCAAGAAAGAGAGTATGCTGCAAGCTTTCCTGAATTAAATCCAAGTGATAAGATTTTGATTTTGTCGGATGAAGCACATAGAAGTCAATATTCGAAATTGGCTGCAAATCTTGACAGAGCTATGCCAAATGCAACACGAATTGCGTTTACGGGAACACCTATTGGAAAAACTGAAAGTACATTTGGTGATTATATTGATAAATACACTATGCGTCAGGCAATCAAAGATGGGGTGACACTTGAAATTGTTTACGAAGGCAAAACGCATGACGCAAGTGTTGACGACCAAAATGATGCGGACAAAAAATTTCAGGATGTTTTTAAAGATTATAATGTAGCTGAGCAAGTTGAGATTTTGGCTTACGGGACAAGACGTGCTTATTTGGAATCACAGGAAACCATTAATGACAAAGCCAAAGATATGCTCAAACATTATGTAGAGCAGGTGTTCTCTAATGGATATAAAGCACAAGTTGTTTGTGTAAGTAAAGAAGCAGCACATCGTTACCGTTTGGCTTTCGATTTAGCTATTCAGGAGATGATTGAAGAACTGAAGATGAATGCCGATTCAAAAATTTCAATAGAAGATTTTCAAAAACTTGAAACGGCAGTAATTATTTCTGATGTTACCCACAATGATACTCCCGATTTAAAACAGTATTCAGATAGTAAAGCAAGAAAACTGGCAATTGCAGGTTTCAAATTACCGTTTGGTAAGGAGGAGAAAGTAAACGAGAATGATGAAGAAATTGCAAATGGGAACATAGGCATTTTGATTGTGGTAGATATGTTATTAACGGGCTTTGATGCACCAATTGAGCAAGTAATGTATTTAGATAAAGTAATTGTCAATCACAATTTGTTGCAAGCAATTGCTCGTGTAAATCGTGTATATGATGATAATAAGCAAGTAGGATTTGTTGTTGACTATGTTGGTATGGGTAACCACATGAAACGAGCTTTGGATGCTTATTGGGAGAAAGAACAACAAGAAATCACTGATTGCCTAAAAGACAATACGGAACTTTTTGCAGAACTTAAAACAGCGCATGAGGAACTACTTAAAGTATTTTCAGAACATGGTTTGAACTTGTACGCTGACCCAGATGATATTTTCAATTTATTTTATGATGAAGATGTGAGGCATGATTTTACCGAGGCATTTAGTAAGTTTTCAAAAGCATTAGATAACGTTTTTCCAAGAAAAGAAGCCTTGCATTACCTCCAAGACCTCAATCGTTTTGCAGAAATAAACACCCTTGCATCACAACATTTCCTTGACAGAAGAATGAGTATGAAAGGGGTTTCAGCGAAGTTGAGAAAAATTACCGATGAATTTCTGAAGTCAAAAGGAATTAAAACTAAGATTGACCCCATTTCAATTCTTGATGATAAATTTTTTGAGAATGTAAAAGCAATAACTCGTAAAGAAACCAAGGCTGCTAAAGTTGAACATGCAATAAGAGATATAATTAATATTAGCATGGATGAAGACCCGGAATTGTATGCTTCTTTTGCCGAGGAATTGAGAAATATTCTAATTGCATTTAGAGAGAATTGGGAAGAAATTTATCGCTTGTTAGAAGCATTGCGGAAAAAAATGAAAATAGCACAACAAGAGGATACGAAAGGGCTTGATAGAAAAAGACAAATGCCTATTTATCGAAAACTTCATAATTTTATATACGATAAAAAAGAAAATCTTTCAGATGATGAAGTAAATAACTTGGTAGTATGGACTAAAGAAATTTATGGGATGATAAAAGTTGAGTTGTCGTTGGTGGGTTTTTGGGGCAATCCAACGGCAGTCAGTCGGTTAAAAGGAGAGGTGTCAAATTTTATTGCTGCTGAATGTAATACCATTCCTGCAGCGTTCAAAAACAGGATAATTATTGCTAATGAAATTTTAGCTTGGGCTAAAGATGATAGAATTACTTCAGCAATCATTTACGCAGAAGATTAATGGAAATTAAATATTCAATTAAATATTCGACCCGGAAGACCATAAGTATAATTGTGGAAAGAGACCGTAGTGTATTGGTAAGGGCACCATTGAATACAAGTGAGGAGATAATTGAAAAAGAAATTAAAAAGCGTAAGCGTTTAATTCAGGAAAAGATTTCTCATAACCAAAAATACCCCTTTCCTAAGCCAGCTAAACAATTTGTTTCCGGTGAAACCCTCTTGTATTTAGGAAAGCATTATAAGTTATATGTAACGGACAATCTCGAAGAAGGGATTTCTTTTGACAACAAGTTTTTCATTGGAAAAAATTATCAGCGTGAAGCGAACAAACTTTTTCGTGACTGGTATATGAAATCAGCAACTGAAATTCTTGTTCCAAAAGCTAAAGCAATCGCTAAACAATTGGGAGTTTCTTACCATAACATTAATATTCTGGATTTAAAGTATCGATGGGGATCATGCACTCCGAAAGATAATATACATTTTAATTGGCGAATCATTAAAGCTCCTATGACTGTTATTGAATACATTATTGTTCACGAACTAACCCATTTACTCGAGGCTGACCATACCCCAGCATTTTGGAATCGTGTTGCAGTTATGCAGCCAGAGTTTTCTAAAGCAAAAAAGTGGCTGAAAGAATATGGGGGCGAGCTGGAAACTGATTTTTAATTTTCTTTTTTGAATTTTATCATGAGTTTTCATGATAAATGTTGCAATTTATCATAGGATTTCATGATAAAATTTTGCGGGCCTGAATGCATAGAATGTTTTTTCCTTTTTAAAAAGCAATATATGCGTGAAAACAGATGTGGTCGAAATAGCCCTTTTCAGCATGTTATAAAAAGAAAGGAAAAAACATGCCTTTTTTCGAAATAGCCACCTTTTTTAAAGATTTTGTAAGATTTTTAATTTTTACCTTAACCCGTAACCTTGATCTACATTGCTTTTTATAAGACAAGAACATTTTAATAACCATTTTTATAGCCCTATAAAATTGACTGCGAGATTTTAAGCTCTATATAGCATACTCTTGCAAAATTTGCGATATATGCGTGTTCCAAAACCTACCCTAAACATAGCCCCCCGGTAGAAGAGAACGCCCTGCCACCCCCCGGTCGCATGGATAAGTGTTTTTTAAGACCAACAAAGACCGTTCTACATTTAGATGATAGAACTTAGAAGATTTCTTTATATCGGCTAATAAAGGCTTCGATGGCGAGAATATCAGCATGTTTTAGGTTCGATAACTCATAGCTTAGCTCCACCTGACCGGAATTTTTACCATAACAAGTATAAATTCCGGTTTCCTTTTGTTCTAAAACCCTTGCCTGTACTGCAATTGAAGCGAAAACGGAATTCGAACGGCAGGTTCGATACGTGTTGTTTTGAAAGTTATAGGTTACACCGTCTGGAAATATAAGGTTTTGTAGTCCCTGTTTTAGTTCGAAACTGCCCAAACCCCACATTACATTGAGTTTTGAGCTAAGTTTCACAGTGTAATTAACGAAATTATCAAGGTTCGATAATTTTAAATCAACTTTACTGAGTTCACCAGTTATTGCATTTATTTCATCCCAAAACCGGACTTTCAATCGTTTATAAACTTCTTTATCTTCAACCTCACCTAAAGCATAGCGTTCTTCTAATTTATTCAACTTTTCTTTTACCTCATTTAAGTTTGCATTAATTAAAATTTTCGAAACCTCATTATCCTTGTTCATTTCCTTAAATGTCATACCCAGTTGAAGCTTCATAGGCTCTACAAATCGTTCAGGAATTGAATAGGTTGATAAATACTTATTAAACCCCTCGTGAATCACAGAAGCATTTCTGTTACATCTGCATTCTTTCTTATTGCATTTATAGTATGTAGCCTTTTTGTTTTTTACAGTATAACCTACCCATGTTGTTCCGCATTTTTCACAAGTGATAAATCTTTTTAAGGGAAATAATTCATCAGTCTGTTTCGTAACATAATTTTTAGAATTGTTGAATCCTATATTATTTACTTTTAGAAAAACTTCTTCACTTATTAAAGGTTCATGCTTACCTTTTGTTATTTCATCACCCAGTAACTTGTTTTTTATATAGCCACAATAAAATGGATTTTTGAAAATTACTGATAACCGTTTCTCATGTATGAAGTGTCCAAATGCTTTACATCGCTGAGATATTTCTGTATTTGATAAACCATGTTCGGCTTTAAGATAAAAAGCTTTTCTTATAACTTCCCCAGCCGCAGTTATTTCAAGTTTCTGGTTTTTATTAAAACCTACATGTTTATAGCCGTGTGGTGCTTTTCCCATCCAATAGCCGTTGTACAATTTTTCTTTCATTCCAGTGACACATTTTTCTTTCCTCAATTCATTATCATATTCACTGAATAAGAATTGCATATTTTGCTGAAATTTACCGCTTGAAGTTTTAGTGTCAGTAGGCTGAGAGCAAGAAATTATATGAATTCCTGTTTTCCTTAACTCCTCGGCAATTGCAATTGCATGACCACCTGTTCGAGAAAACCTATCTGTACTAAATACTATTATACTTTCAACTTTATTTTCGGGTTTGTTAATAAATTCGAGCATTCTCTTGAATTCTTTTCTCCCATCTGTTTTTGCGCTTTCATATAAACCTCCAAAGTAACATGACACATTATAATTATTCTTTTCAGCATACTGATCACAATACTTTCTTTGTGTTTCCAAACTATTATTATTCTCCGCTTGCTCTTTAGTAGATACACGAGTATAAATAACAGCATTTTTTTCAAGATTGTTATCCTTTAAGTCAATTGCCTTATAAAGGCTCTTAATTAAATCAAAATTGCTCATTAGTATGATTTTTTGAACAATGAAAAAATTGATATGCAAGTAATGAGAACTGATAAAGAACGTTTATTATTGACGTCCCTTCTTCATCAGTTACATTTTCAAATCCTACAAATTTTTTTAATTGCGATAACGTAAGAATTGCCATTAGTATGTTTTCTAAAGTTGTATAATTATTTTCTTATAATCTCTTGTAAATATCATTTCGATAAAATCTTTAATCCCATTTTCTCCAGCACGCATGATTGATTCTTTTCCATCAAGAATTAGTTTTGCCTCTGTCTTTGGGTCATTGGATAAAAGCTCTAAGGTTTTAGTTTCATTTTCTTTAAGCAGTTTCTTCCCTACAATATAATTTCTAAAATCTTTTAACAATAAAAAACCTTTCATTAGTGGTAATAAGTTTATCAACACATGAGGGGAAAATTCTTTTTTTTCAGCAATTTTTATTAAATCTTCTGGCCTATACACATCGAATTCACCTTGTTTGTTGATCACAAAAAATACATCAGTTCTATTAGTAAGTGCAAACAACACGGCCTTTTCAAACAGTAGCATTTTATATTTAGGGTCTTTTCTGCTAAATATTTCATTGGCAGATTTAGAGATAATCGAGTTGTCAAAATTCATTTCCTTCAATTGACGTATAATTAGAATCCAGATAAACTCGTAAAAATTGAATTTATCCCAACCAGAATTATCTTGTAATTCGCCAGCATTCGCTGATTCATTTCCATTTAGCATACCTAATGAAATCCAGTACCGGAGTTGACGAACATTATTTTCATCAATTTTCTTTATGTCTTTAATTCCGAAAGACTTCTCTTTTAATTCGGAGTAAATGTTTTTTGCTCTTTCTGGTAATTCGTAATTATTAGCCATAGTGATAAATAAAAGCAAATCTAATCAAAATTTATAAAATAACAAAATTTGTCAAATAAATATTTGTTAAACAATAAAAATTGTTAAAATACTAAAATAAATTTGACAATGTTTGTCAAATTACTATCTTTGCCTTTCGTTAATCTTATGCGTAATGAAATTTTGGATAAATGGCTTAAGATATAATTTGTAAAACCTAAATTAAAAAATTATGAAAAATGAATTTCTGGAAAATGCTAATGAGGACATACTGGCTTATAGTTGTCCATTAGATGAGATGTTTAGAACAATTCACAAAGAACCTCCAAGCAAGATGATTTATTCTGGTATCAAACAGAATTCAGTGGGATTCGTTTTCGGACCGAGTAAGACAGGTAAATCAATTTTCTGCGAAAACTTGGGAATGTTGATTGCTGCTGGAGCTAATGAGTATTTGGGAGAACATATCGGTATAAAAGATGGAAAAGTTTTATTTGTTTCTTTGGAGGAATTTTATCGAGGACGGACTGAGAGGAACTTAAAACAAGCAAAAAAACTTAGACAATCGTATGGAAAGGATTGGACAAGCAATTTTCATACAGCCCCGAAAAATTTCCCCAGGTATTTAGCGACTAATGAAGAATGGCAGCTACTTCATAAGTTGATTGATAATTGTAAGCCGGATGTTGTGTTTATTGATTCGCTAAGTAGGTTGTATAATGGAAGTATTGAAGAAAGCCATCTTGCAAAAGAAGTTATGAAACGATTACGAGAACTTGCTAATAGCACCAGAACAACGATAATTGTCATTCATCACACACCGAAAATACACAATCAGCCTTTATCTATTGATTCGCTGGCAGGAAGCAGAATTCTTGCTCAAGATGCTGACTTTTTAATAGGTATCAATAAGACATACGATAATCGCAGATATGTGAAAGAAGTTGCATTCCGCTATCATCAAGAGAATAATGAAACTGTAAAACTATTCTCTATCGATGATGATTTGTGGTTGAGTTATACAGGGGATGATGAAGAAATGACATTACTGGCAGGTTACGATGGTAGAAGAACTGATGTAATGCGAAAGGCGATTTTTGATTTTATAATCAATAAAAGTGAAATTTATGCAAATGGGATACCGTTTCAGGAAATCAAAACGAGGTTTGTGAATACGAAACAACTGACATCCGTAGCTTTGAACGATAACTTAAACAAGTTAATTAGTGAAGAAAAGATTATAAGAATTTCTAAGGGTATCTACAAACCACTACTCAACTAACTTTATTATCTTGTTTATCTTTATTATTATCACTTATAAAGATAATAAAGTTAGTTTGGTTTGCTTACTAAGGCAATCCCAATAAAAATATTATCTATTAAAGAGTATTGCCTTTTCTTTGGATGTTTATGGAAATTTGAAATCAAACAATTCTTGATGGGAAACTCCAAGTGCTTCGGCCAGATACAAAACAGTTGAAATTGTAGGGTTAGTAATACCTCTTTCTATTTTCGAAAGTGTCCCATACTCCATATCTGCGTGCAAAGCGAATTCCCTCATCCCATAGCCTTTAGCCACCCTTACTTTCCGAAGATGAGCTCCGAATGTCTTGCAGTATTTTGGGTTGTTCTTATGTTTTTGCTTAAGATTCACCCTGCCAAAGTGAAATAATAATTCTATCTAAGTGGCGTTATATATAACACCATGTTTACCTTTGTACTAAATGTACAGGTTACTCAAAGAGAAACTCGAATTTATTTAATCAGCAAAACAACTATTTTATGAATTGGAAAATTTCACTGCTATTAATTTTAATAGGCTTCAAAGGATTTGCCCAAGAATTGCCTACCAATCCTGAAACAGGGCTCGTTTTTATTAAGGATTCAATAGAAATAAAAAACAAATCTATACAAGAGGTAAGGGATATGATGTCAAAATGGGCATATACTCTCATTGATGATGGAAATTTGAATAAAGTCTATAAACTTGATAATTCAAAACAAACTGAAAAGATTTCCATCAACCTTCCCTTATGGTCGGTATTAACACAAGATAGAGGAGGTAATAAATTTACAACCAATGGGACATTGACTTATAGTAAAACTAAAACTAAAGGCCTTGTTCCGACTGTAACTTTTGGTGCAGTTAAGTTTGATTTTTCCTACACAATTACTTCTCAAAAATTAACCTATGAGTTTACAAATTTAGAATATGCCCATGACATGATTCATTATGGAAAATATGAAAATGAAAAACCGCCGAGCGATAACTACAATAAATCACTTCTATTTAAAACAAGTAAGAAAGAGTGGAATACTATAAAAGGAGAATATTATGATAATCTTAAAATTCTTTCTGGAAATTTAAAAGAGTTTGCAACAAATCTTTTGCAAGGCAGTCAAGGTTCTGCTAATCTATCTTTGATAAATTATGAATCATATAAAAAGGTAACGACTGGAATGGCTTATAATGATGTTGTAAAGTTATTAGGAAGCGAAGGAAAGGAAATTAATAACAGTAGCTCCCAGATTAACGGAAAAACTGTTACTCAACAAACCGTAATCTGGAATGATTTAGATAAAACAAAAAACATAACAGTCACTTTTGTCGATGGAAAAGTACTTTCAAAATCACAGGCAAATCTTTAACTCTACCAAAAGAAAATTTTACTTGGTTTTTATATTTTAAATCAATTTAAAGGTGGCATTATGAGATATAATGAAATAAAACCCAAACAGCCGATAATACGAAGTTGGTATTTGGAAGATGAACTGCCCGGCATCGATCAGCCTAAACGGGAAGATATACAAAAAGTCTGTGAACAATTAAATCTTCCATTTACTAAGGAAACAGCAATGGCAATCATTTATGGTGACAATCAAATGTTACAGAAGCGTATTTTGCCATTTTGGTTCAATGAACTCAACTAACACCAAAGTTCAGTATCAGTCCTAAGCGATGACTTAAATAACGAAAACTATTTCGATATGATCAAGTCAGTAACCAGTGAAGGAACTTTCTTAGCCTTTTTAATAGTAAATAACTCATAAGTAATTGAAATTTAAACTTATGTGCTATATTTATGACTAATTGCTTTTAATGGCTAATATCTTTGCTTATTAACCAAAAATTGGATTTCAAAAGACCTTCCTAAAAGATGAAACAAACCAAAATAACACTCTCTCAGCTCGAAGATTTTTTACTTAAGGCTTGCGATATACTTCGTGGTAAAATGGACGCATCAGAATTTAAGGAGTTTATTTTCGGTATGCTTTTTCTCAAACGTTTGAGTGATGAATTTGACGTAGCAACAGAAAAGATCAAGGAACGCTTCAAACATTTATCTGAGGTGCAGTTGAATGAAATATTAAATGAACCAACTGCATTCAAGCAATATACCAACTTTTATGTGCCTCCCAAAGCACGCTGGAATGACAGCTGGATTGATGAAGAAGGCAAATACCATCCTCCAATAAAAGATGTAAAACAAAATGTAGGGTCTGTCTTGAACATTGCTCTCCACGCTTTAGAAGATGCCAATCCTGAAATATTGGAAAATGTATTAAAGGGGATTGATTTCAATATAAAGAAAGGGAAGAACCCAATCGCAGACCAACGGTGGATTGATCTAATTAATCATTTCAACGGTAGTTTGAATCCATTACGAAACGAAAATTTTGAGTTTCCTGATTTGTTAGGTGCGGCTTACGAATACCTAATAAAGTATTTTGCAGATAGCGCAGGGAAAAAGGGTGGCGAATTTTATACACCGGGACAAGTAGTTAACTTATTGGTAACACTTCTCAAACCGCAGCAAGGTATGGAGGTATATGACCCAACGGTGGGTAGTGGCGGTATGCTTATTCAAAGTTGGCAGTATGTAGAGGAAAGTGGACAAAATACAGAAGACCTGGCATTGTTTGGGCAGGAAAGTAATCCAACTACTTGGATTATTTGCAGAATGAATATGATACTTCACAACATTTCTAAAGTGAATATTGAAGACGGGGATACGCTGGAAGACCCTAAGATTTTAGAAGAAGGCAAAAGCACGTTCAAAAAATTTGACATTGTAATTGCAAATCCACCATTTAGTCAGAACTATAATAAGGCCACAATGAAATATCAAAACCGCTTTGCCTACGGTTTTGCGCCTGAAACAGGTAAGAAGGCTGACCTGATGTTTGTGCAGCACATGGTTGCCAGTTTAAAAATGAAAGGAAGGATGGCTACAATAATGCCCCACGGTGTCTTGTTCCGTAGCAGCACAGAAAAAATAATTCGCAAAGGTTTGGTAGATGCAAATATAATTGAAGCAATAATCAGTTTGCCACCCGCACTCTTTTATGGCACAGGAATTCCAGCATGTATTCTTATCATTAATAAAAACAAAGACGAGAAGCTGAGAGACAAAATATTTTTCATAAATGCAGATGCAGAATATGGCGAAGGTAAAGTGCAGAACTATTTAAGGCCAGAAGATATTGAAAAAATTAATTTTGTGTTTACCAGCAAACGCGAAATTCCAAAATACAGCAAGCTTATTGATAAAAAAATTATTGCAGAACAAAACGACTACAACCTGAACATAAGAAGGTATGTTGACAACACACCTGAGCCTGAACCCGAAGACGTAAAAGCACATCTAATGGGGGGAATCCCTATTTCGGAAATTGAACAACAGCATCAGCAGTTTAATAAGTTTGGGTTTACCGACGAAACCATTTTTAAAAATAAGAATAAAACTTACCGACTTTTTGTAAGTGCTATTACAGAGAAATCGGAAATAAAAAAAAGAGTTGAAGCCGACGAAAGAATTCAAAAAACAATTACCAAAATGCAACGAATTTTGGATAATTGGTGGGTTGCAGCTAAAGATGATTTTGCAAAAATTGCAGTTACTCCAAACAAAAAGAAAACAAACGGAAATCCTATTCCACAAGTCAAACAACACCTGCTTACTACATTGAAGGATGCTTTAAAAAACAAAAATGTATTAGACGAATTCCAAGTTGCAGGCGTCTTTGTAAACTGGTGGACTAACATCAAGTATGATTTGAAAACTATTGCAACTATCGGTTGGGTTCCGAGTTTAGTACCGAGAAATTATTTTATTGAGACCTATTTTAAAGCTGAACAGAAAGCTATTCATAAAACTGAAAGCCTAATTAATGAAAAAGAATCTTCCTTACAGGAGGCTATTGAGGCGGTCGAATATGAAGTGGAGGAGGGAGAAGAAATTACAGCCAAGCAAATTAAAATCTATTTGAAAAATAGTATTGATGATTTGCAACCTACCGAAAACAGTAAACCAGAACTTTCAACAACTATCACTGAAATTACAAAATTAGTTGAACAGCTAACAGAGATTACCTCTTTGGAAAAACATATCAAAGAGGCAAAGGAGCAGCTGAAAGAAAAGCAACACGACTTGAATAAAAAAGTAGAATTTAAAATGTATGGGGTAGACGAGGAGAAAGAAGAACTTAACAACCTGCTTACTTTCAATTTGCAAAAATTAGAAGCATTGAAAGACAAGAATAAGAAAGCAATTGATAAAAAAGAACAGAACAAACTTGAAAAAGAAATTTCTTTATTGGAAACCGATAATAAGAAGATTACGGAAAATAAAAATGGGCTGGATAGCTTTCTGAAAAGTATCGGAGGCATTATAACTACAGAGGAATGTAGAAATCTCATATTGCAAAAGCATAATAATCTTGTACAAGAGGAATTGTTGAAATATCTGAGCGCAGAAAAACGTAAACTGATAGCTGGAATAGAAAAATTATCAGATAAGTATGCGGTGCATTCACAAACAATGGAAGCAGAAAGGCAAGCCACATTGAAGAAATTAAATAAATTTCTAACCCAACTCAATTATTTGAATTGATGAAAGGAAGTTTTAAAAAGGATAAAATTAAAAATATTTGTAGAGTATTTTCAGGCGCAACTCCAAGCACTGATAATACCTCATTTTGGAACGGCGATATACTATGGATAACTCCAAATGATTTAAGTAAACTAAGAACTCCATATTTCTCTAACACAGAAAGAAAAATTACATTAGAAGGGCTTAACGGTTGCTCCACTCACTTATTGCCAAAAGGTAGTCTCGTAATGTCATCAAGAGCGCCAATCGGTTATTTGGCCATTGCAGATCATGATTTTGCTACAAATCAAGGATGCAAATCATTCTCCTTTTATGACAACTATGATTCGCTCTTTTTTTATTATTGTTTGAAAAATCAAATTGAGAAATTGAAGGTATTAGGGGAAGGGACGACTTTTGCAGAGATTTCGAAAAGCTATATTGAGGAGTTTGAAATTTATTTTCCAGAAGATAAATCGGAGCAGATAGCAATTGCCTGCATTTTGAAAACAGTTGATGAAGCTATTGAGAAAACGGAAAACCTTATAGCAAAATATCAAAATATCAAAACGGGGTTGATGCAAGACCTACTTACGAAGGGGATTGATGAAAATGGGAACATCAGAAATAAAACCACTCATAGATTTGTAAAGAAAAATGGGATTGAAGTTCCGGAAAATTGGGAAGTTTTTCATTTAGAAAATATTTGTAAAAAAATTACTGATGGCTCTCATTTTAGCCCCAAACCACAAGTCGAAGGAAGATTGATTGGAAATGTAAAGGATATGAAGGAGGATGGATTCAATTTCGAATCTTGCACTAAAATACTTGAAAGCGATTTTCAAACTCTAAAACTACAAAATTGTTCGCCTGAAAAAGGAGATGTATTGCTTTCAAAAGATGGAACAATTGGCAGAGTTCTTTTTTTCAACCTTGATTTTGAAATGGTTGTTCTTTCTTCAATTGCAATTTTAAGGCCCAGGGAAGATTTTGATGGAACGTATTTATCATACTTATTGAAATCGGAGTACTTTTATAAGCAACTGATTGCATTAGAATCAGGAAGTGCGTTGAGAAGAATTGTTTTAAAAGATATTAGGTCTTTAAAATTTCCATTTCCAAATACTAAAGAAGAACAAAATAGAATTTCCAATCGATTAAACCAGATTGATAATTACATTCAAAATGAAAATGCGTATCTATCAAAGCTTTTAAAGAAAAAAAGTGGATTAATGCAAGATTTATTAAGTGGTAAAGTAAGAGTAAACTAATGAATGAAAAAGTAAGAAAATATCTTATTGAAGTCGCCAGACAAAAAGACAAATTCGTTTTTTACAGCGATGTGGTTAAGGATTGTGGATTAAATATTGATACAAATACAGAATACGGTAGGAAGCAGTTGAGTGTTGTTTTGGGCGAGGTGTCCGAATATGAAAACTCTCAATTACCCCCACGACCTTTGCTTAGTTCATTAGCTATTTATAAAGATCAGAACAAAAATGATCACGGAGATGGTTTTTATAAGGTTGCAGAAAGATTGGGAAAAGGCAACTTAAAAAAATTACGAGATGAGTTATACGGTTTTAGCGAAGCCGAAGAAAGCAGAAAATTTTGGCAAGGGGAGAATAACTATAAACAGTTTGCTCCATTAATTAATGGAGTTATTGAGAACGACGAAATAGATTTTTTTACTCAGGAGGAAATAGATTTCTTCAAATTGTGGCAATACAAGGTTTATGACCCAAGTGATGATGAACATATTGCAGCGAAGAATTATTTAATGGAAACAGTGTGGGAGAAAACAATTTATTTGGGAAAAAAGATTGTTGAACAGATAGAAGGTTTTCAGTTAGACGGCAAGAAATACTGGAGCCAGCGAGGATGGAAGGAAGAAGAAGATGGAACAAGTGTGCAAGCGGCTATATTCAAACCTTATACGTGGATTAAAGTTTACCGAAATACGGACAGGGGGAAAGATATTTTTTTCACTTTTGGCTTAGATGCTTATCCTGAAGCGGAGGCGTTTGTTTATAAGATAGATTGTCAGGATAAAAGGGATTCAAAACTTAGCCAGCCTCAAATCGACCTTTGCAAATCCCTTATTCCGGCCACTGCAAAATGGAATGAAATTGCTTTTGATGAACTGCTTGAAGAAGATTGGAAGACACTTACAGATGCGTGTGTAAAATTTATTAACGATCATCTTGTTCACTATGATGCAATTATTGATGTCGTTTGGGGAGGGGCAATCCCACCCTCTATTTTCAAAAACAAGCTAATAAAGAAGGATAAACCGAAAGATGGTTTTGAAGCCATACCAGAAACAAAAAAAGATTTTAATGGGGCAGAGGTGGATTTTGAAGGCAAAGCAAAAG